>NZ_CM001403.1:4048188-4358153 GCF_000166195.2 Mucilaginibacter paludis DSM 18603
AACACAAACCCGCACGGCTGCAGCCTATGTAAAACACACATCGAGCTCCGATTCAAAAAGTATTGGTAGCGGGCAGGATGTTGTTAGCTATAGTGTTGATAACCAGGTGCGCGGCATAGCCAATATACCCTCCTTACAAGATGAGCCTTATATGCGCTCCAGAGCCGATAACCTGCAGGGGCTTTATTTTCAGTTAACCAGTATCAGGCCGATAGGGGGCTTCGTTCGTAACTATAACGAAACATGGGACAAAATAGGCAATACCGTATGTGAGGATGAAGATTTTGGCTCACAATTTAAAAGGAAACTTAAAGACGAAGAATTAATTATTGCGAAAGCTAAAACGTTAAAAACGGATGATGAAAAAATAGCGTACGTTTTTAATGCAGTTAAGAACCGAATGAAGTGGAACGACGTTGACCGGTGGTATACCAACGATGGCACATCCAAAGCCTGGGAAAAGCAAAGTGGAAATTCAACCGAGATTAACTTGGTATTGTATCATTTACTTAAACAAGCCGGTTTAAAAGCTTACCCTATGATGGTGAGTACACGTGATAACGGGCGTGTAAATCCTTATTACCCTAATTTAAACCAGTTTAACCGCGCTGTGGCCTATATCCCGGTTGATAGTACAAAGCGTTATATTTTGGATGCTTCAAACAGGTATAACGTTTATAACGAAGTGCCGGATGAGTTGCTTAATTCCTACGGTTTCCAAATCAATAAGGATGATAAACAATACGGTATGTTGTTTATCGATAAAACACAACCTGCCAGGAAATCGGTATTCCTTCAAGCCAATATTCTGGCTGACGGTAAAATGGAGGGCACTGCCGAGATCAATAATTTTAGTTACCAGAAGCTTAGTACTGTAGAAAAGTATAAAAGGGACGGTGAGGATAAATACAAAACCTTTTTAAAGGATAACGATAATAACCTTAGCATTTCATCCCTGAAGTTTGAAAACATGGATGTGGATAGCTTGCCACTCAGTCAAAAGATCGACTTTAAGTTAACCCTTACCGGTTCTGATGGCGATTATATCTATTTCAACCCGAACATGTTTTTATCCATGCGCAGTAATCCCTTCCTGAGTGAAAAACGAGCTTCGGATATTGATTTTGGATACCGCAGCCTATATTCCGTCAACGGCAATTATAAAATTCCGGCCGGTTATAAAACAGAGGGGCTCCCTAAAAATACGACCTTAATGATGCCCGATCAGAGCATCAGTTTCAGACGGCTGGTAGGCGAAGAGGATGGTTTGATCCAGATATCGTACATGATCAGCTTTAAAAAAAGTATCTTTTTTAAAGAGAATTATGCCGAACTACGCGAATTTTATAAAAAAATGTACGAAATGTTGAACGAGCAGATTGTGCTGAAAAAATCCTGATATGTGTAAAAAATCGTTTGTTTGTTTGCTGATAGGTACCCTGGGCATCTTTTTTAATAATGCTTTTAGCCAAAGCAAAGATATCCCTGCCGAATTGTATAAGGCTTCAACCATACCCGACTCGTTAAAGAAAGACGCTAACGCGGTAGTGCGTTATAGCTTAAAAGAGGTTACCGTAAAAGGGCCGGGAAGAAAAGTTGCCAGATCGCATCGTATCATAACGATATTGAACGAAAAGGCCGAAGGCGAGGCCTCGGTCGGCTTAGGGTATGAGCCCAAGTTCAATAGCGTAAACACTATTGAAATGATGGTATATGATGCCGATGGGAAGCTTATTAAAAAATACCGGAAAGGAGATATGTATGATAGGGCAGCATATGATGATATGTCGATTATTACTGACGATCGGATAATCAGTACACGGCATACCATTGTAAGTTATCCCGTTACAGTTGAGAAAATCACCGAAATGAGTAGCAATAGCTTTCTGGACTTAGGAGAATGGCAAATACAAGAGCCTGATATAGCTGTTCAAAACTCTGTTTATCGTATTATAGTTAATCCCGCTGTTGGGTTTAGATTCAAAAACAAGCACACCAGTATCAGACCGGAGATTAGCAAAGGGGATATGGATTCATATACTTGGCAAGTAAAAAACCTGAAAGCCATCAAATTGGAAGATGATGCAGTAGACTGGCAGGTTTTACCCGGCATCTTCTTTGCTGCCAATTCTTTTGAGTACGGTGGTATTCCCGGCGATATCAGCTCGTGGAAAAATTACGGAAAATGGCAATTGGGTTTAAATGCCGATGTAAATTCGCTTACGCCGGCCCGTGCAGAAGAGATAAGGCAAATGGTAGCAGGCCTAAAGGCCGACAAAGAGAAAGTGAAATTTTTGTATGAGTACCTGCAGCATAATGTACGTTATGTAAGTATTCAGTTAGGTATCGGTGGCTTAAAGCCATTCCCGGCAACCTTTGTTGATCAAAAAAAATATGGCGATTGTAAGGCGCTTTCCAACTATATGTTTGCCTTACTTAAAGCGGTTGGTATTCCGAGTTATTATGCCATAGTACGCGGAGGTGAGAATAAAGAGCCTGCGGATCCTGAGTTTCCTGCCGATCCGTTTAATCACATTATATTATGTGTGCCTTTAAAAGGGGATACCACCTGGCTTGAATGTACCAACACACTTAAGCCATTTGGTAAATTAGGTACGTTTACCGAAAACCGGAATGCCCTGTTAATTACCGAAGATGGCGGCAAATTGGTGAATACACCCAAAAGCACAATTGATGATAATCACTTTAAAAGTGAGGTGCATTTAGTTTTGGATGCCGATGGGGGAGCCAAGGCAAAAATGCAATTGTGGGTAACCGGCGGATACCGGGATGAGTTTTTGGGTTTAGATCAGGAGAAAGCAGACGATCAAAAGAAAATGCTGATTCAGCATTTTGGCTTAAAGCAACCGTCTGCGCTTGAATTAAAGCCAGTTGAGGATAAAGAAGGCACTAAAGAAGTGGATGTTGACATGGAGTACGACCGCTTTTGCGATATTATTTCGGGCGATAAAAGGTTTTATAAGCCAAGGGTATTTAACCTATGGCAGTTAACCTTACCCGTTTTAGAGAAGCGCAAAAGCGATTACTATTTTGAATTCCCCATGCAAAAAACCTGTGTTACTACCATTGATTTGCCACAGGGGTTTGAAGTTGAAACCATGCCTGCCAATGCGAGCCTTAAATTTAGCTACGGCAACTACGAGGTAAATTATGTTTACGATGCCGCAAAAAATCAAATAATAAGTACGGCCAAATTTAACTTAACCCGGTATGCTATCCCTGCTGCCAAATACAACGAGATGCAGGAGTATATGGATAACATAGCCAAAGTTCAAAATAAAAAATTGGTGATCCGCAAGAAGGCTTAATTTTGCCGGGATGATATTCAGGCTTGATGAGCGCATATTATTTCCTGATCCGCAACTGGCCGAAGAGGATGGTTTACTGGCCGTAGGAGGTGATCTTTCGCCGGACAGGCTGTTGCTGGCTTACCGGAGCGGGATCTTTCCGTGGTACAGTGATGAGACACCTATCCTGTGGTATTCGCCCCACGAGCGCTTTGTGCTTTTTCCGAACGAGCTAAAGGTATCCAAAAGCATGCGGCAGGTGATCCGCTCCGGCAAATTCAAGGTTAAGTTTGATACCGCTTTCGCGGATGTGATAGTCAATTGCGCCAATGCTGAACGCATTGATCAGGATGGCACCTGGATCACTAACGACATGCAGCAGGCTTATATCAAATTACACCAGTTGGGGCACGCACATTCCGTAGAGGTATGGCTTGGTGATGAATTAGCCGGTGGCTTATACGGTGTAGAGGTTGGGAATGTATTTTGCGGCGAAAGCATGTTTAGCAAGGTGAGCAACGCATCCAAACTCGCACTCATCACACTTTGCCAAACCGGTAAATATCAGATGATAGACTGCCAGGTTTATACCAATCATCTGGCTTCGTTAGGTGCAGGGATGATTAGCAGAGAGATGTATTTGGAATGGCTTCAGACTTGAGTTCTGAGTCGGGTGTGCTGAGTATAAGGGGAGTAAATGAGAAATGAGCCTGATTTGAGATTTATAATTATGCCTTGTTAAGTTGTTGATTATCAAAGCTAAACTCTCTCCGTCATGTCATCCCGACGTGAGGAGGGATCTTCTAAAAACGGTAAGTCTGCATCGTATTAGGTGCGCTGATTATCAATGTGCTATCTTTTCTCCGATAATCATTATTCTAAATTTACAACATCGGCACGCTCAATCGCCGCGTGAAGGGCTTTGTTCTTTTTGTCTTGACACAAAAAGAACCAAAAAAGTCAAGACTGCCCGATCCTTCCGCCCACAGGCCAGCTCCCGGCCCGGCGTGCAGTCTGGCCTTCGCCCGCTTTTGCCTGTGCTTCAATAATTACCGAAGTTCCAAACGTCATCCCTGTTTTTTTCCGGTTGGCCGGGTCCATTACTTCTAATGATGTCTTCGTATTTATTGATTATCAATGTGGGTGTCATGCTGAGTATCCCACCGGGCGTCGCTCCGGAAAAAACAGGGATGACGTTTTTTCAATAAAGATAGTTATGCTGAAAAAGTTGCATTTTGCAAAAAAACAAGGCAAGCTACATAACCCGTTCACGCTTTGGCGCCGTTAAGAGCCCGCTGTTGAGTTTGGGACTGTCACTCTTTGAAAAAAACATTATCGGGAACTATTCTGACCGGAAGAGTTTACCATGCTTTTAAGCTTAAATATTCTTTAGAGTGACCGAGCTTGCCTAGTTTTTATAATTATAAGAACATGAGCAAAAATAGCAAAAAAAAGAAGCGTGCCACCGCTGGGCAGACCGCAAAAAAAATGGAACGGTTTGAATTGTTAAATCCTCATTCAGCAGGCATAGATATCGGCAGCATGCTGATGGTAGTATCTTATACCGACCGTGAAGGGATGATCAATTTGCGTGAATTTGACAGCTTTACAAGCAGTTTGTATGAGTTAGCGGAATTGCTGCAAAAAGAAGGCATTGAAAAGGTAGTCATGGAGGCAACCGGTCCTTATTGGGAATCACTTTACAACATTTTGGAAAAGCATGGCATGGAGATGTTCCTTGTCAATCCAAGTCATTACCGGAATGTATCGGCTCAGAAAACGGATATCAACGATGCACAGTGGCTGCATCAGTTGCTGGCCCATGGCCTGATACGCAATTCTCACATAGCGCCTGAACTTTACCGGGAGTTAAGGCAATATCTTCATGAAAGAGAAATATACCAAAACTATAAGAGCGATAGCCTTAACCGAATGCAGAAAACACTGACGTTGATGAATATTAAGTTTCAGCATTTAATCAGCGATGTGGAGGGAGTAGCAGGTATGAAGCTTTTACGGGCGATCAGTTCAGGAATATGCGATGGGCAAACCTTGCTGGCTCGCATTGATGTAACAAAATTAAAGGCCAGCCCGGAGGATCTGCTTAGCTCGCTACAGGGAGAATATAAGCAACATTATATTCATATTCTATCCATCACGCTTAAAAGCTATGATTTTTTTAAGGAGCAAATGCAGGTTTATGAAAGTCATATTGAACATACCCTAAAGGAGCTTCTTGCTTGTAAGGGCGAAGCGCCAACAGTTATCCAACAGAAAACAAAAAAGGTAAGAAAGAACCAGTACAGCTTTAATCTGAAAGATTATTTATTGGGAATTTTGGGAGTAGACCTTACCGAGGTAGAGGGTCTGGATGAAATAGGGCTTTTAACTATTCTTGCAGTAACGGGAACGAATATGAAAAAATGGCCTACGGCAGAACATTTTGTGAGTTGGTTAAATCTATCACCGAGGCCCAAAATATCGGGAGGCAAAATAATAGGGTATGAAAGACGTAACAACAATAATCCTGCAACACAAGCATTCCGGTTGGCGGCGCATTGTTTATGGCAAAGCAAAGGTCCGATGGGGCAGCAGTACAGAAGATTAGCATCGACAAAAGGGAGCAAAAAAGCGATCAAAGCTATCGCCCGCAAGCTGGCAGTGATTTTTTATCACATGGTACTTAATAAACAAGCATTTGATGCCACCCGGATACAGCCAGACATAGAACAGCAAAAGGCAAGAAAAATAGCACGTCTGCAAAAAGATGCAGCTAAACTCGGTATGATCGTTCAAAAAGCAGCCTGATAGTCAATAACTTACATGGACGTCATTATAAGTAACGGACCCTGCCAACCGGGAAAAAATAGGGATGACGTTTATCGTAAAAAAAGGCTAAACTTGAAAAAAGAACAAGGCAAGCTACACACCCCGCATGATACTTTGGGGCCGACCAGAGCCCGTTTATAAGTTTGGGACTGTCACTCTTTGCAAAAAATATTTATGGGAACCCTCTTTTCGGAGAAGGCTCACCGCGCTTATAAGCTTAAACACCTTTAGAGTGGCAGAGCTTGCCCTGTTTCTTAAAAAAAACAATGAGCAAAGCTAAGAAAAACAAGAAGAAAACCCTACCGCAAGGCGGTGCCGGGATCAAGATGAAACGTTTCGAGCTGATATATCCGCGTTCGGCAGGGGTCGATGTAGGCAGCATGCTGTTGGTAGTCTCTTATACGGATAGAGAAGGATTGTCGCATGTGAGGCCATTTGACAGCTTTACCGATAGCCTTCATGAACTCGCTGCCCTGTTAAAAACAGCAGGCGTACAGGAAGTGGGGATGGAGGCCACAGGCAGTTACTGGATGACACTGTTCACTATCCTGGAGGATTTCGGCATGCGTGTCACCCTGATTAACCCTAGCCATTATCGTAACGTAGCTCAAAAAACAGATGTAAATGATGCTCAGTGGCTGCATCAACTCCTCTCTTACGGGATGCTGCGCCATTCCCATATCGCCGATGAGCCTTACCGTGAACTGCGGCAATATATTCATGGAAGGGACACCTGTAAGGATCAGAAAAGCGATACACTGAACCGGATACAAAAAAACCTCACCCAAATGAATGTGAAATTCCAGCACCTGATCAGTGATATAGAAGGGGTGGCTGGTATGAAATTGTTGCGCCTGATAGCCGCCGGGGCAACCGATCCTGATACGTTATTGGCCCAGGTCAATCATGCGCTATTGAAAGCCAGCCCTGAGGATCTGCTTAGTTCACTCAAAGGAGATTACCGACCTCATTTGGTCACGATGCTCCGATTGAACCTGGAGGCCTTCGACTTTCAAAAAAAACAGATGCTGGCTTACGAAACCTATATTGAAGGAACTCTTCAAAGGCTGGTGCATCAAAAGGATGATGCTTTGACCAAACCCATCGAAAAAAAAAAGGGCTTGGTGAGGAAGAACCAATATCATTTCAATCTGAAGGATTATCTGCTGGCTATCCTGGGGGTTGACCTGACGGAGGTAGATGGGCTGGATGAGATCGGACTGCTCACGATACTCTCGGTCACAGGAACCGATATGAGTAAATGGCCTACAGCCAATCAATTCGCCAGTTGGCTGAACCTCTCTCCACGTCAAAGGATAACCGGCGGGCGGGTTGTAGGTCATGAAAAGCGGGTAACCCATAATCCTGCTTCGCAGGCATTCCGGCTAGCGGCATTCAGTTTATGGCAAAACAAAGGCCCTTTAGGCCAACAATACAGAAAGCTGGCAGGAACGCGGGGAAAGAAAAAAGCCATCAAGGCCATAGCCAGAAAGCTAGCCGTCATCTTTTACCATATGGTACTTAAACAACAGCCTTATGATCCGAAGAAAATAGCACAGGATCCAGAGAAACAATTGGCCAGGAAGATCGCGCGACTGCAAAAAGATGCAGCTAAATTAGGTTGGACACTCCAAAAAGTATCTTAATAATCAACAACTTAGCACCACGTCATTATAAGCTTGTCGAAGCACGGTGCGGTGGCCTCTGCGAGCGCATACAGTTGTTGTTTTATCTTCACAGGCCAAAACCGACCCGGCGTGCAGTCTGGGCCTTTGCCACTTTTGGCTGTGCATCAAATAAATTTAGCAGGTTCAAAACGTCATCGCTATTTTTTTCGGATGGGCCATATCTGCGCTTAGAAAAGACTCCCGGCTTTAGACTCCTGACTCAGAACTCAAGACTCCGGACTTTCTTCAGGCTCAGAACTATAGGCTAACCACTATCCCAATATCTCTTTAATATCTTCGGGCGATAATGATTTAATGAAGCTCTCTTCGGTGGTGATGAGGGCGCTGGATAGCTTGAGTTTGCGCTGCTGCAGCGCCAGTATTTTTTCTTCAACCGAATCTTTGGTGATGAATTTATAAATAAACACATTTTTGGTTTGGCCTATCCGGTGCGTTCGATCAATAGCCTGTTGCTCAACGGCGGGGTTCCACCAGGGGTCGAGGATAAAAACATAGTCGGCCTCGGTTAAGTTCAGGCCCACGCCACCGGCTTTGATCGAGATCAGGAACACCCTGGTTTTTTCATCCTCCTGGAACTTCTTCACTATTTCGCCCCGGTTTTGAGTACTCCCGTCTAAGTATAAGTAGGGGATATGCTCTTTCTCAAAATGCTGCCTGTAGATGGTGAGCTGCTTTACAAATTGCGAAAAGATCAACACCTTATGGCCTCCATCCAAAACGTTGTTCAGGGTGTGGGTAACATCCTCAAACTTGCCCGAATCACCTTCGTAGTTATCGTCTATCATGGATGGGTGATTGGCTATCTGCCTTAGCTTAATCAGCCCCTGCAATACCTGCATTTGCGATTTAGCAAAGGTGCCGTCTTCCAGGCTCTTCAGCAATTCGTTGCGGTATTCCGATTTTACGTTTTCGTAAACCTCCGCCTGCTCATCGCTCATCTTGCTGTAAAACAGATTCTCGGTTTTAGGTGGTAGCTCGGTAGCTACCTGTTCTTTGGTGCGGCGTAAAACAAAGGGCTTAATCAGGGCTTGTAGTTTGCGTGCTTTTTCTTCGTCTTTCTTTTTCTCTATCGGCGTTACAAACTCGTTGATGAAAAACTGCTGACTACCCAGCAAGCCCGGGTTAATGAACGACATTTGCGTCCACAAGTCGTTTACCGAATTTTCTACCGGTGTACCGCTCAATATTAGTTTAAAACGGGATTTAAGAAGTTTAACAGATTTGAACGATTTGGACGATGGGTTTTTGATATTCTGGCTTTCGTCGAGAATGATATAATCAAAGTAGAAGCCCTTTAATACATCAATATCAATGCGGCTGATGCCATAAGTGGTGATCACCACATCATAATGTTCAAAGTGCCCGGCAATTTTATTGCGCAAAGCCCCGGTATGGATCATTAGCTTAAGCTGTGGCGCAAACTTAGTAGCCTCGTTAAGCCAGTTATAAATAAGCGAGGTAGGCATAATAATTAGGGATGTAGCCTTGCCTCCGGCCAATTCTGCCTCCTCCTTGTTTTTTTGCAGTAGCGCCAGGGTTTGTATGGTTTTACCTAAACCCATATCATCCGCAAGGCAACCGCCAAAATTATAATCTTTTAAAAAGTGAAACCAGTTGTAGCCGGCTTTTTGATAGTGGCGCAAGGTTCCGGTAAAATTCACCGGCATATCTACTTCGTCCATCTGCTCAAAATCCGTTAGCCTTTGCAGCTTACGGTTAATAGCAACACCTGCCATGGCGCCGTCATCCAGATCGTTAATGAGCCCAATGTGGTGTTTGCGCAACTTTAAATTTTTGTCATGTTCGGCAAAGGCCAGCAGGTTACCGTATTGCGAGAACCATTTTTCGGGTATCACAGCAATCTCGCCGGATGGGAGTATGAACTCCTTTTTACGATTGAGGATATGGTTTCTGAGTTCTATAAACGGTATTTGGTAAGGGCCAAAGTGCACTACGGCATGGATATCAAACCAGTCGTTACCCTCCTTAACCTCCAGGTCAATTTTACTGCTGCCAAACAGGTAGCGTTTTTGGCCTTCTGGTTGTTCCAGTTCAAAGCCCTTGGCTATCAGTTCGTCGTGGTGCTGGTTGAGCCACTCAAATACAGAGAATGAATGATCAACCTCTTCTTCGGCAGTATTGACTTCCAGGTTTTGGAATAAACTGGTTACCATTTTTAAACCCATGTTTTCCAGCAACTGCAACTGGCCTTTTTCCCAGGAAATAGAGCGCTTAACGCGATGGAAGGTATACTCGTCGCCGTTTTTCTCTATTCGCACAGATACTTGCCTGCCATCCCCGAAAGGGAAAACATAATCGGCATATTTAAAATAGAGCTGGAGTTGTGAGATGCCTCCCTCTACATAAATAGGTTTCAGTACCGGCGTGGCCTCATGCTTTTCGTTGTTTATTTTAAAGCCTTCGGCATATACATGATGTTTTTCAATAAGCGGGGCAACAAATTTTTCAAAATATGATTGCTCGGACGAGCGTGGTATGGCAATATACCGTTTATTTAAAAACGGAAGTAGTTTTTTGCCTTCTATATCCTTATCAAAATAATACAGCGTATCGTCCAGCAACATCCAGGCGGGATGGTTGCTGATGATTTCGGCATTTTTAAACATAAACTCAATGCGCAATCCCTGGTATTTGATGGTTGGGAAATACCTGATCTCCGTTTCATTCCGCCTGAAATGGAACAGTACCGAGGCTTCTTCTGTGGCTATTTGCAGTTTTTTACCGGCAGGATAGCCTTCCTTGCTCATCTGGTAAACCTCTTTATTGCGCATCAGCCCCAGCGCCTCAACCATTCGTTTTTCCATTTTTGGGCGAATGGTTTCAAAAAATTGCTCGTTAAAAGTTTTGGAAAAAAACTCAATAGGGCGGATGGCTTTTTTATGATACTTGCGAATGATGGCGCCTTGCTCCAGGTCTTCCAGCATTTTGACCAGTTTAACGTCTGTTTCGTCGATGCAGTTGCTAAACTCTTTGGCTGTATTTGAAAATAAGCGCTGATGTGTTAATGAGAATTCGCCGTTGGGATTAAGCTGTACAATGTGTGGTTCAATTACGTACGACAGGTATTCATGCTTACAAATGGCATAAACTATTTGGCAAGGCTTACTGCTGTCTACACGTAACATAGGTTCTATAAAAAATTTATAGAAGTTACATGAACAAAAAATTCAAACGTAGTCAGAATATTTAGCAAATCAAAAAAAAATGAGGCGAATAATATTTATCGGGTTGTAATATGCATCAATGCAATAAATATTTAGTAGGTAAAACTTAAAAAGGTATATTTAGGGCATCGTACTCTCTTTATAAAATAGCAGCTTCTGATATGCCGCGGATACTCAATGTATTGCCGCTTATGCTGCGTTGCCCCTGAGTGGCAGGCCACCATTAATAACAATCAAATATTATTAAGAATTTTTTTATGACACAAAATATAACCGTAGCCTTATTAGGGGGCACCGGTAAGACCGGTAGCTATTTAACTTATCAATTGTTATCACACGGATTTAAAGTACGGTCGCTTATCCGTAGGCCCGAGGTTTACCCGGTATCGCCTACCTTGATGGAGGTAGTAAAAGGGGATATTAAAGATCCCCAAACAGCGCACTTATTGTTGCAGGGCTGCGATGTGGTGATCAGCACTATAGGCCAGATAAAAGGTGAAACCTTAATATCAAGCCTGGCAACTACTAACATACTCTGCGCCATGCGCGAGTTTAATATTAAACGCTATATTTTAATTACCGGCTTAACCCTGGATATGCCAGGCGATAACAAAACGGAATATATCCGGCAGCTCACTGATTATATGAAGCAAACCTACCCTGAAATTGTTGCCGATAAACAAAGCGTAGCCGCTATTTTAGACAAAAGCGATATTGATTGGACGATAGTGCGCCTGCCTTATATTGAAACAACCGACGAGCGCTGGCATCCGGTGGTTGATCTGCATGATTGCCCCGGAGGGAAGATCAGCACCACCGATCTGGCGTATTTTCTGATCAGTCAGATCAGTGATAGGCAATATATCCGGAAGGCTCCTTTTATCGGGAGCGATAGGTAATGTTTCGGTGGTCGCGTTGGCTGGGCGGATGCTTTATCTTTGGAGTTCAGGCAGCGCGCCCTGCAGGGGCGCCTCTTCTGTCCACGCGTCATTGCAAGGAAACGAAGCAATCTCTACTTAGGTAAAGCGGCTCTGCAGGTTTGCCCTGTATAGCATAGAGATTGCTTCGTCGTCCCTCCTCGCAATGACGTTTTGGTGTTGTTTATCAAGTATATATCTTCTCTCCACGCGTCATTGCGAGGGACGAAGCAATCTTTACATAGGCAGAGCGGCTCTGTAGAGGTTAACCTATTGCCCTAACCTTTAACTTTAAGCCACTCTTCGTAACTAATTACTCCTAATTCCGGTTTGGCATCCCCATCCAAAATTGCGATAAATTCCAGGTAATGCCCATCGGGGTCAGTAAAATAAATAGCGATTGCTGGCATCCAGGCAAAAACCATTGGCTTTTCGCTTGCGTCCTTTAAAAAATTGTAAGGTTTAAGGCCACGGCTCTTCAGATAATCAACCGACTTATTTAATACATCGTCCACATCACAACGAAAGGCAAAGTGCCGTTTATCAATCTCGTCCTTGGGTTTTTCCCAAAGGCCAAGCATGGCCCCTTTCGGTTGGCCTATCCAAAAGAAAGCAATTTTCCGTTCGGCATCTTCATGACATAGCTCCAGGCCCAAAACTTGTTGATAAAAGTCTACCGACCTTTGCAGGTCTTCCACAAACAGGTGTGTTTCGTATAAGCCTTTGATCATGATTGCTTTAAGTGAATAAATTTATCAAAGCGACAGGGTAGCCACCATCAGTTCCCCCTTCAGGGGGTTAGGGGGCCAATTTTTCCTTCAAAAACCAATTTCGCCGGCCCTTCCAAAAATATATTGGTAAACCTTTCACCATCGTAATCAAAACGGATATTTAAATCGCCTCCTAATACTTTAACAGGTGTGGTAATATGTCCGCTTTGTTGGTTATGCTGTGCCATAGCTAAGGCAACCGCTGTAACACCGGTTCCACAGGCGTAAGTTTCATCTTCAACGCCGCGCTCAAAGGTGCGTACAAAGTAGCCTTCGGCCATAGGTTCAACAAAGTTGATGTTAATGCCTTTTTTACGGTAAGTAGCGTTGTTGCGGATGGCATGGCCTTCCTGGTATACGTTTTTATGTTTCAGGTCTTCTACTAATTTTACATAATGGGGTGAGCCGGTATTGAGCACATAGGCTTCGCCGTCGCGGTTAATCTGTGCTACATCAATCATTTGCAAGCTTACCCAATCGCCCTCTGCTGAAATTTTGGCATAATGCTCGCCGTCTACAGCCTGAAATTTTGTCTCGCTATCAATAATGCCCAGGTATTTGGCAAAAGCTACAATGCAGCGCCCGCCGTTGCCGCACATGCTGCTCGGCTGCCCATCGGCATTGTAGTAGATCATCTCAAAATCGTAACCTTCCTTATCCTGCAAAAACATCATCCCGTCGCCGCCCACACCAAATCGGCGGTCGCATATCTGAGCTATCCATGCCGGATTATGATGATTTACGCCGTTTTTACGGTTATCAACCAATATAAAATCGTTCCCGGCCCCCTGGTACTTATAAAACTGAATATTCACGGTATTTAAATTATGAACACAAAAATATTCATTTTAACCATAAGGTTTGTACGATTGGTTGGTCGTAATAGTCAGGTATATTTAATAGGCATAAAATAATTAACATTTTTTAACACAATATGCCGTTACTATCTATTGACTTCATAGTCTATATGGTATTAAATTTGAAATACAATTGATAGGAGAAAAAGAAAAAAACATGAAAAGATTTGGTTTAACAGTTTTAACAGCCTTTTTAGGTGGCGCTATGGCGATAGGCGCTTACAAGGTGATTGAAAACAATACAGAAAAAAACATGTCGTTTGAGGATCGCCAGAAAGTTTATTTTGCAAGTAACCGCGAACCGGTAGTAGCCTCAACCGGAAATGTTGATTTTACAGAGGCCGCCGCCGCAGTAACCCCGGCAGTAGTTTATATCCGTACCACCTATTCGGCAACCGGTGGTAGTGGGCAAGATGAGATGGAGCAAATGTTTGGTCAGATGTTTGGCCAGCGTGTACGCCCTCAAGGTCCGCAAAGAGCGTCAGGTTCGGGTGTGATCATCTCTACCGATGGTTATATCGTAACCAACAACCACGTAGTTGAAAAAGCCGATAAAATAGAAGTTACCACAAACGACAAGCGTACCTTCCAGGCCAAGGTTATTGGTACCGACCCGAATACCGACCTGGCCCTGATCAAGATCAGCGCAACCAACATGCCGATAGTAAAATTAGGTAACTCTGATGATACCCGTGTTGGCGAGTGGGTGCTGGCCGTAGGTAATCCCTTTAATTTAACCTCTACAGTAACTGCAGGTATTATTAGTGCCAAGGGCCGTAATATAGGCATTATCGGCAGCGAAAGCGATGATAACAGCAGCAACCCGTTTGGCAGCCGCACCCGCATGCAGCAAAACCTGCCTAAGAAAGGTATTGAATCGTTCATCCAGACTGATGCCGCTATTAACCCCGGTAACAGTGGAGGCGCTTTGGTAAATACCAAGGGCGAATTAATTGGTATTAACGCTGCGATAGCTTCGCAAACCGGATCGTACGAAGGCTATGGCTTTGCTATCCCGGTAAATTTGGCTAAAAAAGTATTGAACGATATTCAAAAATATGGTTCGGTAAAACGTGGTTTGGTTGGTGTTAGCTTTACCGAGCTTAACCCCGATGCAGCGCAACAGTTAGGTATTAATAATACCGTTGGTTTGTATGTGAACGATCTGGTAGTCGGCGGCGGTGCCGAACTGGCTGGTTTGCATAAAGGTGATATCATCTCTAAAGTTAACGGACATACCGTAACCGAATCATCTGATTTGCAGGAAACCGTTGGCCGCTTACAGCCTGGTGATAAAATTAACCTGACTGTTTTACGTGATGGAAGTGAGAAAAACTTCACCGTAACTTTAAAGCCAGAGTCGGCTGGAAATAGGTTGGCTGCAACCAAATCGGCAGAGGAATTGTACAATAAGTTAGGTGCTGGTTTCCAAGCTTTAAGTGGTGATCAGAAAGCGAAGTATGGTGTAAAATCTGGCGTGGTAGTAACGCAGGTTCGCCCAGGCAAAATGTTTGATGATTTAGGCGTTGAAGTTGGTTCGGTAATTACCAGCATCAACAACATGCCTATCAACAGCCCGGCCGACATTGATAAAGCACTTACCAACTTAAAAAATGGTAACCTTAAAATATCAGGTATCGATCCGCAAGGCGCAGCATTTAACAATGTGTATACTGTGCGATAATTAATTAGGTTAATTTGTTTTTAATAGGCGGCTGTTCATGTTTGGTGTGACCCCAAAAAGTTGGACAGTTTACAAAATTAAGTTTTTTGTACGAGAGCTCGGTATTCCACCGGGCTCTTTCCATTTAACCTGTTTTTTATTCTTTCATTGTTATAGTAATGAATGTATTCTTTTAACGAAGTTATAAATTCTTCCGCAGTTTCAAAGCTCTGTTTGTACAGTAATTCTGTCTTTAAGATCCCAAAGAAGCTTTCGGCCAAGGCATTATCCAAGCAGTTTCCCTTTCTGGACATGCTTTGAATAATTCCATGTTTTTCCAAAGCCTTTCTATATCCATAATGTTGATATTGCCACCCTTGGTCAGAGTGAAAAATAAGTCCCCTTATATCTTTCACTTTATCAAAAGCCTCATATAACATTTCATCTATCATCTGCATATTTGGAGATTTTGAAATACTATAAGAAATGACTTCCCCGTTGAACATGTCAATTATAGGAGATAAATAGATCTTCTCCCCTTTAATGTTCATCTGAGTGACATCCGTAGCCCATTTCTGATTAGGCAGATTTGCCTCAAAATCCCTTTCAAGTACATTAGGGGCAATTTTACCAACCTCACCTTTGTATGAGCGATAACTTACTTTCCTGATATTGCATTTTAGGCCTAATGTTCCCATCAATTTTTGGACAGTCTTGTGATTTATGCTATAACCCCGGTTCTTCATTTCGGCGGCCCCCCGCCGATAACCATATCTGCCTTTATGCAAGTGGTATATACTTGCGATCTCTTCTTTTTCATGCTTGTATTTATCATCATTTAGGCGCTTGCGATGATAATAAAATACGGAACGAGCCATCTGTTTGCAATCCAATAGAATTGAAACATCATGTTCGGGCCTTAGTTCTTCGATGGCTTTTGCCCACTCATGCGTTCGCGGGCTTCTTTTTCCTTGACTAAGGCCGTGACTTTTTTTAATAGTGCGTTCTCCGCCCGCAAACGGCTATTTTCCGCCTGGAGCTTCTCTACTTCTGTTTCAGGTTCAAGCTTCTTTGATCTTCCCATGCATTTAGGTGGTCGTCCAGGATTCTTTTGCTGGTATAGTACTGCATATCCCTCAACCCGTACTGATCTTACCCAGCGCTCTAAAGCAGTCTTGCTTAATCTATATTCCAGAACAACCTGATTTTAAAGGTACTTTTTTTTCTATGACAAGCCTTACAACTTCTTCTTTGAAATCAGGCGTGGGCTTGACGTTAGGTTGTTTGAGCAGCCCACTTTCGCCATAAAGATCATATTTCCGAACCCATTCCAATATCATGCCTTCACGGATATGGCGTTCGCGGGATATCCGTAGAATCGGCTTTCCCTTTCTTACTTGAGAAACTACATCAAGTTTCTCTTCAAATGTGTGCTTTGACATAAATAATAAACCCCAAAAGTTTTTGTCTAACTTTTGGGGTTCACTTCAGTTTTTTGGACAGCCGCTTTTTTTGTGCCCCCGGCAATAATGAATTCAGTTTACCACAAGTTGAAATTTGGCGAAGGGATTCTTGGACTGCAATATCATATTGGTAATTTCCGTATTAGCTTTTGTGTACAAAAAACATAGTGTACTATTTTTTATAAATTTGTGCCGATGATATGTGATAGATTAGTGTTCCCGTTTTTAGACCAAACATTACTATTGCTTTGCCAGAAAGCGATATATTGGGAAGAGGAAAAAGCATTAATAGCAGCTGATGTGCATTTAGGGAAAGGCGGCCATTTTCGCAAGGCCGGGATAGCCGTTCCGCGTGAGCTGGCGCAGGATGACCTGGCGGTACTATCGGACCTGATCCGTGAGCACCACCCGGAAAAGCTTATTTTTTTGGGCGATTTATTTCATAGCGATATCAATACCGATTGGGATTGGTTTGCACTGTGGCGCGAACAATTCCCCAAACTGGAGATCATCCTGATCCGTGGTAACCACGATGTGATCCATGATAGCCACTATCAGCAACTCCATATTTCGCTTCATGAGCAAATGCAGATCGGCCCCTTCCTGATGCTGCATCATCCCTTGCCTCCGTTAAAGCTGGAGCAGGCTTCCGGCTATGTATTATGCGGGCATATTCATCCGGGCGTACTATTGCGTGGCCGTGGCAGGCAATCCATTACTTTACCTTGTTTCGCTTTCGCGGATAAGCAGGCTATACTACCTTCATTCGGACGATTTACCGGACGTGTGGCCATCCAGCACCAGCAAACCGACCAGGTGTTCGGGGTGCTGAGTGATAAAGTGGTTAGGGTTTGAGTTTTGCCGCTTCAAATTTAAAATGGCGTCTTCTTAAGTTGTTGGCTATCAGTGTGAAGACACTCTCGATCATGTCATCCCGACGCGAGGAGGGATCTTCTAAAAGCGTTAAGTGTGCATCATATTAGGTGCGCTGATTATCAATGTGCTATTTTTGCTCCGATAATCAGTAGTACTTAATTTAGATCATCGGCACGCTCAATCGCCGCGTGAAGGGCTTGTTACTTTTTGTCTTGATACAAAAAGTAACCAAAAAAATCAAGACTGCCCGATCCTTCCGCCCACAGGCCAACACCCGGCCCGGCGTGCAGTCTGGCCTTTACGCGCTTTTCCTATCTGCGTTTGGTAATCACGAAGTTCCAAACGTCATTCCTGTTTTTTTCCGTTGGCCGGTTAATTTTGATCATCTAAGCCCTATCCAAACACTCCCCGGTAGCTCGATAGAAGGCCTTTAAAAATTGGTCCTAATAAACCAGCGTGCATAATCTCCCAAAGTACTGTGTTGGGGTTAAAAAAAGCGGCGGCCTTGTGCGATTCCTTCCCTTGGGAAGGTGCAGGAAGGGGTTTATACGCCCACCTTGACGCCATCCCTGTTTTTTTCGGTTTGCCGGGGCGCTTACTTAGCATGAGGATTGGTGTGGCGTAAATGGAAGTGGGGAGCTTCAAATAAACTCCCCGCTAACCTCAACGATGTTTTTCTAAATACTGCGTTGCCTCTAACGCGATGCTTGATAGCGTGATGTCTTTTTTATAAACCTTCCAGTCGGCATCCACCAGGTAATAGGTTGGAAGCGTGCTGATGGCCCAGTTTAGCGCATTTGGCGAATCGTTACCCTTCAGGTCGCTCATTTGCGGCCAGGGCAGTTTATCATCTTTTACGGCGGTGCTCCACCACAGCGGTTTACTATCCAGCGAAACGCTGATTACCTGGAAGCCGCGCTTATTGAGGTTGGAATAGATCTCCATGATCTTTTCGTGGTTGGTACGGCTCAACTGGTTGGCAGATCGCCAGAAATCAATTAAAAAAAGTTTCTTACCGGCGGTTATCGAGCTAAACGGTTTTCCGTCGAAGGTTTTTCCGGCAATCTCCGGCGCTTTTTTACCTGGTTGCAACTGCCCCACAATCTGTAGGCTTTTGGACAACTCTTTACCATCATCGCTATTTTTTGCAGCGGGGCTCAGTTGCTTGTATAATTTAAGGTAACTCTCGGGGTTATCGGCATAGTTTTGCTTGCTCATAAAATGGGCTGCCAGCTCACTTTCAGGATATTTTTTGATGTACTGCTCCAGCGCCTGGTACTGCAGGTTATGTTCTTTAGCTTCGGCATCGGCTATCTTAATGAGCAGTAATTTATAAGCCTCTTTGGATAAACTACGCGATTTGGCTTCCAACTCGCTGTTAAGCCTTATCTTTTGTTCGGTTGCCGCACCGCCTAATTGTTGGTAAATGGCGTTATAGTTGTTAATTTCCTGCTGCTTTTTCGAGTCGGTTTCAATTTTAGGGTAGCGTTGCAAATCACCACCTTCGGTTGTAACGGTATACTTGCCGGGCTCCAGATAAACCTCGAAAGGCAAATGCTCTTTATCGTTATCTTTTACAATATCCATCAGGTAAAAGCCCGGCTGTTCCAGCATCCCCTTTACATCGCATTTACCGTCTTTGATGTTTTCCCCGAAAAGGGTTTGCCTACCCTGGTCTTTCACCACAAAAACCGCGTTGCTTATGCCCGGCGTGGCTACGCTAAACTCAATAGCCTTCGGGTTGGAGCAGGCTGATAACAAGGCCACAGCAAGCAGGCCCAAGGTGTAATGCTTTTTCATAGTTAGTTTGATGCAGCTAATATAAATTTTTACCTCATATCCTGTATTTCCTCAAAGTTATATTAGAATGTTTCTAAATAAATCATAAAACGTTAATAAGCCGAATCCATTTATATCTTTTGCTATTTAATAAATACTTTTGCCAGAAATAAATCTAACACAACACGTAATGAGCGAATTTAAACAAACCTTTAACTCTTCATTGGGCAAAAAGCTGATCATGGCTTTAACAGGATTGTTTCTTTGTACTTTTTTAATAGTGCATCTGGGGGGTAACCTGCTATTGTTTAATAATGATAACGGGTATAGTTTTAATGTGTATGCTAACTTTTTAACGCATTTCCCTCCAATTGAAGTCATAGCTTATATACTATACATTAGTATATTGGTACACGCACTTTATGCCACTATCCTTACCATTCAAAACCGCAGGGCAAGGCCGGTGTCTTATGCTTCAAGGCCAAAGTCGCCAACGTCGTGGTCATCACAAAACATGGGTTTATTAGGCTCCATTTTGTTTTTGTTCCTGGTGATTCACATGAGCGATTTCTGGTATAAATACAAGTACACTGATACAATAGGCTTTAAAGAGTACCGTACCGACTTATCAAGCGGTAAAACCACCGCCGCAGATTTTAAACCGGAGGCTGCCGATTTTGAACACTCTGTTTCTACCGAAAACAATGTAGAAATTGTAAGGGTTAAAAACATCCATGCCAAGGTTTCAGAAAGTTTCAGCAACATCTGGTATGTTATTATTTATGTGATCGCTATGGGAGCCTTAGCGTTCCACTTGCTTCACGGCTTCCAGAGCGCCTTCCGCACCATGGGGTGGGTACACCGTAAATATACCCCTGTTGTATACTTTATAGGTACCTGGCTTTTTGCCGTTATTATCCCGTTAGGGTTTGCGGCCATGCCAATTGTATATTTCTTCACCAAACAATAATTATAAACCTGAAGGCATAAACCTTAAGGTGTAAGACTATAAATTATATATAAAATATGATCTTAGACGCTAAAATTCCAGCAGGCCCATTAGCCGAAAAATGGAGCAAGCATAAGTTTAACCTTAAACTGGTTAACCCTGCAAACAAGCGTAAATATGATGTTATTGTAGTAGGTACTGGTTTGGCGGGTGCTTCGGCAGCGGCTTCACTGGCTGAGCTTGGCTATAATGTAAAAGCATTTTGCTTTCAGGATAGTCCGCGCAGGGCACACTCCATTGCAGCACAGGGAGGTATTAACGCCGCAAAAAACTATCGTAATGATGGCGACAGCGTTTACCGTTTGTTTTATGATACAATTAAAGGAGGTGATTACCGCGCCCGCGAGGCAAACGTTTACCGCTTGGCCGAGGTATCGGTTAACATTATCGACCAATGCGTTGCACAAGGTGTTCCTTTTGCACGCGAATACGGCGGCTTGTTAGATACCCGTTCTTTTGGTGGCGCGCAGGTGTCCAGAACGTTTTATGCCCGCGGCCAAACCGGACAACAATTGTTGTTAGGTGCTTACTCTGCCCTAAACCGCCAGATTCACTTAGGTAAAGTGAAAATGTATACCCGTACCGAAATGCTGGATGTGGTAGTGGTTGATGGCAAAGCACAAGGTATAGTTACGCGTAACTTAAAAAGCGGCGCTATTGAAACACACACTGGCCATGCCGTATTGTTATGCACCGGTGGCTATGGTAACGTGTTCTACCTTTCAACAAATGCTATGGGCTGTAATGTAACCGCAGCCTGGAGGGCACACAAACGCGGTGCGTTTTTTGGAAACCCTTGCTATACTCAAATTCACCCTACCTGTATCCCGGTTTCGGGCGATCATCAGTCTAAACTGACTTTGATGTCCGAATCTTTACGTAACGATGGCCGCGTTTGGGCGCCAAAAACAGTTGAGCTGGCTCAAAAACTGCGTAAAGGCGAATTAAAGGTAATCGACTTAAAAGAAGAAGACAGGGATTATTTCCTGGAAAGAAAATATCCATCTTTTGGTAACCTGGTACCGCGCGACGTAGCTTCGCGTAATGCTAAAGAAGTCGTTGACGAGGGTAAGGGTGTAGGCGCATCCGGGGTGGCCGTGTACCTTGATTTTGCCGATGCGATAGCTCGTTTAGGCGAAGACGAGGTAAGGGCGAGATACGGTAACTTGTTCGATATGTATTACCAGATTACCGACGAAAACCCTTACAAAATACCGATGCGAATCTATCCGGCGGTACACTATACTATGGGCGGGCTTTGGGTTGATTATAACTTAATGACCACTATACCTGGTTTATATTGTTTAGGTGAGGCTAATTTTTCTGATCACGGTGCAAACCGCTTAGGTGCTTCAGCACTGATGCAGGGATTATCCGACGGTTATTTTGTGATCCCTTATACTTTGGGAGATTACCTGGCTACCATTGGCCCTAAACCTGTTGATAAAAACCATCCGGCTTTTGAGCAAACCAAGAAGGAGGTTTTAGAGCGGATTGAAAAATTACTTGCCCTTAAAGGCACCAAAACGGTTGACGAATATCACCGGGAATTGGGCCACATTATGTGGGAATATTGCGGAATGGCCCGTACTGCCGAAGGCTTAACTAAGGCAAAAGGTTTGATCCAAACGCTAAAGGCTGATTTCTGGAAAAACGCTATCGTACTTGGAGAAAATGAGGAGTTTAACTCATCTTTAGAAAAAGCCGGTCGAGTAGCTGATTTTATTGAACTGGGCGAACTGATGGTTGATGATGCTTTAATGCGTCATGAATCGTGCGGTGGCCACTTCAGGGTAGAGTCGCAAACGGAAGAAGGTGAAGCTTTACGCGACGACGAGCACTTTGCTTTTGTTGCCGCCTGGGAATACAAAGGCGAAAATCAGCCCGAAGTATTGAACAAGGAAGAGCTGATTTATGAAAATGTTAAATTAACGCAGAGAAGTTATAAGTAGTATTGCGTAGTGCGTATTGAGATGTGCGATGATAATCTTGATACCCCCTATGCAATAATTAAATAATTAAATTAGAATTGCTAAGCGTGCCGAGAGGGCTTAAAATATCTCAATACGCGTTACGCAATACTCAATACTAAAAACATGAGTACTAACGGAAATATGAACCTGACGCTTAAAGTATGGCGTCAAAAAAACTCGGAAACACCGGGCAAACTGGTTACCTACAAAGCTGATGGTATTTCTCCGGACATGTCGTTCCTGGAAATGCTTGATGTGGTTAATGAGAGCCTGATCCACAAAGGTGAAGATCCTATTCACTTTGATCATGATTGCCGCGAAGGTATCTGCGGTATGTGCTCATTATACATTAACGGACAGCCCCATGGCCCCAAAAGAGCTATCACCACGTGCCAGTTACACATGCGTAGCTTTCATGACGGGCAAACCATTACCATTGAGCCTTGGCGCGCGGCAGCTTTCCCGGTTGTCAAGGATCTGGCTACAGACCGTTCTGCTTTCGACAGGATCCAGCAGGCAGGTGGCTACGTTTCTGTAAATACAGGTGGCGTGCCTGATGCTAACGCGATAGCCATCCCTAAGGTAATTGCCGATGAGGCATTCAACTCAGCTACCTGTATAGGTTGCGGTGCTTGTGTTGCAGCATGTAAAAATGCATCGGCTATGCTGTTTGTGTCTGCCAAAATATCGCAGTTCGCTTTATTGCCGCAAGGGCAGCCGGAGCGTTATCGCAGGGCACAATCTATGGTTGCTCAAATGGATGCCGAAGGCTTTGGAAGCTGTACCAATACCGGTGCCTGCGAAGCGGAATGTCCTAAAGAGATCAGCCTGGTTAACATTGGCCGCATGAATAATGATTATCTGAGTGCCAAGTTATTCCGCCAGGAAGAAATTACTCACCACGAAGAATAGTAAAAATCTACTACCCGATATAGAAAGCGCCTGATTAATGATTGGGCGCTTTTTTTTGTGATTTTAAGCTATCATTATCCCAGATACTGCTTCAGTAAAGTTTTAGGCGCTCTTGCCAGCCAGGCATCGCCTAAAAGCTTTTTCAAATCCTCTGGTTGCACCCGAGCCAGTGTTACTAAAATATAATCGGAGTTAAGGTAATGATCGGTAATAAAAAATGTTTCAGGGTCAATATCCATCCAGGTTTCTCTTGTTTTGGTATGGATCACCAAGGTTTCGCCGTCTTCTTTCATCCGGGCCAGTAGTTTTTTCTGAACATAAAAGCCTTCGGTACCATAGCAAATACCTTCCCTTGTTCCGGGCATGGCCGAAATGATGTCGCGGATATATTGGAGGTAAATTAACGTATTGGTATGCATTACACTAAAATAAAGCTTTTAAAACATTTTGAATGTAAATGCTTTATCTTTTTATGAGTATGTCTGATCAATCTTTTCGCGAGGCTTTTAAGCCGCTTCATATTCCAGCCCATTATGATGCTGGCGATAGTGATGAAAATAAAATTGTATATGTCCTGGCGCAGTTGGGCGAGGGTACGGCAGATGATGTTGCAATTAAACTTCACGAATTAGACCCGTCCATTGATGTGCAGGCTTTTAAAGCTGTGGTAGCGTCTGTATTGGGTGATTTATATGAAAAGGGGTTGCTAAAGGGAGAGGAGAGTAGCAGCGCTGTGCGATATAATTTAAGTAAAATAACAGAAGCTAATGACGGAACGGTCAATCCGGATCTGTTGGCGCCGGGCTTGGATTAGTATCATCCGCAGTCAAAGCCTTTTTAAAGGTTCGGTTAACATAATTATAACGCCTATAGTCCGTTTATAACGCAATGTTTATTACATTAGCTTAATAAACCATGAAGGCAGTTAGTAATTACAATTTACTGATAGAGAAGATAGATACGTTTATACGCAGGTATTATTTAAATAAGCTGTTGCGTGGCGTGATTTTTTTAGGTGCTATCTTATTTTCGGGATTTGTAGTTGTTACGTTAAGCGAATATTGGGGCAACTTTAGTACCCTGTGGCGTGGTGTTTTATTTTTTGGTTACATCGTACTTAATATAGCCGTGTTTGGCTGGTTGGTTTTACCGCCCTTATTAGCCTATTTTAAGTTGGGTAGCGGTATTACACATGCAGAGGCCGCGCAGATCATCGGGACTCATTTTACTGATGTTCAGGACAAGTTGCTCAATACCCTTCAACTCAAAAAACTGTCTGACGAAAACCCTGAACATCGCTTGTTGATTGAAGCCAGTATCGATCAAAAAATAGTTTCGCTCACGCCCGTCAGTTTCCCGTCGGCTATCCGCATCAAAGAAAATTTAAAGCATTTAAAATGGGCGCTGGCACCGTTAGGCATTATCGTTATATTGGCATTTACAGCCCCCGCAATGCTGAAGGATAGTACAGAGCGGTTAATTAAGCACAACCAATATTTCGCACCAAAATCGCCCTTCCAGTTTGTTATTGTTAATTCCAGGCTTTCAGCAGTACAGGGCGAAGATTTTAAGCTGGAGCTAAGGCTTACCGGCGATAAGTTTCCGAATGATATTTACCTTGAAACCGGGAAAATCACCTTTAAATTAGATAAAGAAAATATTAGCCGTTTCCATTACCTGTTTTCTAATTTACAACAGAATTTGAAATTCAGACTACTGGGTAACGATTTTTCTTCGCCCGAGTACGAGATCAGCGTAAACCTCAAACCATCGCTTCTGCACTTCGATGTCAGCTTGCAATATCCTGCATATATTCATAAAAAAAACGAGCAGCTTAACAACGCCGGCGATTTAACCATACCCCTGGGCACCAATGTGCATTGGGCCTTACATACGCAAAACGCCAACGGTGTGCGCTTTGAAATGAATGGCCACGCGGAGCAACTATTAAGTAACAACAATACGTTTTTACATAACGAAAAGATACTGAAGCCCGGCACCTATACCATTAAAGCCATTAACCCCAATGTTGCCAATGGCGATTCCGCCACCTACCGCATTAACGTGATTGCCGACCAGCCGCCCGGTATCGAGGTGAATGAAAAGCCTGATTCGATAAGCTCAAAAGCGATCTATTTTAACGGGAAGATACAAGACGACTACGGCTTTTCAAGTCTCAGTTTTCATTACGCCATAGCATCTCATCAGGGCGAAAAGCCACGGTTATTTACAAAAACAGTAAAAGCCGATCTGGCTGCCAGTCAGGCTGATTTTTTTTACTTCTGGAACCTGAAAGAGCTGGATGCCAAACCGGGAGAAGAGGTTACCTATTATTTTGAGGTTGCCGATAACAACACGGTTACAGGCCCGCAGAAGGTCCGTTCGGCCGAACATACTCTCCACGTGCCTACCGACAAGGAATTAAATGCGCAGCTGGATGCCGGTACGCAATCTGTAAAACAGAAAATGCAATCGGCCATTAAGCTTGCAAGTCAGTTGGAGAAAGATGCTAAAAAGCTGAATGAGTTGCTGCTGAACAAGAATTCTCTGTCTTTTGATGAGAAAAAACAGATAGAGGACCTGATGCAAAAGCGCAAGGACCTGGAAAGCCTGGTGCAGGATATCAAAAAAGAGAACAAACAGAATTTAACAAACCGCCAGGAAAACAAACAGGAGGAAAAAGAGATACTGGATAAACAAAAGCAGATAGAAAACCTGTTTAATAATGTGCTGGACGAAAAAACCCGCGAACTGTTGAAAAACCTGCAGCAGATGCTGGAGCAAAATCAGAAGGACCCGGTTCAGGATGAGGTATCTAAAATGCAGACAGACAATAAATCGCTCAAAAAAGAACTCGACCGGATGCTGGAGCTTTATAAACAACTGGAGATTGAGCAAAAGTTAAAGGAAAATATTGATCAATTGAATAAGCTGGCTGATAAGCAGCAGAAATTAGCAGATGAGAGCAGAAAGGGCAATGCTGATCAAAAATCATTGCAAAAACAGCAAAATGATATCAAGAAGGACTTTAAGGATGTAGAGAAATCACTTGATGATGTAAAGCAAAAAAATGAGGAATTGGATAAGAAAAACAATTTTGAAGATCCGAAGGCCGATGAACAAAAAATTAACGAGCACATGGATAAAAGTGCCGACGATTTAAGTAAAAACAATAAGGCGAAGGCATCACAATCACAACAGCAGGCCGGTAAACAAATGCAAGCCCTGGCGCAAAAGCTTCAGCAAATGCAGCAGGATGGTGAAGAGCAGGAAAACCAGGTGAATACGCAGCAGTTAAGGGAATTGATAAAAAATCTGGTCAATAACTCCTTCGATCAGGAAAAAACAATGCAGGCATTACGCGGTTTAAATAACGCCGACCCTGCTTATATTAGCTGGACGCAAAAGCAAAAGGACATTAAGGATAATATGAAAAATGTGGAAGATAGCTTATATTCATTAAGTAAGCGCGTTCCGCAAATACAATCAACGGTAAATAAGGAAGTTGCAATAATTAATAGTAATATTGACGATGCTTTAAACAGTTTAGGAGACCGGCGGACAGCTGAGGCTAACCGGAACCAGCAATACGCCATGACATCTATGAATAATTTGGCATTAATGTTGGCAGAAGCGTTGGATCAGTTACAGAATGCCAGCAAGAACAGTAAAGCCGGAAAGGGTAAAAAGAAGCAGCAGTCCTTATCGCAGTTGAGCCAGATGCAGCAAAAGCTTAACCAGAATATGCAAAAAATGCGTGAGCAAATGCAGCAAAAAGGTAACAAGGGCCAGCAAAGCGAACAGGGACAGATGAGCGAGCAATTTGCTAAAATGGCAAGAGAGCAGCAGCTAATTAGGCAGGGTTTGCAGCAAATTAACGAAAGTGATAATAAAGATGGACGAAAAGGCTTAGGAAATCTGGACAATATTTCCAAAGAAATGGAACAAACGGAAAAGGATCTCGTAAACAGGAAAATACTGGACGAAACCATTAAGCGGCAGCAGCAGATAAAGACCCGTTTGCTGGAGGCCGAAAAGGCAGATCAGGAACGTGAGCAAGACCAGCAAAGGGATAGCAAAGCCGGTAAGGATACGCCACCTGGGTATATCAAAGCGCTGCAAATGTACCAGCAGATGAAAAACCAGCAAACTGAACAAATACATACCGTTTCGCCCACGTTAAATTATTATTATAAGTCCAAAATAAAAGTATATTTTGATCAAATTAATGGTAGATAGTATGGAACAGGCCAACATAAGAACCGGCGAATTATTTACGTTGCAATTGCCGTCGGAAATGGAGAGCCTTACTTCGCTCGAAAATTTAATTGAGGAACTGGCAGATAAGTATCAGATAGGTGAGGATACCTTTGCAAATATGATGACTTGTTTAAATGAGGCATTTGTTAACGCTATTGTACATGGCAATAAACTGGATGCTAATAAAAAAGTGATTATTAACGCCGACGTAGATAAGCGACGCATTGTATGGACCATTACCGATGAAGGTACCGGGTTTGATTTTAATAATCTGCCCGATCCTACCGCACCCGAAAACCTGGAAAACCTAACCGGACGGGGGGTATATATTGTTAAACAACTTGCCGACCAATGTGTATTTAATAAAGCCGGGAACGAAATTGAATTGCATTTTAAAATTTAATAATGCCTGTACCTGTTTTTTTTTTCGAAGAGGATATTCAATTCAAGCCTAAAAATAAAACCCGTTTAAGGGATTGGATTAAGGCGGCCGTTATTGCGGAAGGCTACAAGCTTAAAGAGTTGAATTACATTTTTTGTTCTGACCGATATCTGATTGAGTTGAACCAACAGTACCTTAATCACGATACTTATACCGATATTATTACGTTTGATAATTCCGAGTCAGAAGGTATCGTTATAGGCGATATTTTTATTTCTGTGGAACGGATAAAGGAAAATGCCTCACTGTTTTCGGTAAGCGAAGCAGAGGAGTTGCACCGGGTAATTATTCATGGTGTTTTGCATTTGCTGGGTTATAAGGATAAAACTAAAAGTGATAAAGCCTTGATGACCAGTAAAGAAAACCTATATCTTTCTCAGCTTTCTGTGTAAAATTTATATAGTGTAAACAGATGTTAAACAAAATCTGCTTACAATTGCTGTAACTAAAAATAAAAACGAGATGAAAACGCTATCCATTTTAATAATTGCCCTGCTGTTTGCAGGTCCGGCTTCGGTTTACGACTTTAAATTGAAAACAATTGAAGGCAAGGATTTTAACCTGGCAAAGTATAAAGGGAAAAAATTACTAATTGTTAACACCGCTTCAAAATGTGGTTATACTCCCCAGTATGCCGAACTTCAAAAACTGGCTGATCAATATAAAGACAAGCTCGTGGTAATTGGCTTTCCGGCAAATAACTTTGGAGGGCAGGAGCCTGGTGCAAATTCACTGATTAAGGAGTTTTGTTCGAAAAATTATGGAGTTACTTTCCCCTTAAGCGAAAAAGTAAGTGTGAAGGGTGACGATATATCTCCTTTGTTTAAATTTTTAACATCGGCACCCAATCCTGACTTTACAGGTGATATCAAATGGAATTTTGAGAAATTCCTGATCGACGAAAACGGTAAATTAATTCACCGCTACCGCTCGGGTACTACACCATTATCGCCCGAAATTACAAAGGAATTGTAATTGACTACCGGAAGGGATGATAAAACTCCCCGGTAAAAGTTGACTATACAAGCTGTTTTTAATGAAATACACCGGCTCCTTTATTTAAGGGGCCTTTTTTATAGATAAATTAATACAATATTTACACCTGGGTAATTAAATTATAAAACAAAATGTTAAATTGTGGCTTATGCACATAATTTAATTAGTTAATCTATTGATGATCAGATACGGCACTCTATTAGCATTTTTTTCACTTTGCGGCTTTTATGGCTTTGCTCAAATTATTTTACATCCCCCGTCAAATTTAGAGGCAACTTACCTTAAAGGTACGCGTACGTTAAACGGCAAACCCGGAAACGCTTACTGGCAAAATACAGCCAAATATGCCATCAGGGTTAAGTTTGATCCCAAAACCAGGAACCTGGCGGGTACGGTTGATATCGATTATACCAATAATAGCCCAGATACACTTAAAGAGATAGACTTTAAGCTTTATCCCAATTTTTACAAGGAAGGAGCTATGCGTAATTACCGGCTTGATCCGGTGGATATGAACGAAGGTGTGCGCATCCAAAAATTAAGTATTAATCAAACCGATCTGGATGTATCAAAGCTTGATATAGAGTATACCAATATGGCTGTCGGCATCAACCCACTGTTACCTAAAGGCAAAGTGCATGTTGCTGTTACTTATTCGTACGAGCTCAATAAAACATCCCATGTGCGCACCGGCCAAATCGATTCGGGCTCTTATTTTATTGCCTATTTCTTTCCCCGGATTGCCGTTTACGACGATATTGACGGCTGGAACAAGTACCCTTATTTAGGCAGCGAAGAGTTTTATAACGATTTTTGCCATTTTAATGCCGAAATAACTGTGCCGTCCAACTACACAGTTTGGGCTACAGGCGATTTAAAGAACACAGGCGAAGTATATACCGACGAGATTGCAAAAAGGATAGAAACTGCCGGGAAAGCCGACAGTGTAACAACCATTATTGGCGAGGCCGATTTACAAGCGGGCAATGTAACCCGAAAAAACGGCGAAAATAATACCTGGAAGTTTGAAGCAGATAACGTAACCGATTTAGCCTTTGCTACCAGTAACCACTATATGTGGCAGGCTACCAGCCTGGTGGTCGACTCGCTTACCGCAAGGCGTACCCGTGTTGACGCGGTTTTTAACCCTATCCATAAGGATTATTTTAACGTGGTTAACTATGCCCGTAAAACTGTAGAAGCGATGAGCTTTAAGTTCCCTAAATGGCCGTTCCCTTATCCGCACGAAACGGTGGTTGATGGCTTAGATCAGATGGAATATCCTATGATGGCCAACGATAATCCGCTGGAAAAATTTGAAGATGAAATTGAATTAACCGATCACGAGATATTTCATACCATGTTCCCCTTTTATATGGGCATTAACGAAACCAAATACGGTTGGATGGATGAGGGCTGGGCAACCATCGGGGAGTGGATGCTGAGCCCTCTGATCGATTCGAGAGTGATTGACAAGGATGGTTTAGCCACTTATGAAAACAATGCCGGCAAGGAGGATGATGTACCGGTTACTACTTTAACCACACAGCTATCAGGCGTGAGCTTTGTAAACAATTCTTATTACAAACCCGGCCTGGGCTATTTGTATGTTAAAGATATGCTTGGGGATGCATTGTTTATCAAAGCGCTGCATTATTACATCGAACAATGGCACGGAAAGCATCCTATGCCATACGACTTTTTCAATTGCATCAATACCGCTTCGGGAAAAAATTTGAATTGGTTTTGGAAGAATTGGTTTCTCGACAGGGGCTTCCCCGATCAAGCCATTAGCAAGGTTAGCCACCATAGCGCTGATTACCAGGTTATAGTTACCAACAAGGGGACAAAAATGGTTCCGGTTGATTTGACGGTTTATTATACCGATGGGCAAACCAAACTAATCCACAAAGATATTTCGTGCTGGGAGAATGGCAACCACGCCATTGCAGTCAACTTTACGGCAGCAAAAAAAATAGACAGGATAGTTTTAGGAACTCTTTATGATGTGGATATCAATAAAAAGGATAATGTTTACAGCGCGAAATAAGCTGTAAACATTATCCTTTAATTTTTATATCAGTGTCGCGTTTGCGATTATAATAACGTTCCGTTAAGTTGTTGATTGTCAATACTGAATCTCTCTCCATCATGTCATCCCGACGCGAGGAGGGACCTTTTGCGCGCGATAAGTATGCAGCATATCGGGGGGCGCTGATTGTCAATCGCTTATTTTGCGTTAATTATTCAGTATTCTTAATTTACAACATCGGCACGCTCAATCGCCGCGTGAAGGGCTGTTACTTTTGTCTTGACACAAAAGTAACCAAAAAGTCAAGACTGCCCGATCCTTCCGCCCACGGGGCCAGCTCCCGGCCCGGCGTGCAGTCGGGCTTTTGCGCACTTTCTTTCTGCGCTTGGTAATCTATAAGGTTCAAACGTCATCCCTGTTTTTTTTTCGGTTTGTCGGGTCCAGCACTTATAATACCGGGTATTCGCGGCCAAAATAACGAGTCGGAGGCACAACCAATTTCACTTAAAGCCCCGGTTAGGTTACTTAGCTATTAAGCTTGTAATTCGGCCAGGATGGTACGCCCGCCTTTAACAACTTCGCCCAGCTCAACGTTAATTTTGGTGCCGAGTGGTAAAAAAATATCTACCCGCGAGCCGAATTTAATAAAGCCGAACTGCGCCCCTTGCTCTACCACATCACCTTCTTTTACGTACCATACAATGCGGCGCGCCAATGCTCCGGCAATCTGGCGGAACAATACGGTTATACCGGCACTGTTTTCGATAGCTATAGTGGTGCGCTCGTTTTCTGTTGACGATTTTGGGTGCCATGCTACCAGGTATTTACCCGGGTGGTATTTAAAGTATTTAACAACACCCCTGATTGGGTTGCGGTTAACATGCACGTTGATAGGCGACATAAAAACCGATACCTGGATGCGTTTATCTTTTAAAAATTCGGTTTCTTCAACTTCCTCAATTACTACAACTTTGCCATCGGCAGGGCAAAGCACCATTTTTTCATCGGTAGCGATATCAAAATTAGGGCTACGGAAAAACTGCAGGATAATAACGAACAGTAAAAACGAAAGGATGTAAATAAACCATTTGAAGGCGTGAGCCTGCGGGAAATAAAACTGGATCAGTGCATTTAACACAAAAATGAAAAGTATGCACAGCGCAATTGATGTATATCCTTCTTTATGGATGGTCATGGGGTAAATGATAATTTATAATACAAAAATACTAATTTGAAATTAAGTACAGGTAAACAAAAACGGCAGGGGCGGCCAGCAATAAACCATCAAACCTATCAAGTAAGCCGCCATGTCCGGGTAGCAGGGTGCCCGAGTCTTTGGCGTTAAAGCTGCGCTTAAGCATGGATTCTATTAAATCGCCCATGGTGCCGAAGCTGGATATCAGTACGGCTATCGTCATCCACTGCCTCCAGTTGATATCCGGAAAATAATGGCAAACTAAAAGCGATATGGCCATGGTGAACAACATCCCTCCAAAGAAGCCTTCCCATGTTTTTTTAGGAGAATGCCTTTCAAACAACTTTGTTTTGCCAAACTTGAGGCCTACCACGTAGGCACCGGTATCATTTGCCCAAAGCAGCAATAAAAAGCCTAATGGGAAATGGTAAGCAAACTTACCGGTAATAAAGGCCAGCGCAAACAAAAAGCAAAATGGAGAGACTGAAAAAATAAAACCCAGGCAAGTATAAGCGATGTTGTTGAACGGATGTTCTGATTTTTTATAAAGTTCTGCGATAAAAATGCTTAATAATACCGGTATACTGATCAATAAAAACTTAGGATCGATGTTGAGGATATAGTGTAAATTATTGCCTGCAAATATGCACAGGCCACCTATCAGCCCTGCCACGCGGTTGGGCGAAATATCGGGCGATTTTACCAGGGTATAAAACTCGTTGAGGCATAAAAAACTCAGTAAGCCTAAAAAAGCGGTAAAAATATAAGGGCCGTTCACTAACGAGGCCAGCATGATGGCAACAAAAAAGAAGCCTGTTATAGCACGGGTTTTCATAAGGTATACTATCCTTTTGTAATTATTAACTCACAGCGTTTACAAATTGGGAGCTTGATTCAGGATGATCACTTCAATGGCTTTGCTGAAATCTTCCTGATGAATATACACCTCAATATTGCCGAACGTACGGTGGGCCGAGTCTTGTTTGTTAATCAACACGCTGGTTATCTGATGTTCGGTGAGCATCTGTTTCACAATTTCCGATTGGTAATAATTGGTAGACGTGAAAATCTTAACCCAGTTCTTTTCCATTATAATTCGGGCAACTGTTTTTTAGATAACGCTGTGTTTTTATAAACAAGGAACAAAAGTACGGTAATTATCAAACTGAACGCATACGCACTATAATTAAAAACATGCTGATCGTCGGGATTAATCGCTATTTTTTTTTGCTGATAAAGGTAAGTAACCACTACCGCTGTTCCGTTGTTAATAAAATGTGCCCAAACTGATGTCCAGATGCTGTTGCTATAAAGCACAAAGTAGCCGAAGAAAACTCCGAGAAACATGCGGGGTAAAAAGCCAAAAAACTGCATATGAAACGCGCTGAACAGGATGGCCGCTATCCAGATGCCGCCATGCGGGTTGTTGGTCCAACGGGTGAAGATAGCCTGCACGCAGCCGCGGAATAAAAACTCCTCGGCTATGGCTGTTAACAAGCCAATTACCAGCAAATCAAACAACATGCTTCCCACGGTTTTCATCTGCAGCAGCACTTGCGTTTCCTTTAATGCCGCGTCTTCTTTTTGTCGCATCCATTGCTCTACCGATTTGAGAAAGCCCGGAAACGTCATTTTTTGATTGATATTGATCAGGTAGTCCATCGCCGGCGACGAAAAAAACATAATTACCAACACCAATAGAAATAATGCAACCGGAACGTTGATGCGTGGTTTTAAATAAGTTTGGGGTTGTTTTACCATAAAGCGTGCAAAAACAACCGCAGTTAAAAACAGCGGTATAGTGGTGCTGAGGATCTGTAAAATCCAGATGGATGTAATTACATTTGGTGCCGAGGTGTTGAAAGCCATCACCTGCGTTATAGTATCAAACCCATAAAGCACGGTTACTACACCGCCACCAATTGCCACGCCCATGAAAATCAGGACGATCAAAGTGACAATTAAAAGTAAAAATTGCAGGCTGGGGTGCATTGAGCTCTGAGCTTCTTCTGTCATATTAGTTAATATTTGTACTTTTGCAGCGTTTAAAGATACTGATGTCTGTTCAAATTGGAAATATTGATTTAGGTAAATTCCCACTGTTGCTTGCGCCGATGGAGGATGTGAGCGATCCGCCCTTCCGTTATGTGTGTAAACAAAACGGTGCGGATATGATGTATACCGAATTTATTTCGTCGGAAGGCTTGATTCGTGATGCCGCCAAGAGCCGTAAAAAACTGGATATTTTTGGTTATGAGCGCCCTATCGGCATCCAGATCTTCGGTAGCGATATTGAAAGTATGCGCGAAGCTACCCGGATAGCTACCAAGGCCGAACCCGATTTGATGGACATTAACTATGGCTGTCCTGTAAAACAAGTGGCTTGCCGTGGTGCAGGCGCCAGTTTATTGCAGGATATTGATAAAATGGTGGCCATGACGAGGGCTGTTGTTGAATCGACACACCTACCGGTGACCGTTAAAACACGTTTGGGCTGGGATGATAATACCAAAAATGTGTACGAAGTGGCCGAACGCCTACAGGAAGTAGGAATTAAAGCTTTAACCATACACGGCCGCACGCGTGCGCAGATGTATAAGGGCGAAGCCGATTGGAGATTGATAGCCGAGATCAAGAAAAATCCTAATATTGAAATTCCGATTTTTGGAAATGGTGATATCGACTCGCCCGAAAAAGCAGCCAACTGGCGTTTGGAATACGGTGTTGACGGTATGATGATTGGCCGTGCAGCGATAGGTTATCCCTGGATATTCCGGGAGATCAAGCATTTTTTTGAAACAGGCGAGCACCGCGATAAACCCACTATTGCCGAGCGGGTAGATGTTTGTAAAACGCACCTGGAAAAATCTATCGAATGGAAAGGCCGCAGAACCGGCATTTTTGAAATGCGAAGGCACTATTCTAACTATTTTAAAGGGCTTGATCATTTTAAAGAATACCGCATGCAACTGGTGGGAACGGAGGATGTAGAAGAAATATACGACCTGCTGCAAACAATTAACGACAAATACACTACAGAACTGGCTTAATTATTGAGTATTATCTAATAGATTAATGTTTTCTTATCGTTAAGGAAATAAAAATTTTCACTTCATGTTTTAAAATAGTGTGAAAAAATTATTTAAGTTTGGATTGAAACGCATTTGATATGATTAATACAATTACAGATGGAGTTAAGGTTTCGGTAGAAACCATATACCAGCCGGAGTATTCAAACCCAGCTAATGATCATTTTATGTTTGCCTATAAAATCAATATTGAAAATGTAGGTAACCATGCGGTGCAGTTGATGCGCAGGCATTGGTCTATTTTTGATTCCAACGGTACTCAGCGCGAAGTAGAGGGCGAAGGTGTGGTTGGCCTACAACCCATTATTGAGCCGGGCCAATCGCACGAATATGTTTCAGGTTGTAATCTGAAAACAGATATGGGCAGCATGAAAGGCGAATATCAAATGCTGCGTTTGATGGACCATGTGCTGTTTGATGTAAAGATACCGGAGTTTTATTTGATTGCGCCTTATAAGCTGAATTGAATTGAGATATTGAACCCGCCGAAAGCGGTTTTTTTATTTGAATGCCTTGCCATAGGTGATATCAATTTTAACGTCTTGTAGTTTGGATGTGTAACGAAGATGGATTTTTGACGCGGTACTGACCTGGTACGAACGTATCACTTGCAAAAGGCCTTACTACTGCCGACTAAAAGTTGAGCTGGGATGCGTTAGCCTTACCAATTTCGATTTCAACGCAAAAGGTTACTTCGGTTACCTGTGGCTTCTAAATCTTTCCATACTTACATTTAAAAACACCCTCACTAATTATTTTGTTTAAGCCGTTTGGGTTGGTAGCCACAAACTGAAAGGTGCCTGCTATAGTATCATTGGTTATTGAGGTAATAGTTACCGTTCCCGTTCCGCCCAGGTATGAATTGGCGTATGTAGAGTCGGTACTATAGCTTAATACTGTGCCACTGTTAACCACATCAAAGGTACCAACGGCAACATTGTTTACCATTATGTTAAGCATTTCTGTTCCGGGTAATTGCGCTATAATTTGCAATCCATTGTTCGTTTGGTAGATGGTGGCAAAGTTTGTGGTTGCTGTTTTTGTTACCCCATCAACCTTGAGAGAGAAAATATTGCTGCTGGTGGGGGTAACGAAGTACCCGTCCTGTTTTCGGCACGAGCCAAGTGTTATTATAAACAGGATAAACGCGAGGGTTTTGGCTTTTTTCATAGTATAGTTGTTGGTTTAAATATATCGCTATAAAATAAGCTGCCAAAGTTTAACCGCATTTTTTGCGTATTGGCTAAAAATAACAAAACCCGCGGGAAGGCGGGTTTTGTTATTTGACCATCTGGGAAATTTAGTTTCGCCTGTTAAACAAGAACGAGGCGTAATATAACAGCGTAGCCAGCGAACCGAGGGCAGCAACCACGTAAGTCATAGCGGCCCACCAAAGGGCGTCCTTGGCTTGTTCTTGTTCTGCATCTGTGCGCATCACGCTATAGTTGTTGCTGAGCCAAAGCAGGGCCCGATTGCTGGCATCAAATTCCACTGGTAAGGTAATAAAGCTAAAAGTAGTTACTACGCCCAATGCAACAACACCTATGGCAAGCACATACGGGCTGCCCGAAAAGAAAAGCAGTAGCATGCCAATCATCAGCGTCCAGGTGGTTAATGTTGATGCGGTATTTACAATAGGCACCATAGCCGAGCGGAAGCTTAGCCAGCTATAGGCTTTGGCATGCTGTACGGCATGGCCGCATTCGTGGGCAGCTATAGCAGCAGAGGCAACACTACGGCTGTGGTAAACATCCGGGCTAAGATTTACCGTTTTATTTTCGGGGTTGTAATGATCTGTCAACTGGCCCTCAACCGAAATTACCTGCACATCGTAAATCTGGTTATCCAGCAGCATTTTTTCTGCTACCTCTTTGCCGGAAAGGCCAGATAATAAACCGATCTCAGAGTATTGCTTAAATTTACTCCTGAACCGCATCTGCACAAAAAAGCTTACAACGGCAACCGCTATCATCAATAGCCAACCGGAGTTGTAGGGAATATATCCTGTAATTAAAAGTAAGTGGTTCATGTCTTAAATTTTTTATAGTACATTCAAAAAGTATTCCTAATATTAACGTAAAAACATTCACGCTATTGGCACCAAATACTTTTTCGTACTGGGAACAAATCTCATTTTTAAACAATGCCGATGTAATTATTGTTGGCAGCGGCATTGTTGGTTTAAATGCCGCCCTGCAATTAAAAACACGGCAACCGCAACTTAAAGTGATGGTATTGGAGCGCGGTTTTTTACCGAGTGGTGCCAGCACAAAAAATGCGGGTTTTGCCTGCTTTGGGGCGGTTTCTGAGCAGTTGAGCTACCTGGAAACCACATCTGAAGACGAGGTTGTAAAACTGGCAGACTATAAATGGCGAGGTTTGAAACTTTTACGTGCCAACCTTGGTGATAGCCAAATCGATTATCAGCAGCATGGAGGTTACGAGTTGTTTTTTAAGGACGAGATTGAACAAGCTGAAGCGTGTACCGACAAGCTACCATATCTTAATAAATTGTTACAGAAAATAATTGGTGTAGCTGACATTTATGCAGTGGCTAATGCTAAAATAGCAGGTTTTGGTTTCAACAGCGTAAGCCGGATGATCTACAATAGCTGTGAAGGGCAGATAGATACCGGCAAAATGATGCGGGCTTTGCTCAACAAAGTTCAGCGTATGGGTGTTCTGGTTTTAAACAGTTGCCAGGTTGAACGAATTGACACCAACGCCGGCTCAATTACCATTAATACTGCTCAGGGTAATTTTAAATGCGATAAAGCCATTATTGCAACCAATGCATTTGCCCAGCAGCTTTTTCCGCAATTGGATGTAGTGCCGGGCCGTGGGCAGGTATTGGTTACCAAGACAATAAAGGGCTTAAAGCTACAGGGCACCTATCATTTTAAAGAAGGCTATTATTATTTCAGAAATATTAATGGGCGCGTGCTTTTTGGTGGAGGCCGCAATCTGGATTTTAACGCGGAGCAAACCTGGGATTTTGGCCATACCGAAAAAGTAAAGCAGCAATTAACCCAATACCTGCAAGAGGTAATTTTACCCGGCCAGCCTGTTGAGATCGACTATTGGTGGAGCGGTATCATGGGTTTTGGCGAGGATATTAAACCGATCACCAGGCAAGTAGAACCCAATATATTTTGCGCCGTGCGTTGTAATGGCATGGGCGTGGCCATGGGCAGTTTGGTTGGCGAGGAAGTGGCCGAACTGGCTTTAAGAAGCTAATCACGACTATGTGGACGTATCTGTATCATCCCAATCTGCAATATCCATAAATCGACGAACCCAATTTAAGGCTACATGGCGCTCAAAAGATACTTTTTTATCAATGTTTGAAGTACTCTTCATTTGACTATAATAAATGTCTCTAAAATAGGTAGTGGCCAATTCATTGAAAAGATTTTCGTCAATGATATTGCTTTTGCTTATATATTGCAAGCTTGCTAAAAATACTGCAAGCTCATCGCCTACCCGTGGGACTTTGGTTTCGAATTGATCATATTGATCATCTGACATGGGCTGGCAGGATTCGGAAAGGTCGGTTATCAGACCGAGCGCCCAAGCTAAAACATAGGCAGCTTCAATTTTCCAAGAGACGTCGCTAAGAACCCTTTGGTCAAAAGATCCATTTTCGAGAAATGTCCGCTCTTTCGGGCTTACATAGTCCCATATATTTTCTTTTTTTAACCATCCAATTATTGCTTTACGATGTTCATCATGATGTACAGCATAAGTAAGCGATTGCAAAATCATTATTCTGCATCCAACTTCATATGGGGTAGCAAATGTTTCAGGATCGAAATCCAGATATGGCAGATGGCTTATCTTGTAGTCTTTAATTCCACAACTCTGTAATCTTAGCTCAATTGCCTTTTTTCTTTTAAGGGTATTTTGGTCCATCGGCATGTAGCTTAAAACAAATCTACCAACCGCTCCAGCGCCATACCGCGCGAGCCTTTGATTAAAATGGTGGCGTTTTTAACCGGTCGCGATTTAAAGGCCCCGATAGCATCTTCAACACTTCGGTAAAAGGTTGCGTTTACTAATTCGCTCTGTTTATAAAATTCGGCTCCAATAAAAATCCGTTCGTCAATGGCGGTTTGCATTGCCTTTTGAATAACCGATTCATGTTCCACGGCAGATTCTTCGCCCAGTTCAAACATATCGCCCAGTATTACCACTTTCCGCCCGGCGGGCAATTTGCCAATGTTTTCTATCGCTACAAACATGCTGCTCGGGTTGGCATTGTAATAATCACATATCAGTGTGTTGGATGCAGTTTTTACGATTTGCGAACGGTTATTGTGCGGTTGATAGCCGCTTAAGCCCGTATTGATCTCGTCCGGGGATAACTTAAAGTAGTGGCCAATGCAAATAGCCGCCAATAGGTTATCCATATTGTATGCGCCCGTTAACTGAGATTGTACGGTATGGTATGCTTCGTTTTTTATTTTCCAACGGAGTTTAAGGTAGGGCGAGTTTTCTAACAATTCGCCCGATATGTTATTGCCTATATCGCTGCCGTAATACTGCACATCGGTTAAAGCTCGTTCGGCAACCATATCGGTTAATACTTTGCTATCCTGGTTAACAAATATGACACCTTTGCTGGTTTTTAGGTAATCATATAATTCGCCCTTGCCTTTTTTTACACCTTCGGCACCGCCAAAACCCTCTAAGTGTGCCTTACCTACGTTGGTAATCAGGCCGTGAGTGGGCTGCGCAATGCTGCAAAGCAATTCAATTTCTTTTTGGTGATTAGCTCCCATTTCTATCACGGCCATTTCAACGGTTTGATCAATAGCCAGGATGGTTAGCGGTACGCCAATGTGGTTATTGAGGTTGCCGTATGTGGCATAGGTATTAAAATGTTGCGATAGTACAGCCCTGATCAGCTCTTTGGTTGTGGTTTTACCGTTAGAACCGGTAAGGCCTACAAAAGGAATGTTCAACTGCTTACGGTGATATCGGGCCAGGTTTTGTAAACAGCTTAAAACATCATCTACCAAAATGCATTTTTGGCTTACGTTGTAGTCGCCATTGTCAATCACGGCGTATGCTGCGCCTGCATCAAGGGCTTGCTGTGCAAAGGTGTTGGCATCAAACTTATCGCCCTTTAGGGCAAAAAAGATACTGCCCGGGATAATTTTACGGGTGTCGGTACTAATTACCGGGTGTTGCAGGTAAGTTTGGTAAAGCTGCTCGATATTCATGGTTGTTGTTATACTGCAAGTTTAAAAATTTACTGTTAAATAAATCTTATAATGGTGTCTATATAAGTTGTTGATTATCAATGCTGTTTATCTCTTCATCATGTCATCCCGACGCGAGGAGGGATCTCCTATGATGAAATATGCAAGGTAAACGAGGCAAAAGGGCTTAAAAAGGGGTTATAACACGTATTGCTTAAATGTTTTAAATATTTTTGGTCAAAGCATGGCCCTGTTTGTTTAACTTTCCAGTGCAAATCAAAAGAGGAAACAGGCGCTGCTGAGGAGCAACCTGCCAGCAATATGATTTGCTGAACCACGGATAAAGGCCTCTGTCAAAGGAGGCTTTTTATTTATCCTGTTCACTGAATGGCTAAAAAAACCTTCACGAATTTTTATTTTAATGCGTTGATAAATGACCAGCTAACCTCCTATAAGCAGACACTTTGCAGGCTGCAGGATCGCGTTCAAATTATTTGGATAAAAGGGCAACCGTAACCTTTTGTATAGCAGACACCTTTCGGGCCGCAGATCCCTCGCTTCGGTTTGCCCATTTCATAAAAAAACCAAACCGGCTTTATCAGGCATTTGTCCTTGTGGACTTATTTGACAACCGAAGTTACGTAAGGTTTTTGATTCTTCATAACGAACCGTATCCGGTTGAGCATTTTTTTAGCTATCCTGATGATGGCCTTATTCTTTTTCATTTTTTTGCAAAGGTTATTGAAAGCCAGCGTCATGGCCGGGTCGAGCCTGACAGCTATCCAAGAGGCCTCGATAAGCTTCTCCCGTAATTGATGATGAGCTCTTTTAGTGAGCCCCAATATGATTTTTTGATCGCCGGAACTATGCATATCCGGTACCAAGCCTATATATCCACACAAGGCATCCAGGGAATCAAAGCGTTCAATGTCGCCGATCTCTGTGACAAATAATAAGGCGGTAATCTCGCCTATACCGGGGATGGTCCGGATCAGTTTTATAATTTGTTGATAACGTGGCTGCCTGGATAGGGCTCTGACTTCCCTGGTGGCTGTGAGTACCATGATACGGGTCTGCTGGTATCCCTGTAGCAGAATATCCAGGTTGATCCGTGCTGATGAAGGCAAGCAAAGGGCCTTGAGCAGGCAGATATAATGATTCGACCAGTATTTATCGGTGTCTACCGTCACCGACTGGTCCTGGAAGTTAAGCCATCCTTTTATTCGGTTCTTATAGCGTGTCTGATCTTTGATCATTTGCTGGTAAACACGGATAATACCGCGGTCATCCTGTTGCTCGATGCCAGGCACGAAGATACCTTTCAGGGCTCCTTCACTTAATGTTTTACTGAGTTTCCGGCAATCGACCGTATCTGATTTGCGCTGCTTTTCCTTGTCTGTCAGCGGGACATCGGCAGGATTTACGACGATGCAGGACATCCCCAGCTCACTAAACTGTCGCTGATAGCCAAAGCCGCAAAAACCGGCTTCGTAAACGAGCCTGTAATCGGCCGAAGGATAGTTCTGTTGTAGATGCCCGCTTAAGGCCTTAGGTGAAGGTTCCTGGGAAAACGTCTTTAGCTCCATATGGGTGCTGCGAAGGCTGACCTTCCAGGACTTCTTGTGTACATCTATGCCAACAAAAATAGTTTGTCCGCTAAAATCTAATTGTGTACCTTGTTTCATGAGTTCTTGGTTTAAAGTGTTTGTTAATGGTTCACTATTAAGCTACAACCTTTTTTTCAAGAACTCTTTTACATCATCTATCGAACCATTTCATACATACGACCTTTTAAAAGCGTTAAGTATGCATCATATTAGCTGCACTTATTATCAGTGCTTATTATTGCTCCTATAATCAGTATTCTTAATTTACGACATCGGCACGCTCAATCGCCGCGTGAAGGGCTGTTACTTTTGTCTTGACACAAAAGTAACCAAACCCGACCGTAGGGAGCTCATGAACACCTTAAAAAAACAAACAACAGGTGAATAACGTCAAGACTGCCCGATCCTTCCCCCCACAAGGCCAAACCCGGCCCGGCGTGCAGTCAGGCCTTTGCGCACTTTCTTTCTGCACATAGCAGTCTGCGAGGTGCAAACGTCATCCCTATTTTTTTACGGCTGGCCGGGTCCATTACTTATAATGACGTGGTGCTAAGTTGTTGATTATTAAGATACTTTTTGGAGTGTCCAACCTAATTTAGCTGCATCTTTTTGCAGTCGCGCGATCTTCCTGGCCAATTGTTTCTCTGGATCCTGTGCTATTTTCTTCGGATCATAAGGCTGTTGTTTAAGTACCATATGGTAAAAGATGACGGCTAGCTTTCTGGCTATGGCCTTGATGGCTTTTTTCTTTCCCCGCGTTCCTGCCAGCTTTCTGTATTGTTGGCCTAAAGGGCCTTTGTTTTGCCATAAACTGAATGCCGCTAGCCGGAATGCCTGCGAAGCAGGATTATGGGTTACCCGCTTTTCATGACCTACAACCCGCCCGCCGGTTATCCTTTGACGTGGAGAGAGGTTCAGCCAACTGGCGAATTGATTGGCTGTAGGCCATTTACTCATATCGGTTCCTGTGACCGAGAGTATCGTGAGCAGTCCGATCTCATCCAGCCCATCTACCTCCGTCAGGTCAACCCCCAGGATAGCCAGCAGATAATCCTTCAGATTGAAATGATATTGGTTCTTCCTCACCAAGCCCTTTTTTTTTTCGATGGGTTTGGTCAAAGCATCATCCTTTTGATGCACCAGCCTTTGAAGAGTTCCTTCAATATAGGTTTCGTAAGCCAGCATCTGTTTTTTTTGAAAGTCGAAGGCCTCCAGGTTCAATCGGAGCATCGTGACCAAATGAGGTCGGTAATCTCCTTTGAGTGAACTAAGCAGATCCTCAGGGCTGGCTTTCAATAGCGCATGATTGACCTGGGCCAATAACGTATCAGGATCGGTTGCCCCGGCGGCTATCAGGCGCAACAATTTCATACCAGCCACCCCTTCTATATCACTGATCAGGTGCTGGAATTTCACATTCATTTGGGTGAGGTTTTTTTGTATCCGGTTCAGTGTATCGCTTTTCTGATCCTTACAGGTGTCCCTTCCATGAATATATTGCCGCAGTTCACGGTAAGGCTCATCGGCGATATGGGAATGGCGCAGCATCCCGTAAGAGAGGAGTTGATGCAGCCACTGAGCATCATTTACATCTGTTTTTTGAGCTACGTTACGATAATGGCTAGGGTTAATCAGGGTGACACGCATGCCGAAATCCTCCAGGATAGTGAACAGTGTCATCCAGTAACTGCCTGTGGCCTCCATCCCCACTTCCTGTACGCCTGCTGTTTTTAACAGGGCAGCGAGTTCATGAAGGCTATCGGTAAAGCTGTCAAATGGCCTCACATGCGACAATCCTTCTCTATCCGTATAAGAGACTACCATCAGCATGCTGCCTACATCGACCCCTGCCGAACGCGGATATATCAGCTCGAAACGTTTCATCTTGATCCCGGCACCGCCTTGCGGTAGGGTTTTCTTCTTGTTTTTCTTAGCTTTGCTCATTGTTTTTTTTAAGAAACAGGGCAAGCTCTGCCACTCTAAAGGTGTTTAAGCTTATAAGCGCGGTGAGCCTTCTCCGAAAAGAGGGTTCCCATAAATATTTTTTGCAAAGAGTGACAGTCCCAAACTTATAAACGGGCTCTGGTCGGCCCCAAAGTATCATGCGGGGTGTGTAGCTTGCCTTGTTCTTTTTTCAAGTTTAGCCTTTTTTTACGATAAACGTCATCCCTATTTTTTCCCGGTTGGCAGGGTCCGTTACTTATAATGACGTCTATTTAAGTAATTGATTATCAATGCGATTTTTTTTGTGCGTTAATAACCAGTATTCTTAACTGACGGCATCGCCCCGCTTAATCGCGGCGGGAAGGGGCTTGTCACGTTATTCACTATTGCTTGTTTTTGGTGTGAATGATTGCTAACGCAGTTTTGTCTTGATACAAAAAGTAACCAAAACTAAGCGGCAGCGACCTCATGAATACCTTGAAAAACAAACAATAATGAATAAACCGACCGTAGGGAGCTCATGAACACCTTAAAAAACAAACAAAAGGTGAATAACGTCAAGACTGCCAGATCCTTCCGCCCACAGGCCAGCTCCCGGCCCGGCGTGCAGTCAGGCTTTTGCGCACTTTTCCTATCTGCGCAAAATAGCCTACGGGTTTCAAACGTCATCTCGCCAGGTAGGACACTTATAACACCTTAAAAAACAAATAAGAGGTGAATAACGTCAAGACTGCCCGATCCTTCCACCAACAGGCCAAACCGGCAGGCGTAGTCGGGGCCTTTGCGCACTTTCTTTCTGCACCTAATAGTCTACGAGATTCAAACGTCATCCCTGTTTTTTTTCCGGCTGGCCGGGTCTTTTAGTTAAAGATAAATCTGATAAAATTTTTGTTGCCTGTTGCAATCGAAGAGCGGTTTTCTTAATAAAATAGTGTTTTGATAAAAAAGGAGCCTCAATTTTATATTTCTGGCAATGTTTTGAAAGATATCATAAAATATTTTTCAAAAAAAATACGTTTTCGTCAGCGCGGTCTTTAAATGTGATGCTTAAATTAGTAAAACGCAGATATTTAGGTATTTACTTAAAACTTACGACAATGATAAAGGTCAACATTGCTACAACAAAAGGTTTCAGTACCGAGGAGTTGAAAAAAGTGCATACTGCACAAAATGCTTTGAATAAGATTTTAAATAACGAGAATTTTAAGGATCAGGTTTTGTATTTCACAACCGATGGGCTCTTTAGGTTCCATTACCGGCGTACATTTTTAGGTAAGTGGATAGATAGGCCTCACTCCAACCGGGAGGTCTACGAAATTTTAACCCAAGGTTCGGCCAGTACCGGCGCGGATGTTAAGCAGGTTGACCTTCATCTTGAAATGTTGCCCGGCGGGGATGTTGAGCAACTGGGCTATACCAACCCGGATACGCAACGTATTTATACCTATCGTAATTGGTTTAATAACTTGTCGTTAGCAGGTTACACCAGCCATTTGGCGCACGAGTGGTGCCACCAGTTGGGCTTTAGCCATGCCAGTAAGCCTACCGAAAAAACCAATCATTCGGTACCTTTCGGCATAGGCAATATTACCGAAAAAATAGCCTTGTATCATTAAGCCGTGGCGCGTTGCATCCATGCTATTACGGCCTTAATTTCGGTATAGGTAAAGTCGTCCCCCAAAATTTCCTTCAGCGGGGCCAGCCTGTCGTGTCCGTAACTTTCAACCGCATCCTTAATTGTTGATATTTTGTTCTCGCTTACCAACTCGGACACGTCCAGCTCGCCGGTTTGAATAAACCGGGCCAGATGCGATTCCACCGTGAGGGGCGACAATTTTCTTTCTTCGGCTATTTGTTTCACATCTAAGCCGGCCCTAAATAAATTGAAAGTTTCAACCTGCGTATTATTTGCACCAGGGGCTTTGGGTTTTCTTTCCCGCTTAGGTGATTTTTTGCTCATGCGGGATGAAAGCTGATGTTGCTGGCAGTACGTTGCTACAATATCCATAAACTCTTGCCCGTAACGCTGAAGCTTAACATCGCCAAAGCCCGATACCTGCCTTAACTCAAGCAAGCTGGCGGGTAGATAAGTAGCTATCTCCAATAAAGTGGCATCAGATAAAATAACATAGGCCGGCACATTTTCGCGGATGGCTATACCTAAACGGGTTTCTTTAAGGCTCATTAACAAACCGGCTTCATAAGGTACAACTTCGGCCACTTGCTCCTCATGCACGGTTTGCGATTTAATAAGCTGAACCTTTTTCTGGCCCTTCAATACCTCTGCACTTTGTGGTGTTAATTTGAGAACAGGGTAGGGGTCGCCCTCGGTGCGGATAAAACCCTGCGCTATCAACTCGCGGATATATTGCTGCCACTCGGCTTTGCTGAGGTCGGCACCAATACCATAAGTTTTAAGCTGTTTATGCGCTTCGCGGATCTTTTCGTTTTTTGACCCGCGTAAAAAGTCAACCAGGTAGGTAATGCCAAAGCTTTCGTTCAGCCGGGTGATTGCCGAAAATAGCTTTTGTGCAATGATGGTGCCATCAATTCTTTCGTAATCGCTCAGGCATACATCGCATGATCCGCAATTAGCTGGGGCATCCTCATCAAAATACTTCAATAAATACTGGCGGCGGCAGGTTTGCAATTGACAAAAGCGTACCATGTCGTCCAGTTTTTTCAGCATAATCTTGCTTTGCGCCTCGTTGCCTTCCACCCTGGCGAAGCTTTGCAATTTTTGCACATCGGCGTACGAGTAAAACAATAACGCTTTGCTGGGTAAACCATCCCTGCCCGCGCGACCGGTTTCCTGGTAATAACCTTCAATGTTTTTAGGCAGATCCATGTGAACCACAAACCGCACGTTTGATTTATTGATGCCCATGCCAAAAGCTATGGTGGCTACAATGATCTTAATTTCATCACGCAGAAAACGTTCCTGGTTCTGATCCTTAATTTTTTTTTCGAGCCCGGCATGGTAGGCCTGAGCCGAGTAACCCTGAGCTTGTAAAGCCGTGGCCAGATCTTCGGTTGACTGGCGCGAGAGGCAATAAATAATGCCCGAATCGTCCTGATGTTCCTTTAAAAAAGCAATGAGCTGGGTAAAACTATTTTTTTTGGGCGCTATGCGATAGTTGATATTTTTCCGGTCAAACGATGAAACAAACTCCCGGGGTTGATTTAGGTTTAATTTATCCAGGATATCCTTGCGCGTTATTTTATCGGCGGTAGCGGTTAACGCAATCACCGGGATATTCGGAAAGGCTATCTTTAAACCGGCCAGCATCAGATATTCGGGCCTGAAATCGTGCCCCCAATGCGAAATACAATGAGCTTCATCAATGGCGATGAGGGATACCTTTAAGGTTTTTAAAAAATCAATCAGGCGGCTCTCCGAACTAAACAAACGCTCCGGCGCCAGGTAAAGTAGTTTGATCTGGTTGGCCTTGAGTTGTTTGATAATTTCGCGCTGCTCATTATCCGATTGCGACGAATTTAAAAAAGCAGCATTAATACCGTTGATGTTTAAAGCATCTACCTGGTCTTTCATTAGCGCGATAAGCGGCGATATCACCACCGTGAGGCCATCAAAAATAACAGCAGGTAACTGGTAACAAATTGATTTACCGCCCCCGGTAGGCATCAGCACCATCGCATCTTTTTGATTTAAAACGTGATCGACAATGGCTTCCTGCTCGTGCCTGAATTCGCGGTAGCCAAAGTATTTATGCAGTGCTTCGTGGGTAGTCATGGAGTGCTTTTGCTAAAAAAGTAAAGTTACTAATGCAAATCAAGAGATAAGAATCGGCAGGGAAGAAAATTTTGCCGCAGCAAAATGTGCCTTGTTGAGGGTTTTCTATTTGCGCGCAAATAATTTCATTGGAGATGATGATTTTTTGCTATTGATAACCAATTAGTTACAGGGTTGTCAATGGCAGCCTGTCGAAGCACCGGGCGAGGGCCATACACGGTATGTCTTTATGAGTTACTTTGCAGGAGTTGAGAGCATGATGCAGATGCCCACCGCACGTGCTTCGAGGGGCCTCAGCATGACATCCCCTTTCTTTTGATTTGATTTACCACCCTGATGTTGTGCGCAAAGGCCTGCCATGCTGAGTAACCCACCGGGCCTCACCCGAAAAAACAGGGATGACGTTTGAACCCTGTAGGCTATTTTGCGCAGATAGGAAAAGTGCGCAAAAGCCCGACTGCACGCCGGGCCGGGAGCTGGCCTGTGGGCGGAAGGATCGGGCAGTCTTGACTTTTTTGGTTCTTTTTGTGTCAAGACAAAAAGAACAAAGCCCTTCGCGCGGCGATTGAGCGCGCCGATGCTCAAAATTAAGAATACTGATTATCAGAGCAAAAACAGACGCTCTGATAATCAACAACTTAACAATTCGTCATTATAAGCATGTCGAAGCACCGAGCGAAGGGCCATACGGTATGCCCTTCTGCGTTACTTTGCACGGGTTGAGAGCATGATGCAGATGCCCACCGCACGTGCTTCGAGGGGCCTCAGCATGACATCCCCTTTCTTTTTGATTTCTCCCTTAACTCCACCTCTGTGCGCAAAGGCCTGTCAGGCTAAGGGCTTTCTATTTGCGCGCAAATAATTTCATTGGAGATGATAATTTTTTTGCTATTGATAACCAATTAGTTACAGAGTTGTCAGTGGCAGCCTGTAGTCAAACGATGTTTTGACTGATCATCAATAAATAGGCCTCCGCGCTAACTGCATCTTATCGTTTACCCAACACCATAATCAATCAACTATTAACCGTGAACCATCAACCATGAACTATAATAGCAGTTTTTCATAATTCTTTTTTAGCTTAGCCTATCATAATAACATCCATGAAAAAATTCTTTGTTTCGGTTATCCTTGCCTGCTTTTTTTTTAACGCCGTTGCACAAAAGCTCCAATCGCCATCGGAGTTTTTAGGCTATAAGTTGGGCGATCAGTTCACCTACCATTACCGTATTGTTGATTACTTTAGATATATAGCACAAAACTCAAAAAATGTAAAGCTTCAGCAATATGGAACCACTAACGAAGGACGGCCGCTATTGGCAGCCTTTGTCGCTTCGGACGAGAATGTTAACCGCCTGGAAGATATCCGGCATAACAACCTGCGTTTAACCGGTATTGAAGGCGGAAATGCTGATGCCAATAACCCGGTAATTGTATGGTTGAGTTATAATGTACATGGCAATGAACCGAGTTCGAGCGAGGCAGCTATGTTAACGCTATACGAACTGGTTAATCCGGATAACGCACAGACTCAAAAATGGCTTGCAAACACGCTTGTAGTGATTGATCCCTGCCTGAACCCCGACGGGCGCGATAGGTACGTTAATTTTTATAACCCGGTACGCAGCCTGGCTCCGGATGTTAACCCCTCATCGCGGGAGCATATGGAACCATGGCCGGGCGGAAGAGTGAATCATTATTATTTTGACCTGAACCGCGACTGGGCCTGGCAAACGCAAATGGAATCAAAAGCCAGGCTTGGCTTGTATAACCAATGGCTGCCGCAAATCCATGTGGATTATCACGAACAGGGGTATAACTCACCTTATTATTTTGCCCCCGCTGCCGAACCCTTTCACCGCGATATAACGTTGTGGCAAAAAGAATTTCAAACACTGATTGGCCGGAATAACGCCAAATATTTTGACCGCAACGGATGGCTGTATTTTACCAAACAAGAGTTTGATTTGCTTTACCCATCATACGGAGATACCTATCCTTTATACAATGGCTCTATCGGGATGACCTACGAGCAAGGGGGGATAAGGGGAGGCCTGGCTGTGTTGACCGTTGACGGCGATACCTTAACCCTTGACGACAGGATTGCCCACCATTATACTACTGGTTTAAGTACCATTGAAATGGCGTCAGGCAATGCGCCCAAATTATTAAGTGAGTTTAAAAAGTTTTACGATAGCAGCCGGAGCAACCCGCCCGGAGAATTTAAGGGGTATGTGGTAAAAAACGATAATATGGATAAAGTAGCCTTACTGGCTAAGCTGCTCGATAAAAATGGCATTCAATATGGCTATGGGAGTGCAGCAACAAATGTGAAGGGCTATGATTATTTTTCGGGTATAAACGAGGGTGTCAAAATTGGGCCAACTGATATGGTAATTGATGCCCATCAGCCTAAAGCGGTTTTATTAAATGTATTGTTTGAGCCCAAAACATTTATTGCCGACTCTAATACCTATGATATTACGGCCTGGGCGCTGCCTTATGCTTATGGCCTAAAAACCTACGGACTGAAGCAAAGCATCAAACCCACCGATAAACAGATGCCTTTACATGCCGTAAATACCGAGGTTAACACCGATGCTTATGCTTACGTGTGCGCATGGAAATCAATGGCGGATGTTCAGTTCCTGGCTGCCTTGCTGAAGCAGGACGTCAAGGTTAGGTACTCTGAAACCGCGTTTGAATCGGGTGGCAAAAAGTTTGATGCCGGGTCGCTGATCATCGCGAGGAATGGAAACCGGCGGTCGGACTTTGACCGTATCATATGGCAAACCGCTCGGAAGTTTGGCCGCGAACTGGCTGCGCTGTCTTCCGGCTTTGTGGACAAAGGAGCAGATCTCGGATCGTCCTTAATCAGGTATATCAGCAAACCATCTATTATGCTGGTGGCTGGCGATGGCGTATCTTCGGGCAGCATGGGCGAAGTATGGCAGTTATTTGAACAGCAAATAGGTTACCCGGTAACCATAGTACGCTCGCAGGACCTTGGCCGCATTAAATGGAGCGACTTTGATGTGGCAATTTTTCCGGATGGAAGCTATGACCAGGTTCCGGTTGATAAATTACAGGGCTGGGTGCGCGATGGCGGCAAACTGATAGCTATGGAGAGCGCTATTAATGATTTGGTTGATAAAAAGGGATTTTCGATCAAGCAAAAGGAGACAAAAAAAGACGATAAGGCGGATAAAAAAAGCGCCAGCATCAAAATTTATGAAGCGCGCGACCGCGATGCCTTAAAAAGCAGCATACCCGGTGCTATATATAAGGTAACTATAGATAATACCCATCCTTTGGGTTTTGGGTTAACCAAAACTTATTATACCCTGAAACTGAGCGACCAGGTTTATGATTACCTGGGGGATGACGGCTGGAATGTGGGCACCATTAAAAAGGACGCCTACGTTTCGGGTTTTGTGGGGCAGAAAACCAGGGAAAAATTAAACGAAGGCCTGTTGTTTGGTGCGCAATCATCAGGCCGGGGTACCATAATTTACCTGGCGGACGACCCTTTGTTCAGGAGTTTCTGGGAAAACGGGAAGCTTTTATTTAGCAACGCCGTATTTATGGCAGGGCAGTAAGTGCTTTAAAACAGGAATGATTTACCGGTAAATCCACGCGAAATAAAATACATAGAATCCTCTATCGCCTTACAAATGGGGTTAATAGGGCGGCTATCTCTCAGCAGTTCTTTCCGGCTCCGTTTTAACCAGTAGCTTGAAAAGCCCGGGCTTGTTTCAACCCTGGTATTGCCGGTGTTGTTAATATATCGTTTGCCCTGGTATGGCTTAAACCCAAGCCCACCCAATAGGAGTAGGCTTGAGTAAATCATCAACTTGGTTTTCATTATTCGGCCAGGCTGGTTTGTAGGGTGTCAACTTTGCATTGAATGCCATTATCCGTCATGATGAAGGTGGCCGAAGGGGCATCTTCCTTTTTATTCTTTTCGTTACAATCATAGAGGGATACATTGTCAACATATCTTTCCATCTTTTTATCAATAACGATAAAACTATTTAAAGGCACTTTTAGGGTTATTTTAATTTCCTGGTTACGCCATAAGCTGTTAAAAGGAGTTCTTAATAGCCTGTCGAAGGTTAACACAGAGTCCTGCTGATTAAAATAATAAGTGGTGTTTCTTGAATTAAGCAAAGCATCCTGGTAGCTATTGCCCCTGGCGCTGAACGATTCCACCAATACAGGATGAGATACGTCGCCTTTTTCGATCGAGATATTCACATTTTGCGGGCGTTCATAATGATGGTTGTCATCTTCATCGTTTAAAATAATGGCTCCCTTAAACCGGTCGTTGATGTTGAGCCTTACGCTATCTTCTTTACTCAGGTACTTGATGTCGTTCAGTTTTAAATAATAGGTATGGTTTAAAGTGGGTTTAAGATCGATGGTTTGGCTAAATGAAGCTTCCTCTTTAAATTGTGAAGCAACTTTTGACGAGTAAAAACCAAAAAGACTAAAAGCCACAATCCATATGATCAGCATGGTATAACTGGTAGAACGGCCCATCACGGCGCTGTTAAATATTACCCTTAATGTGAGCAGAATAATAGCCAGTAGGGGGATAACCACAACCGCAAAAGCGCTCACATAGATAATGTCGCTATACGCGTAATTAATAATACTGAACGGGAACAAGTGGAAAACATCGTGCCCCTGCGCCGCAATAAAAGCCAAAGCTACCACCGCCGAAACTAAAAACCCAAAGCAGGAGAGCATAATGAGTATACCGACCAATTTTAAAAACACCTTTCCGGCGCCGCCTATAAAATGGCCCAGGTGATCAAAAAAATCGCCCACAAAATCCCGAGCCTTATAAACAAAGGGCCGGGCGTTGTTGCTGGCATTGCTCAGGGATTGGTGAACGTTTTTAACTTCCTCTTCAAAATTTTTAACAAAGCCCTTTAAATCCAGCCGCTCGCCCTTCATGGCCATCCTGTCGGCCCGGGTGGCAGCTTTGGGTACAATGATCCATAGAATGATGTAGGCCATAAAGCCTGTGCCGCCGAAAGCGGTAGCTATCGCGAATGCTAAACGGATCCATACCGTTTCCACATCAAAGTAATTGGCAATACCGGCACAAACACCGCCCAATAGATGATCGTCCGGATCGCGGAAGAGCTTACGGTTATCGGTAAACGTTTGATAGGCGTTATAATCGCTTTTTTGTTCGGCGTTGGTGCTTTCAAAGTCTTCAATGGTACCCATCTGGCTGATCACCATATTGACGTCCGGAGTAACAATAACCTGCCTGGCCTCACGATTCAGTATCTCGGTAAACATTTCTGCAATACGGTTTTCAATATCGGTGGTTATTTCTATGCTGTCTTCTTCGTTGGCAAAGTGGCGCTTAACACCGGTCATATAATTTCTTAACACTTCGTAAGCGTCTTCCTCGATATGGAAAACAATTCCGTTGATGTTGATGATGATCGTTTTATTCATGATATGTTGATGATAGTGGTTGAGTTTTTATTTTCTGTTTTCAAGTGCTGTTTGCACCGCTAATGATAATTCTTCCCAGGTTTTATCCAATTGGCTCAGCACCGAGCGGCCTTCGGGCGAGAGTACGTAATATTTGCGTGGGGGGCCCGATGTTGATTCCACCCAGTTATAAGTTAAAAGGCCATTGTTTTTTAGCCGGGTAAGCAAGGGATATAAAGTGCCCTCAACCACCAGCATTTGCGATTTTTTAAGATCAGCGATGATATCTGACGCATAGGTTTCGCCTTTTGATATGATGGAAAGGATGCAGTATTCCAGTATCCCCTTCCGCATTTGGGTTTGTGTGTTTTCTACAATCATAATGCAAAGATATATGTTTTAGATTGTATTATGCAATACATAGTACTAAATAAAATTCCTAACCAGTAAGTAGGTTTTTTTTATCGAAAAACACTTTTTTTCACTTTTTAATTGACAAGTTGAAAATGTAACACTACATTTATAATTAATTAACTATTAACTGATCTTATTTATTAACGAAATGAAAAAACTTCTACTCGTAAGTTTGTGCTTTCTGCTGTACTCCATGCAGATTTTCGCACAGAATCGTACCGTAACAGGTACTGTGACCGCCAAGGAAGACGGGGGACCGATTCCAGGCGTTGCTGTTAGATTAAAAGGTACAACCGTAGGTACCGTTACCGGTTCAGACGGTAAGTATTCTATCAGCGTGCCACAGTCAGGCAAAAAAATCTTAGTCTTTACTTTTATTGGCTATGCCCCACTTGAAAAACCCGTTAACGGTGATATCATTAATGCCGTCCTGACAATTTCGAGCAGCGAGTTAGCTGAGGTTGTTGTAACAGCTAACAACATTAAAAGAGAAAAAAGAACCTTAGGATATTCGGCACCAACGGTAAGCAACAGGGAGTTAACCGAAGGGGGCAATCCAAGCGTGCTTTCATCACTAACAGGCCGGGTTGCAGGTGTTAATATTACTTCAACATCTAATACACCTGGTAGCTCAACACGTATTGTGCTTCGTGGTGGCTCATCAATAACCGGTAATAATCAGGCGTTAATGGTTGTTGATGGAATACCTATTGATAATTCAAGTATTATATCTTCAAGTAGTTCTTCTTCAAGCGGCGTTCCAAGCAGTTTAGCAGCTGTTGATTTCGGAAACAGGGGCAATGACATTAACCCAGATGACGTGGAATCCGTTACAGTTTTGAAAGGACCTGCCGCCGCAGCCCTTTACGGTTCAAGAGCATCCAATGGCGCTATCATGATCACAACCAAATCAGGTGCAAACCGGGCTCAAAAAACAGAGATAACACTTAGCTCCAGCAATACCTTCTCATCTATTTTGAAATTGCCAGATTGGCAAAATGAATATGGTCAGGGAGCTCAGGATGGCCCACTTGCTACCAAACCTAATTACTATACAGGTATAGACGATGCCAGCGATAACTTTAGCTGGGGGGCTCCCTTTACCGGAAAGGTAGAGCCATGGGGGCAAAAAATTGACAATGCTACTCAAACTAAACCGTACTCGGCTTTACCAAACAACGTCAAAAACTTTTTTAAAACTGGCTTTTCCTCTAACAATAACCTAGGCATTTCATCTGGTAATGATAAAAGTAGCTTTTATTTAGCCTTAAGCTCTTTAAACTCTAATAGCATATATCCGGGTGATAAAGACACTTATGATAAATATGGGGTAAGGTTTAATGGGAAGACGATACTTGCTAACAATTTTACCGCAAGTGTCAACTTCGACTATAATAAAATACAGTCAAATCAGCCCGCCGGCGGACAGGGTGCAAACTCTATCTGGATAAACTTAATGCAGACACCAAGGGATATTCCTATTAATGAGATGGGTGACCTTAGCAATAAGTATAATGGTTATAATCCACTTACCAATAAATTTGGTTTTTATGGTGCTTTTGCTTTGAACCCTTATTGGGTTATTCAAAACTATACTAATCTTGATGATGTTAACCGCGTTACCGGTTCTTTTAATCTGGCTTATAAGCCGCTTAGCTGGTTAAACATCGTAGAACGTGTAGGTGCGGATTCGTACTCGGACCGCAGAAAGCTTATTAACCCTAAATACGCATTCACTCCTGCTGACGAATCCGGCAGCGGACTTTGGGATCAGAATGTTGCCTCCTCCAATGGGTCTTACGAAATAGATCAATTTAATGTGAACGAAGTAATACATGATTTAATGGTTACCGCAACCCATAACTTTACTAAGGATTTTGTCGGGTCATTGCTGTTAGGTAACAATATTCGTGCACGTTCTACAACTTCAAATCAAACAAGTACAAACACCAGCGGTGGTTTGATAGTACCTGGCTGGTATGATCTTCAAAATAGTAATGGACCGGTAAATATAATATACGACAATATTTCGATAAGAAGGTTAGTAGGTTTTTATGCTGATTTAAGTCTTTCTTATAAGAATTACCTGTTTTTGGATGGTACCATAAGAAACGACAGATCTTCAACACTACCTTTAAGTAACTACTCGTATTGGTATCCAAGTATAAACGGTTCATTTGTATTTAGCGAATTATTTAAAAACTCCGGTATTGCTGAGATTTTAAATTACGGTAAACTCCGGTCAAGCTATGCACAGGTAGGTAGCGATACCAGCCCTTATCAATTAACAACCACTTATAGCAGTGCAACAGTTAATGGAAGTTTTGGCAATACTAAATTTCCATTCGGAAACGTTCCTGGCTTACAGATTGGATCAATGCAAGGCAATAATCAACTTTCACCGGAGCAAACGAGCGCGTTCGAAATTGGTACCGAGTTATCATTTTTCCAAAGCAGGTTTTCAGTCGACTTCAGTTATTATACTAATGACTCAAAAAAACAGATATTATCGGCCCCTGTTCCTAATTCAACGGGATATGGTTCTCAGGTTGTCAACGCAGGGGAAATTAAGAACAAAGGTATAGAGTTAGCCCTTAGCGGAACACCAATTAAAACCGGCTATGGCTTAACTTGGAATTTGTATGGTACATTTAGCAAAAACAACAGCGAGGTGGTTAGTTTACCGGCAGGTGTTTCACAAGTAATAATAGGCGGATACAGTGGTATGTCAATAGTTGCGGCTAAGGGACAACCCTATGGCGAATTTTATGGTATAACAAAGCAGACAGATGCACAGGGAAGAACCATCGTAAGCAAAACTACCGGGCTACCCTTGCTCACAACAGCACCACAATACCTGGGTTCATATAACCCGAAATTTCAGGCATCATTTGGTACAGATGTAAGATACAAAGGTTTTGATATAGGTGTATTGTTTGATGTTAAACATGGTGGCGTATTCTATTCAAAAACAAAAGAAATTACAGATTTCGTAGGAACTTCTGCTGAAAGCGGTGGAACCCGCTTTGGTGAGCCGTTCCCCAATTCGGTTTACCTTGATGCTGCAGGCAATAGCGTTGTTAATACAACCATCCCCTACTCTAAATATGCTTATTATACTCCAGAAAACAATCCTGGTATAAATATAGTAGATGCATCGTATATAAAAATGCGCAGTGCCACAATATCTTATACTTTGACCAAAAAACAATTGAGGACCTTGCCGTTTGGTGCGTTAACAGTAGGCTTGTTTGGTAATAACCTGTTTTTATGGACGCCAAAAGCAAACCAGTTTGTGGATCCCGAAGTTAACTCAAGTGGAGCTGGAAACGAACAGGGCTTTGATTTTGCAGCAAATCCATCGGTCCGTAACTATGGTATTAACGTGAAAGTTTCATTTTAACAATTATCATCATGATCAGAAAATATAAATTTAGTTTAAGGCAAACCCTGTTTATAGGGCTTGTGGCAGGAGTGGGCTTTTCGGGCTGCAAAAAGTTTTTGGACATAAATCAAAATCCAAATAACCCCGAAGTCGTTGATCCTTCATTGCTTTTACCTACAACTCAGGCCGCAATTAGTCAAGTTGTTGGCAATTCCTTCCAGGTATTCGGCAGTATGTATGCTCAGTATTGGACTCAAAATCCACAATCGTCACAATATAAAACAATTGATCAGTACCTTTCAAAAAACACAGATTTTGACAATCCATGGCTTAATATATACCGCGTTGCGTTAGTAAATTCGGACTTGATATTAAAAAGCAACCAGCAATTGCAAGCTACTAAAGGCATTGCCTACCTGATGAAGGCTTATGGGTTTCAATTAGCAACCGATGCCTTTGGTGACGTGCCTCTCACACAGGCGTTGCAGGGGAGTAATATCAATCCAAATCCTAAATATGAGGCTCAAAAGGTAGTTTATGATAGCATATTTGCCTACATTAATAAAGCGTTGGTCTTGCTCCATAGACAAGGCGCTGCTTCGCCAGGAGCGCAGGATATGATATTTCAGGGAGATACGACCAAGTGGATCGCTTTTGCAAATACCCTTAAACTGAGAGCATACTTACGCTTGTCTAAGGCTGATCCAGTAAACGCTGCAAGTGGCATAAGGGCATTATATGCAACTAATCCTGCTCCAACATTTCTAACTGTAGATGCATCAATTAAATATACATCTACCGGAGGTAATGAAAATCCGTTTTATAACGAAGCGGCAAGTCCTACATTAGGGAAAACTCAAAATGTGGTGGCAAGTTCAACTGCAGTAAATGCTTTTAATGCGAACAGCGACCCTCGCTTGCCTTTGCTTTATGATTTGTTACCTCCAGCCGTCAACAATCTTGTGTCCATACCACAGGGAAGTTTTGCTAACTATGTTGGCAAATCGGTTTCTCCCCCATCTGCATTAACTGGCGGTAATGCCAAGAAGCCGGCCTCTGCTACGGCTCCTGTTAAACTGCTTTCTGCCGCCGAAAGCTATTTTTTGCAAGCCGAGGCCGTTTCCAGAGGTTGGACGAACAGCTCTGGGGACGTAATAGCCTTATATAAAGCTGGTATATCAGCGAGTTTTACCGCTACAGGTGCAGGAGACCCTACAGGGTATATTGCATCGCCAGCCGGATTACCGGCCTTAGCTACCAATCAGCTTCAAGCAATTATCACACAAAAATATTTTGCGATGTGTGGTTTCCAGGGCTTTGAGGCCTGGACAGAATGGAGAAGAACAGGTTACCCTACTTTCTTGGTTGTTTCCGTAGGGGCTCCGGCTCCTACCTCACCGCTGCCGGAACGTTTACTGTATCCTAACTCTGAACAAACTACAAATGCAAACTATCCGGGTACTGTGTCTTATAGTACACCTGTTTGGTGGGCAAAGTAATAATTTAGCTTATTTATAATATCAAGGGCGCTTTATCAATTGTCGATAAGGCGCCTTTTGTTTAAATGTCTCTACCTCATTTCCCATCCACGCTATACCTCCCCGGGCCAACAAAAATCAAACCCGCAAAAACAACAGCATCCTCAATAGCATGAGCCGCCTCGGTTAAGCCACCGCCGGTACCAAAGTGCATAAATGCCGCAACAACCAGGTTGATTGTTAATAGCAAGCATACTGGCCTGAAAGCTAAACCAATTACCAGTAAAAATCCGCCGAAGGTTTCGGTACAGGCTGCCATCAATCCCCAGAAAGTAGGCAGAAAATGAATGCCAACATATTTGGTAGCATGACCAATTTCGGTCCATTTTGCCGGTCCGCCTAACAGTTTGGGATAGCCGTGATATAAAAACAGGATCCCTAAACCTACCCGCATCATCAGCAGGCCTGTGTTTTTGTATTTTCCGAGATTTGATAAGATAGCCATCGTTATATGGGTTTAATGGAGGTGAAGTGTTGATTTACAGATAAACTGACTTTTTTCCCGAATATTAAAGCCCGGTTATCCGGGATGTGCCCTGCGGGAAAATCGAAGCATACCGGGTAAGTATATTCCTGAACGATGCTCATGATGATTTGTTCTACCGTTTGGCCGAAGGGGATATCGTTATCTTTAACATCGGTGAAACCACCAACTACTAAACCCGCCAGATTTTTAAGTTTATGGGCACGCTTTAGATGATAAAGCATCCGGTCGATGGCATACAAATACTCACCCACATCCTCGATGAATAAAATTTTACCGTCATAATCATAATCGGATACCGAACCCGATACCGCAACCAGCAAACTTAAGTTTCCGCCAATTAATTCACCTTTGGCCTCACCCGGCCGGTTATCAGCATGCGAGTTAAATTCGTAATTCAGTTCCTCGCCAAAAAGGCTCTTTCTTAAGGTCTCCAACGATGTTGCCGAACCATCCTTAATATTGACAGGCATTTGCCCGTGGATGGTCTGAATGCCGTAATTGGCATAGATATGGGTATGCAGAACAGTAATATCGCTAAAGCCGACAAGCCATTTGGGATGCTGGGCAAAATGTGTAAAGTCGAGTTTGTCAATCATGCGGATAGTACCATAGCCTCCACGAGCGGCAATAATGGCTTTGATGCTGTCGTCGTCCAAAAAACGTTGCATGTCCCTGGCCCGTAAATCATCGTCGCCGGCAAATTGGTGGTACGAAGCGCTAACAGTTTCGCCGATAACAACCTCTAAACCCCACGATTCAAGCAAGGCAATGGCGTCGGTCATTGGCGCAGGCAGTTTTTTTGCCGGGCAGGTAATGGCAACTTTGTCGCCTTTTTTTAAATAGGGTGGGCTTATGCTCATGTGTTTTTGTTGTTAATGTGAAGAAAAATTCAGTATCGGCAGATACAATAAACACGGCTCCTTGGTTCAACCCTCAAAACCGCGACTCAAGACTCCCGACTCCAGGCTCAAGACTCCCCTTTATCTTTCCATCCTCCCGAACCATTCAAAATAATTATCTTTGCCAAAACTATAAAAATACTGTATAAATCATTGGAACCGAAAACTTATAAACGATATACCATTACCGCCGCTCTGCCTTATGCCAACGGGCCTAAGCATTTGGGGCACTTAGCCGGAGCCTATATACCAGCCGACTTATACGCGCGTTACCTGCGCCTGCAAAAACGTGATGTTGTTTTTGTTTGCGGCAGCGATGAGCATGGCACCGCCATAGCCAACCAGGCCATGAAGGAACACACCACCCCGCGGGCCATTATTGACAAATACCACGAGTTAATTAAGGTTTCGTTTGAGCAGATCGGCATCTCGTTTGATATTTACCATCGCACCAGCGATCCGATACATCACCAAACCGCGCAGGATTTTTTTACCAACCTGAATGATAAAGGCATTTTTGTTGAAAAGGAAGAAGAGCAATATTACGACGAGCATGCCGGCGCATTTTTAGCCGACCGGTACATTATTGGCACCTGCCCTAATTGCGGCAACGAGAACGCCTATGGCGATCAATGCGAAAAGTGCGGTACATCGCTCAGTCCCGAAGAGTTAATTCATCCACGGTCAACTTTAAGCGGCAACAAGCCCATATTAAAGCCAACCAAGCATTGGTATTTGCCTTTAGATCAATATGAAGACTGGTTGAAGGAATGGATACTGAAAGACCATGCCAAAGACTGGCGCGCAACCGTATACGGGCAATGCAAAAGCTGGATAGATGGTGGCCTGCACCCGCGAGCCGTAACCCGAGACCTGGACTGGGGTATTAAAGTGCCCGTGCCAGGTGCCGATGGTAAAGTTTTATACGTTTGGTTCGACGCGCCCATCGGCTATATCTCGGCCACCAAGCAATGGGCCCTCGATAACGACAAGGATTGGAAACTTTACTGGCAGGACGAGGAAAGCAAGCTGGTGCATTTTATAGGCAAGGATAACATTGTTTTCCATTGTATTGTGTTCCCGGTGATGCTGAAGGCCCACGGCGATTTTATTTTGCCGGATAACGTACCCGCCAACGAGTTTATGAACCTGGAGGGCGATAAAATGAGTACCAGCCGTGGCTGGAGTGTAGAGATGCACGAGTACCTGGAAGACCTGCCGGCCAAAGTAGACGAGCTGCGTTATTACCTGACCGCCATTGCGCCCGAAACCAGCGACAGCGAGTTTACCTGGAAAGATTACCAGGCCCGCGTAAATAATGAATTGGTAGCCATACTGGGGAATTTTGTGAACCGGGTGATGATACTGATGCATAAATTTTATGATGGCAGGGTAGAGGCTGAAACGGCGACTATTGATTTGACAGATGAAAGTCTGAAGGCCCAGATAGGCCAGTTTTATGATGAGTTGCAGGCCAACTTTGAGGGCTATAAATTCAGGCAGGCGCAACAAACCATGATGGAAATAGCCCGTTTAGGTAACCGCTACCTCACCGAAAAGGAGCCCTGGAAAAGTATTAAAACCAACCCGGATGATGCTAAGGCTGCTTTGCATAATTGCCTCGTTTTAATAGTCCACCTGGCAACGTGCTTGCAGCCATTTTTACCCGGTACAGCCAAAAAGATATTGCACATGCTGAACTGGCCCAAAGATGTAATTGCCTTTGACGAGGAAGTGTTTTTTGCCAATGGCCATCAGTTAAATCCGTCATCCTTATTATTTGAAAAAATTGAGGACGACCTGATAGCGCGGCAAATTCAAAAACTGGTAGATAAAAAAGCAGCCATCGAAGGCCCGGCAGTAGTAGAGGAGGTGCCCGTGATTCCGGCTAAAGATAACATCAGCTTCGACCAATTCGCGGCGATGGATGTGCGGGTAGGTACCATATTGACAGCCGAAAAGGTAGCCAAAACAAAAAAACTGCTCAAGCTCACCATTGATACCGGCATCGACCAGCGCACCGTAGTATCGGGCATTGCCGAGCATTACGAGCCCGAAGGCATTATTGGCCAGCAGGTAAGCATACTGGTTAACTTAGAGCCAAGAGAGATCAAAGGCATCATGTCGCAAGGGATGATCCTGATGGCCGAGAATGCCGAAGGCAAGCTGAACTTTATTTCACCCCTTAACTGGATGCCCAACGGATCGGTAGTGCGATAAATGGGCAAATGAGTACATGTGCGGATGCGCAAATGAATTTGATTTTAAAATTCACACATATCGCTAATAATTCGCACATTTGCACTTCCAAATCCAAGGTCCCGTAGTTCAACGGATAGAATAGGAGTTTCCTAAACTCTAGATATGAGTTCGATTCTCGTCGGGACCACTATTAAACCCATCCATGGGAACGGGATGGGAAAGATTATTTAAGAGCCTTTAGATGAAAATCTGGAGGCTTTTTGTTGCCGTATGTTAATAGGATGATGTCCCCCAAATATCAGCTTTAGCCTTAAAGCCCTTTTACCGAAGAATATAGAACGCGCAAATTTTACATAACCTGATTTTATTTTAGACTAAGACAAAAGGCGTTTTGGCTTAATTCGTTTTTGAAATTACGCTGACCTTTGTACTATCAAAAAAATCAGACAAAATGAAAGCAATAAAAATTCATGAATTTGGCGATACGGAAGTGATGAAATTGGAAGAGGTAGAACACCCTGTGCCTCAGGCCGATGAAATATTGATAAAAATGTACGCCAGCGGGGTTAATCCGGCAGATTATGTTGTCCGGCAGGGTGGCAACGAGATTTTGAAACCGTTCCTGAAACTGCCACTGGGGCTTGGCCTGGATGGAGCTGGCGAAATAGAAGCAATGGGAAGCGATGTAAAAGGCTTTAAGAAAGGCGATAAGGTTTACGGTATTCCTAATTTTTTGGGTGGTACCTATGCAGAGTTTATTGCTGCCAAAGCCACCCAGTTTGCTATAATGCCAAACAACGTAAGCTTTAATGAAGCCGGTTCTATTCCATCCTGCGCATTAATGGCCTGGAACGGAATGGATCTTGGTAAAGTGGGCGCGGGTCAAAGAGTGTTGATCAATGGAGCCGGCGGCGGAATAGGCAACCTTGCAGTGCAATTTGCTAAAGCAAAAGGGGCATATGTGATTGGTACAGCCTCCCAACGCAATTTTGGTTTTTTAAAACAACTGGGCGCAGATGAAGTGATTGATTATAAGGACGAAAACTTTGCAAGCTTGCTGCGCGATATTGACGTTGTTTTTGACGCCTCGCCAGTATTTAATGAAGATGCTAGAATAATTATGGCAGTTGCATTAAAAGATGGCGGCAGGTTTGTTTCTGTTCAGCTCCCGTATCCTTTCAGCGAAGAGTTTCTTAATATACTTGCAAAAAAACACGGTGAAGCAAAAATGATTAGGCGGGAACTTGATGTTGCACTGTCACTTACCGATATTGCAAAACTAATTGAAGAAGGCAAGGTAAGCATTATTGTTAGCAAAGTTTACCCAATGGAAAAAGTAGCTGAGTCACATACCGAATTGGAAACAAAACACGTCCGGGGTAAGATTGTATTGGAAATTAGAAAAGAGAATTAACATAAAATGAAGCGGATCAAAACTATTAGTGAGTTTCACCAGTTCCGGCACCTACCTGCGCCGGAACATCCCCTGATCAGTGTGACTGAAATCGATCTGGTGAAGCAAACGGTGAATAAAGAATCCATGAACTGGTGTTACGATTTTTATGCTATAGGTATGAAAAGAGTTTCCTTCTCAAACCACATTAATTTCAGGTACGGGCAGCAGCCGTTTGACTTCAACGAAGGGATTTTATCTTTCGTGGCACCCAATCAGTTACTAAGCCTTTCTGTTGACACAAAACAAGAAACCACACAATCGGGGTGGCTGCTGCTCATTCACTCTGATTTTTTATGGAATACGCCATTAGCTAAATCAATCAGGAAATATGATTTCTGGGACTATTCGGTCCATGAGTCGTTATTTCTTTCAGTAAAAGAAGAAGCCACGCTCATTCATATCTTTAAAAATATACAGCAGGAGTATCATGCGAATATTGACCGCTTCAGTAAACAGATTATCATTGCACAGATAGAAAGCTTACTGACTTATGCAGACCGTTTTTATCACCGCCAGTTTATTACAAGGGAAAAAACCAATCATCAGCTATTGGAAAAACTGGAAACATTATTGGATGATTATTTTAGCAGCAATGAGTTGGTAATAAAAGGTGTGCCTACTGTTCAGTATATTACAGACGCACTAAATGTATCACCAAACTATTTGCGAGGTTTGCTTAAAGTATTAACAGGACAAAATACGCAACAGCTCATACATGATAAACTGATTGAAAAAGCCAAAGAAAAATTATCTGTAACAGATTTTTCTATTTCCGAAATTGCCTATGCATTAGGTTTTGAACATCCGCAATCGTTTACTAAATTATTTAAAAGCAAAACCAATTTATCACCTTTAGCCTATCGACAGTCGTTTAACTGATCTTAAATTGATGTATCGGCAGTTAGCACCAGCAAGGTTTGATTTTTCGGTTTGTCTAGACTAATAGTAGCCCAAATTCTTTTCCAGCCCCACCGCATTGTGCAAATCCTCTATAAAAGAGTTCGAGTTTTGTAGTCTAAGGACCACTAAATGACCCATCTTATGCCAAGTATGGGAATAAAATTGAAAAGCCTTTAGATGTAAATCTGGAGGCTTTTTTATTAAAGCCACAGCCAATAGAAATTAGTCTGAACTTATTATCAATAGATCAATTTCGCCAATTTTTTATCCAGTTCTCTTATGGGTTCTTCACTATAATCCATTTTATAAAACTTGTTGCGGCCTCGATAGCGTCCTATAATTTTATGGTTTTTGTCTATAAGTAAAACCAGGGAAGGGGCCATTTGGCGTATGCTATAAAATGTGTCAAGGTTAGCAACTGGGGCCGAAAATATATTATACCACGCCTCAATTTTTTCCTTTTTTACCGAGTCTCGCCAAATTTTCTTAAATGGCTCTGTCGAAACAGCAAGAATCTTTAAACCCCGGGATTTATATTTGTTATAAACTGGCTTTAAATCAGCGTTATCATTCGCCCAACCTGCCCAAAAGTAAAATAATACATAATTATTTATTTTAAAGGTCTGTGGATTAAACCTGCTACCGTCTATGTTAGTTCCTAATGGCATTCTAACAACACGTCCAACTATTGAAGCTTTGCGGTTTGCTATTACTTTATTAATCTCTTCACCATCTACGCTTTTTTTTACCGGCTGAGAAAACTTGTTGTAGAACATTTCTATCGAATCCAGCCGCATATCTCCTTCTGCAAAATTATTTAGTAAATAGGCACTTAGATAGGACTGTGGATGAGAACTGATATAGCGGTAATCTACCTGATCAATTTGCAGATTGCATTTATCGATTTTTGCTCCTACGGCCACGACTGCAATATGATTTTTAGGCGTATTGCCAGCGCTGGAAATCGCAAATGTTACTCTATACAATGAATCCCTTATTTTATTAATCGGTTTATACAATGTTTGCATTTTCATCCATTCATCCTGCACAGGCGAACCTGATAATACCGCATGCTCAAAATCGTTTTCCGTTAGTGATATAGTCATATTGCCAGGACTTAAGAATATATCAACATAATTTGATACATCTGGGCCGTTTGGAGTTATTTTTATATCACTGGTAACTCCCGCATAAACAGGGCTACTGATAAATCCCTTGAATGAGAAAATACCATTTTTTAGATAAACCTTACGTTGTGTTTTTTTGCCGCTACTTTCCTTGTAAGTTAAAAATATTGCGTGTGCGTGCTTGCCGATATATGTTCCTTTCAAGACAAAATTCGATGTTTTCTTTTCTTGCGCTAAAGCAATATAAGTAAACAGAGGTAAAAGCAACAACAAGTATATATTGCGTTTCATGACTTGAGGTTTATTACCTAAATTAATAATATTTTGTGATGCTTGCTTAAATTAGATAGAATGTTTTATCATTTAAAACCTGACAAACACTCATTCAAAAATAGAAAATTATTCTCCAAACGGTCCGTACATCAAAGCCTTCCGAATTCTATATAGCGGCCTTTAATATAATGCTTTTACTATGTTTAACGTTGACAAATTCTATTTAGCCAATTAGTTAGTTATGATATTTTAAATAAAGCTCCTAATGCATTCGATTAGAAAATATGTTGTATTGTATTTGATATGGACAGGCTTTTTGCAGTTTAGCAAATCCTTTGGGCAAGATGCAGATAAGAGTTTTAATAGAGATTCATCCAAAACAATTAGTTTAATCGAGTTTAATCACCGGGTTGATAGAGCCGCCGAACTTCTTAAAACGAAGAAATTGGCGGCAATCGCAGACAGCGATCACATTAATATTATGATGTGCTTGAATACCATTTTCATGGTCCGTAAAAAGCATAGCATGGAAAAAGCTTTTACCGGAGGCAGATATATGAAACTTGAAATTATAGATCTAAAAGTGAACTATGAAAAAGATATTATTAAAGTCTATCCAAAGTACACTTGGAATAGGGGAATGGGATATTATTTCCCCGAGCTAAAGATGGAACTTTATGGAACACCGATGCCTTATGCAATATTCAACGTATTGGAGTAAATACATTCAAAATGAAGATAAATTATGCCCAAACCTGCCGCACAATGCAAATCAATCATTAAATGAGTTCGGTTTGTGTAGTATAGGGGCCACAAAATGACCGACTTATGCCAAGCATGGGGATTTTTACATAAAGTCGGCGTCAACGCTACTCAAATCCTCCGTTGGAAAGTTAAACTTCGCAATTAACTCTTCTTCAGTAAATATCAAGCTTTTGGGATTGATAAATAATTCGAGCACTTTATCCAACTCATCATATTTTCCTATCAGGTTATTTGAGATGGAATTTGTGAGAAAAATTGAAAATACTGAAGTTGTAGAACTTGCTTCTAACCATCCTGAATTGAATGTCAACAGGTTTCGGATCTGTCTTTTAAAATCAATTAGTTTGGGAAAGATAAAAGTTAACTGTTCTACTCTAATTTGTTTTGATTGATCGACATTGCCACTTTCTTTCGCGACAAAACTTTTAATAAGATCTAAAAGATTTGCATAGTCATCTATTGCTCGATCATTTAAGAACTTTCCACTTAAGAGGAAGTTGATAGATATTTTTCTTTGGTTTGAAAATATTGATGTTGCTTTGTTTAGAAGGCTCGCGCTGGCGTTTTTAGCAAAAAAAGCATTTAATAGAGCTTCAATTTGGCGGAATCTAATTTGCCTCGGAAGATTTGACTTAAGGGATTGTAAATTCCATTCGTTTGAGTTTGGAGTCATTTCGATGAACTCTAAGACTTTATCAAGAAGATCAATTGCTGAATATGTCTTTGTAAGCATTACCATTTCTTATGAGATCGAATATAATCAATATTTATCCTCCAAGCCCGCCGCACAATGCAAATCAGCCATAAAAGAGTTCGAGTTTTGTAGTCTAAAGACCACGGGGAAATTACACTGTGTTATGATTGTGTGAAAATATTAAAGAAGTTTTAACAAGCCTTCAGACTGATTTCTGATGGCTTTTTTTTTGAAATTAAAACGGCTTTAAATACCAGGATATGTATCAATAATCATATCTTTCTGTGTAATATTGGCCTTTATATGCAAAATGACGATATTCATTATCAGCCTTTGCGGCTAACTCCCTGTCGACTTGGTCGTCTTTTAAATTATAATGTCGTTTATTTAGAAAGCCAACAGTTCTTATAGTAGGGTGTTCTATTATCGGTGCTAAATTTCCATCAATGACATTTGTATCAACGAATCTAAAATCTATCAAATTGGGGAAGTGTTTTAAGAATGATAGATCAGCGATTGATCCGCAAGCGTTTAAACAAAGAACCTTTAGCTCTTTTAAACTTAGCAACTCATCAGTAAAAGTAAACTTCTTTGATTGGTTGATATGTAAATATTGAAGACTCCCACTTAATTGAGATAATCCTAAATCGTTTTCAAGTTTGGTGCAGTAGTGTAATTCAAGTCTTTTTAGATTTCTAAACTTATCAACGCCTTGAAGGTCTTTTAGATTTGCCCAGTTGAGTTCTAAATAGGATAGCTTATTGGAACTGGGTAGATTGTCAAATGAACTTTCCTTATGTTTTAAATGCCAAAGAATAACATACTCAACATTTATAAAATTATCGTCTATTTTCGACCTTTTCTTAAAGTCTTGATTAAGGTAATTACCATCTTTAAGTTGCTCAAACCAAATCGTGTTATATCGCCAATCCATGGTTTAAATGTACCGCTTTTAGTTGTAATTCGATGTCAGATTTAAGTGGTATAAAACATAATTGAACCATTTTTAATTTGGGTCTAAACCTGCCAGCCGTTTTTTTGTAAAAAAATGGTGTGTTATAATTAAAGCCTGCACCACAACAAAAGCCTTCAGGTTGATTTTTGAGGGATTTTTTGTTTACTGTAGTCTGAGACTACGAGCATAGTTATTCGAAGTTTGGAAACTTCGGATAGCGGGGTTACAGTAGTTTGTTTTTGTTTTAATATGTTAAAACTGTCTGATATTGTGCTGATTAAGGCAAAAAAATCCTTTGATATTTGGGTTCAATAACTTGTTAAATCTTAAGCCTTGCGGAAACAGTAAAAATTGAAGTCTTTGCTTTATCTTTAAAGGGCCAACAAGTGTTTTTTATTTGAACTTTTTTAATCTTATTTAAAGGCAAAAGTTTGTTATCATCGGCCTAATGGTTTCAACTAAGGTATCCTATGACCAAAAACTTTAGTTCCCTACTAAATGTTTATATATTTGAGTATAGAAAATTTAACAATCATTTTCTTTAGCATTATACTGAAAATAAGGAATGTTATGGCGGAGTTAAAACGTTATACTGATTTTAATAGCTTGAAACTGGCTGCAAAGTCTAATCGTAAATCAAATATTATTGATTTGGAAAAGGTCAAAAAATTAGAATCTTTTTTTGAATCATTAAGAAAGCACTTAGTAAAGCAAATTCATATAAGATAGGTAGGTGCTCGGCCATGGAAAATAAATTGATTGCTGACCTTGTTAGGGTTTGCGAAGTACTCAAAAATTACGGCATTGAATATTTAATTGTCGGCGGAACTGCAGTAGCGTTACATGGCTATTTCCGAATTACGATGAATATTGACGGAACGCCAAATGATAAACACGATCTTGATATTTGGTATAATCCAACGTATAAAAATTACTTCCTTCTTCTTAATGCGTTGGCAGAATTAGGTTTTGACGCCAATGGTTTTAAAAAAGAGAAATCTCCAAACCCGAAAAAATCTTACTTCCAATTTGAAACAGATGATTTTTCGTTTGACTTTCTGCCAGAGCTATTAAGTTTAAAGAAGTTTGGGAGTGCCTTCAGAAAAAAAGAGATTGTGAATCTAAACGGCATCGAAATTTGGTACATAAGTTACGAAGATTTGTTAAATGAAAAACAGGAAAACGGCAGATCAAAAGATATTAATGATATCGAACAATTAAAAATCAGAAATTCAAACGAAACTGGGCAAAACTAAATTAAATAGTTTTAGTAGCCAATAGAAAAATATGCCAATAGACTTATTCTTTTTGATATCAAATGATCCTAAATTAAATATGTTTTTGATGGTCAAAATATAACGAAAGTCCCTCGCTACCGAATGTATCCTACTTACAGTAAAGCTATTCTTCCAAACGTATTAATTATCCTCCAAACCCGCTGCATTGTGCAAATCAACCATAAAAGAGTTCGAGTTTTGTAGCCCTAAGGACCACATTTACATCCATGGGAACAACATGGGAAAGATTATTGAAAAGCCTTCAGATGGAAATCCGGAGACTTTTTTTGTAGTTAATTTTTCAACGACTTTTTTGATGGGGGAGGGAATTTAAAGTTATGCACATTGGGCATTGGGCGAGGCCTTTGGCTTTCGGACTCAAAGCGGAAAATATCCTTAGTTGATTTGGGTTTTATAAATTTATAGCTGTTACTTAAGTAGTAAAACACATGCGCAACGCTATCTGGTAAACTTGCAGATTGCGCTTTAATATGCTTTATTTTATTATTGTAATGAATAAATACTTCCAAGCTTTGGTCGTCAACTGAATGTTGATATAAAGTATCAAGTTTTTTATAATTTATACTTTCTAACTTGATATTTAATGTATCCCAAAATTCAGCACTAATCCTTGTAGAATAATATCCTTTAAGTTTTCCATTGTTTTCGGCATCAGGAGGTAAAGTGAAATAGGTATCCCCACCGAAATATTTATAGTCAAGGGAACTATCTATACTTACAATAGTTGATTGGCAAGGTCCAAAGCACCCACCAGTAGCTATTTCAATTTTAGTGATTTCGTTTTGTCTTTGCCAGTGTTTATCACAAGATGATAAAAAAGCTATTAAGAGTAAAAGTGTCAGATATTGTTTCATGTGATTTAAGGTTAATACTAAGGTAGGACAAATCCGCCGCACAATACAAATCAGCCATAAAAGAGTCTGAGTTATGCATAGCGATATTTTATTTAGAATGTAACACCCAAGCTTCATCAGGGCCTCTCCTGTTAACTTCAACCGGTTTATTTTATTGATGCTATTACATATAAAAGCTCAGATAATTTTTAACGATCCCAACATATTCTCATGAAGTAAATGATTGCAGCTCTCTAAAAGAAGAACTGAATTTAGTTTTGAAGATTGCATGAGTTTGGTATAAGGTGTTCTTTGTAAAAGCCAATGTATCAATCAGGTAGGTGCAGGATGCTTTTCTTTAATTGGATTGTTACACTTGCCAAACCAGTTATCAAACCAAACTTTATAAATTTCAATCATGAAAAAAATTAAATTACCACAGGGTTATTTTGTAGCCATTGTGCTGTTATCTTTTACTGCAATTTTTTCCTGTCAAAAAAATCAAAATGTAGCAGTGTCTTCAACTGCGGCCATTAATTCAGATGGATTAAATGTGACCACTTCCCTGGCGGCTACCACAGTTTCATCGGGCGAAGTAACAGGCAGCGGGGGCACGTTTACGGCTAAAGTAAACGGGGTAACCAAATACACCGGTTCTGATTACATTGCTGCTATACAGGCAGCGGCTAACAATCTGACCGCTGGCCGCACTACAAAGGAATGGGTAACGGTTAAAAATTCTGGCTCTTCGGGCAGTTCGGGTGGTTCACTCAAATACGTAAACTTGCCAAGCTATACCGGTATCGATTTTAGCAACGTAACCTTTAACTGCAACAGCGGGGATGCGCTGATTGTGCCGGTATTAGCCGACCGCAAAACCAATATTGAGGTTAAGAATTTGAATGTTACCGGGAACCCGCGCTACGGTATTTGGTTTAAAGGATGTACGGTAATGAATATCAGCAATATTACAATGAATATTACCATACCCGCTACTGACCTGGGCTTGGGGATCCGTGTTGACAATAGCACTGCTGCAACTTCAAACCTGACGATTAGCGGTAACATCAACATTACCGGTGGCGATAATTCCATCGAAACCTATGGCGTAGATGGTTTCAGTATTGGCAACGTAACTTCGAGCAACAATGCCGCATGCGGTGTATTATTAAATCAATCCAAGAATGGTTCTGTTGGCACAGTTACCGGCACAAACAACAGCACAACGGGTTCGGTAACCGGCTACGCTACTTTTCGCTGTGCCAATAGCAACGGCCCCAACGTAACATGTACCAAGGTATACTCGCGCGGAAGCGGCCGCGGTTTTTTCAGCGTAACCGGAAGTAATGGATGCACCGTAGGTACAGTAGATATTGCCAACACGGCTATACAGGGGATATTTCTACAGGATGCTACAAATACCTATGTTAACGGTGGTACAGTAACAGGTGGACACCCCAATGTACAACATCAAAATGCGGTTAACTGCATTACTAAGGTTAATGGCAATACCTATACCGCCACCTACGGCACCTGGTAATCACAAATCAACTTAAAATATTTGGTAGCTGCGAGACGATGCGCCTTTAATGGGTGTATCGTCCCTTTTTAAATGTGGAATAAAATATGAGTTGGCAACAACAAAAGTTTTTAGGGTTATTTTTATTAATGCTTTTATTGGAGGCCTGTAAACCAATCGGCAGTAAATCCGAAAAGTGGAAGCCGCCCCGTGTTTATTACAACGCAAAGCCAATCATGGTTGTTCAATACCTGCAAAATAAATTTCCCGGATACCATTTGATCGGTAAGCGCGATTTCGCAGCCCTGTGGTGGTCTTTTTATAATAAAAACGACATACCTTATTTGGTTAGCTCTGATTTTAATAATGATGGAGTAGCAGACTACGCAACCATCATCAGCAACGGCAAAAAAATGGTATTGGTGATCATGCTCGGAAGCGGCTCGTCATTTAAACATTGGCTGGTACCCGACTTGAGTTTGAAAGCGGAAGAAAATGGGCTGTCATACGGATTGAGCATTCAACCACCAGCTCAAATTGATGCTGTTCATCCCGAGGCAAAAACCTTGTATCTGAAAAATAATGCAATAATGGTTAACCATTATGAACTACATGATCGAATATATTATTATGAAGACCAAACGTTTAAAGTTTTTACGATGTCTGAAAAAGGTACACATCACTAATCAGTTAAGGCAATCGGCCGCACGTGGTAATAATTTTGTGAAACTGCTGATCATTATGTCAGGCTTCTTAGCTACCTGTAATGTTCCGGGCACCTTAAAGGATATTGACGGCAATATTTACCATACCGTTAAAATTGGCAACCAGATATGGATGGCTGAAAATCTCAGAACAACCCACTTCAGCAATGGTAATCCAATAAGCCAGATCAGCAATAACAAGGCATGGGAACGATCAACTGCCCCGGCATTTTGTTTTTATGATAACGACAAAGAAAAAGGTAAAACATACGGGCCTCTTTATAATTGGTATGCGGTAAATGACAGCCGGGGATTGGCCCCCAAAGGTTGGCATATCCCAACCAAAATGGAGCTCGATACCTTATTAAAAAACACCATCGGATCGGACACGCTGGCTGCGGCTTTTCTTAAAGAACCTGGGAATAAACACTGGCTTCCTGCAATTATGGAGACAGTTGGCGCTTCAGGTTTTAATGCGCTTCCGGCAGGATACCGGCATAGAGATGGTTCTTTCCACAGCTTAAAAAGTAATACTTATTTCTGGACCGGGAATTTCACTTTTGAGCTTTACAACTGGAGTTCACGTTTATTCTACGGGTTTGCGGATGTAGACCGGGAACTATATTACCGGCAGTATGGTTTTTCGGTAAGATGTATTAAGGACTAAAGTGTATAAGAAATCGGCCAATCAACCACAAAGGCATTCGGGTTTTATAGCCTGATATCCCTATTAGATTCATCCATGAAATCTGGAGGCATCCTATTCTTGATAGCAATAACCATTCGATATTACAGCCATCGGAAAATCAAAAACAATAAAATGAATAATAGAAGTTAATTAATGGTTATGGTTTGAAACCTGTAATAATCGGGAAGGTTATCAAATGCCTGTTTTTCAAGGATAATGGGTTTGCCTTTTAGTTTTACAGTAATCTTATAACATTTATAAAACGAAGCATAGCTTGATCCTTTGCCAGTAAAATCGGGAGTTGTTTCACTTGACGAACCCCAGTCTTCAATTTTGAAGTTTTCTAAATCTTCAGATTTTAACGTTACCTCTTTTTCATCGTCATTGTTTTCGGCAGACATGGTGATCGTGTTACTACCATTTTTTGCGATATGGTTATGCGTTGGTATGCGTTGGTATGCGTTGATCAATCAGTATATAAATACTTGTGTCATTAACAGGAACTTTTCTTATCCAAATACCCTGATTAGTATTCGGTAAAGAATCGGCTACCGTAAATTTGATGATGTTAGTTTTATAAGTATTACCGTTAAAATTAAAGATTAAAGGTCCAATTTCATTTTGTCCAATTTTTAACGCCTCTAATTGCGCACTGAAGCATGTTTCTTGGCCGGTGAAAGCGGTATACGATTTCACTTTGAATTTGCGAGGCGCAAGATTAAATATTTGCTTACTCAGCGTATCGGAAGTAAAGGATAAATAAAAGCTTTGCCCCAGTCGGGGTTGTGGAAGAGATATGTTAAGTCTTAGAGCTTGCGAATAGCCACTTATTGAATAAAATAAGGCAACGAGAATAAACCCAGGTTTCATTGTATTGTACAAATTGGTTATCTAAATGCAATATAGAAACAAAAGGTTATTTTCTTTATCATTTGGGCCTTAATAATCAAACATGTTTTAGGCAATGGCTGCTATTAATGGTAGTTATATCATCATCCAAATACACCGTGTATTGCAAATCCGGAAACAATGAAACAGGTACACGCCCAATACCGCCCAAAACAAAGCTATTCAGTACCGTTAAATATCATTTACTTATCGATCTTCTTTTTAACAGCTCTTCGTATGCTGGCCCCTCAGGCTTTTCAGTACCATCAGAAATCTTGATTCCGGCTTTCTCAAACTCGCTGACCAATCTTTTCTCGAAATCTCCGATATATGATGCAAATGATAACGAATCTTTTTGTTCAGGAATTGTTTTAAAAGGAATATGTGGTTCTTTAAACCTGTGCAAAACGGCTTGAGTACTATCGTTGCCATCCAAAACTACTGAGTCTCCGTAGTTCGTAATTTTAGCTGCATATAGTTTGGTAAGGTATTTTAAGGAGTCATTTTCTATTTTATAAGGAAGCTTGAACCGCCCCACCTTCTGATTATAGAATACTACATATTGCGAATCAATATTGAATTCAGTATATCCATTTGACATGGAAAATCTATGCCATTTTCCGATTAGCAATTTTTTATTTCCATCTATGTTTGTAGCATTGGGTGAATGGCATGCAGAAAGGGCAAAAATGAAAAAAGCAAGAAAACAAAGTATGGATCTCATGGTAACTAATTGTTAGATAATATTAAAAGCATTTTAGCCCAGGTAAGTAATCGGAAGTACCTGAAGTAAATACTGCCAGGCTTATTGCCTGGCAGTACGTGGGTTGTGATAAGGTTTAAACAAATGTTTACTGTGCCCAAATGGTACAGTTAATATTGCCATTGGTATTAGTGCCCCATGTTTCTGAAACCATAATCGCAGCAATATTTAGCTGACCAAGCGTGTATCCGTAACTTTTCCATTGGTTGTAGTGATTGGCAAAAGTAATGACGTGGTTTTGTCCGGTAGAAGTTTTTGTAACCCTGGAGCTATAAATCTGCCTGAAACCGTCGCCGCCATCGATATTTTTACCTGTCATCAAACGGGTCCACACGTTATAAGCTGCACCATCGCTATTAAATGTCCCCAGGAAAGTACCCGTATGAGGTGAAACCGCACCCCAGGTTTCATTTACGTAATACTCATAATAAGGGCTTCTGCTCCATCCGTACCAGCCAAAAGTACCACCTCCGGAATTTGAATAAGTACTTAGGTTATATCCGATTTTATAGGTTGTTGAACCTGCAGTATAACCTTTACCACAAGTAAAATTGCCATTAAACCCGTTCCAGTTCACGCTATAATTTCCAGCACTACCATTTGCGTAATTGACTGTACCTGTAGCGCCGTCGCTCTTCCAAAGCGACCAAAAGAAGCCGTTATTTGTACCCGATTGGTAGGACAGGGCTCTAGCTTTGACGGAAGGAAGCAAAGGAGCAACTACCTCTGGCTCAGGCTCGGTCTTGGTGTTTTTTTTACAGCTTGTTAACAATGTAGAGCTTGCAAGCAACATGGTTGCGGCCGCAACAAAAGTAACCTTCCTGGTTACACTTGTTAGTGAATTTTGTTTTCTCATAAGAGTATATTGGTTTAGGAAAGCAAAAAAAACATATTTAGAACTGGAACACGGCCAGTAATCGCAAAATTTGTACAATAAATGTTCATTTGTTACTTATTTACAGTCTGTTAGGGTGTTACAAGAGTTGGATAAAACACAGCAAAGTAGTCCTTCTTCGCCAATTAAGAGGTTCGTATCAATTTGGGTGATTATGATGTTGATAATGCCAGCCTTCTTTCCAGGAGATTCACGATGAGCGTTCATACATCTGCCTTTTTGAGTTAGTCAGTTTCCTGAAATATATGTCTTCAGCAATGAATGGAAGAGGTCGAAGCACTACAAAAGGAACCACCGTATGCCAAGTGTGGGAAACTATTTAAAAGCAATGGAATGAACAAAATTATTCGGGAGAATTAATCACAGTAAATTTCCCAAACCCGGCACATCATTTAATTCCGCCATTAAAATGTTCAAGTTTTGTAGAATAAGCGCCCACTAACCGGACTTGCCAATATCTAAAAAATCAATGTGCGTCACCGGTAATGTGTTCGGCTACGTGGACTTCAAACTTCATCTATCTAAAGTTAGGATCTTAAGTTTGGATATGTAACTAAAGGGGTGCTGAGGTTTGGTTTTGAAGCACTTCCCGTCACCATAGTTAAATCGGCTTTATTATGTCGTCAGGCCAATTAATAACTGCAAATCTTCCATGAAATTATTGGGAATAGGAGCCTTTGAGACAACTCCGTTTGTGTTTTGATGTAAATCCTTGTTAATCTGATGTATTAATCTGGTTGCTTCGTTCAATCTTATGGTTGGATATTTTTTATTGGGCTATTAAACGGCTTGTACAAAGTTATTGGCAGCAACGGCAGAACGACAGCCCAAAAGAACGAACATTATTTCCCGACAATTTTCTCCCGGTGTACAATTCCCCAGCCTGAAAGTTCGCTGATGATGGTTTGTAGGGTATTGCCATGTTCCGTCAATTCATATTGAACCGTTATGGGTTGCGTATCTAAAACGGTTCGTTTTACCAACTGGTTTATTTCCAATTCCTTTAATTCTTTGCTCAACATTCTGTTGGAAACCCCTTCAACATCATTCAGAATATCAGAAAATCTTCTTTTGCCGTAACAGCAAATCGACGAAATAATAGCGATTTTCCATTTCCCGTTCAACGCGTCCATAGCGTCCTGAACAGACCTCATCCTTTTCTTTTGTTCCTGTTGGAACTCTGTTACTTTACACCTCATTATGTTACTTGGTTACACCGATGTTACTGTTATTTATCAGTACAAAGTTACTAAAAATAACTTAATGGTCTACCTTTGTCGCTAAATCTTTAAAAAAAAGGACTCATGAGTAAATTAGAAAATAAAGTAGTAGTTATTACAGGTGGTAATAGCGGTATCGGTTTGGGCATTGCTCACGAATTTAAAAATGAAGGTGCTAAAGGAGCTATTGTGGGCAGAAACCAGGAAACTTTAGATCGTGCTGTGGCTCAACTTGGTGGTAGTTTTATAGGCATCAATGCTGATGTAACCAACCTTGCCGACCTTGAAAGGGTGTTTGCAGCAACAACTGAAAAATTTGGCAAAATAGACGTGGTTGTAGCCAATGCGGGTGCCGGAACGGTAGGAACTGTGGCAACTTTTGACGAAGCCGACTTTGACAAGGCAATTGATCTGAACCTGAAAAGTGTTTACTTCACTGTTCAAAAAGCATTGCCCCATATCAATGACGGTGGCTCTATTATTTTGATCGGGTCAAATGCTGCGCACCGGGCATATCCTAATTTTACGCTGTATGGTGCTGCAAAAGCAGCCGTGATCTATTTGGCCAAAGGATTTTCAAGCGACCTTTTAGATAGAAAGATCAGGGCAAATGTGATAACACCGGGTACAACAGATACACCTGCATTTGACAAGTTTGTTCCCGCGGAACAAATTGACGCCGTAAAAAAGCACTTCGCAGATCAAATGCCGATAGGCAGAATTGGCCAACCTTCTGACATCGGTAAAACAGCGGTGTTCCTGGCTTCTGATGATTCTTCGTTTATGCTTGGCGCCGAAATCCTCGTTGATGGCGGTATGACCTATTTGTCTAAATAATTAACCCTACAGCGGCGCAAGTTGATACACGTACCGTTAAGTAATAAAAAAAATAAAAATGAGTAAATCAGAAAATAAAGTAGCGAGCTACGCAATTATCGGCTTCGGTAGTATCGGCAAGGCTCTGGCCAAGGCGTTTGCCCGCAAAGGCATCAAAGTATCCGTTGCAACCACGCGCCAACCGGAAAGCTTTGCATCTGCCGCGGCTGCGATAGGCCCGGAGATCATTCCCACAACACTGGCGGAGGCTGTCAAGGCGGATGTCATCTTTTTGGCGGTGCGTTTCGAATCGCACGCGGATGTTGCGAAGGCGTTGCCCAGCTGGCAGGGAAAAACCATTGTTGACGTGACCAATGCCTACGGCGTACCCTCTGAGAAAATGGGAGGACAGCCTTCTGCCAGGTTCGTGGCGCAGGCTTTTACTGATGGTAAATTGGTTAAAGGCTTCAACCATTTAGTTGCCGCCATTCTTGATCAGGATCCGGCCGTACATGGTGGCAGGAGAGTTGTGTTCCTGACGAGCGACGACACCGCTGCGGCCGCGGAGATTGGCGCGCTTGCCGAAACTCTCGGTTTCGCGCCAGTTAAACTTGGCGGGCTTTCTGAAGGTGGCCTACTTGTGCAGGCGCACGGAAATACCTGGGGTAAACTCATCTTTCAGGATATGGTCAAATTCGACTGATGAATTGGCATGGCAAATTGCAATGCGATCCTGACTTTTAGACAAAGCAAAAACACTTTCGATTATAAGCGTCTGTTAATCCCTGTTTCTTCATGAAGCAGGGATTTTTATGCTTCAATTAACTTTGCCAAAAGTAGATTGTTATCTATGCCGTCAAGCATATGGAGTGATTTACGATGTTTTTTTATTTTTTATCCGGCAGCTTGAGTAAATTGCGAGTTATTATATACTTGAACAATGCCCAGTTTTGAAGCGCTTTTCCATTACATTCAAGAAATATCAGGCAAACTGCTTTCAGAAGATGATAAGCATTTGTTGATGCAGCATTTCAAACCCAAAAAACTTCGAAAACGGCAATACTTTTTACAGGAAGGAGACGTATGCAAATATATCGGGTTTATTGTAAAAGGATCTGCCAGGACGTTTACCGTAGATGAAAAAGGGCACGAACATATCCTGAAATTATCTTTGGAAAACTGGTGGCTGGCCGATTTTGAAAGTTTTTACCTGTTAACGCCAAGTCGCTTTAATATTGAAGCGCTCGAGAATCTGGAGGTTCTGCAATCAACCAATGCTCAAATTGAGGAGCATCTTAAGCATATACCTGCCTTTTCGGCGATGGCGAACGTAATCAGTCAAAATTACACCATTGCAAACCAAAAAAGAATGCAGGCCGCTATAAGCTATACGGCTGAAGAGCGTTACGAGGATTTGATCAGCAATTATCCGCATTTTCTACAGCGGTTCCCGCAAAACATGATTGCTTCTTATCTGGGTTTATCCCCCGAAACTTTGAGCAGGATAAGAAAAAACTCTTTTAAATAGATCTTTATGCAAGGATGAAATTCGGTAACCCGAATGGGAACATCCCATAATAAGCCCCCGCAAAAACACGCTTTAATACAGCTTTTCCACAAAGCGGCCGGCTTTCTATTACCGCTGCAGAAGCCCTCATCAGTATATCTTGCTGAATGCAAAAAAGTGCTTGCCTATGCAATATCTGACGTTGTGACCGGACTGGCTTTCTGATATTCTGGTCTTTTTTCTTTGTTGTAAGTTTCTAATTTACAATTACTTATTGGATTGGCTTGATATAGGTCATCACCTTGAATTGACCTACGTCAAGCGTATTTAGTGATTCATGTCAACACGCAGTTGGTTAAAGCACAGCATCTTTGGATATAATTCAGAACGGAAAATCACGAAGAATTTGAAGTTCGAACGATTCAATGAATATCAACAATAAATTAATAAATAGAACTCATGAGTAAACTGAAAAACAAAGTAGCGGTAGTTACCGGTGCAGCAAAAGGAATAGGCGCATCTATAGCCAAACACTTTGCGGCAGAAGGTGCCAAGGTAGTTGTGAATTATGCCTCGAGCAAAGAAGCCGCTGATCAAGTGGTTAAGGAGATAACCGAGAATGGAGGCATAGCTATTGCGGTTCAGGCGGATGTATCGAAAGAAGCCGATGTAACCAGACTGTTTGAAGAAACCCAGAAAGCTTTCGGAGGGTTAAATATTTTGGTCAACAACGCGGTTGCTCAGGGATACGCACCTGTAGAACAGATATCGGTAGCGGCTTTTCATCAGAGTTTCAACGTCAATGTTTTGGGGCCTGTATTGACTATCCAGGCAGCTTTAAAATTATTTGGTGATCAAGGTGGCAATATTATCAATATCAGTTCGGGTGCAAGCAAATACCCTCTTCCGGGAGCCTCGTTGTACTCTGCAACTAAAGCGGCATTAGATGCCTTCACCATTGCTTTATCGAAAGAACTGGGTGCAAAAAATATTCGTATCAATTCTATTTTGCCCGGCGCTACCGAAACAGAAGGTGCAGCCAGTGCGGGTGTTACTGTTGGCAGTGAGTATGAAAAAATGTTTATTGCCAATACACCGCTTGGCCGCAGAGGTCAGCCGCAGGATATTGCAAAAGCTGTGGTATTTTTGGCTTCTGATGATGCCGCGTGGATTACAGGTGAGCAAATTTCAGTTTCGGGTGGTATGTATGGTTTTTAAAACAGTTTGAAATACCTCTCGTCGCCATTTTTGAAATCAACCTTTTATTGTGATGCCTGGTCAATTAATAGTTGTAATTCCTCTATCAAATTATTAGAAATCGGAACCTTTGAGACCAGCTAAGCATGAGAAGAAAATAAAAAAGCCTCCAGATGAAGATCTGGAGGCTTTTTTATTTATCGCCAATCCCATTAGGGCTTGACGATAGTGTTTTTTGACGTGAAAATTGTTAAGAATGATGCTGCAAAATAGCCGTATCGGCTATCAGAAAGCAATCTCTTTTTTATTACCGGTAACCAATCTTTATTTTATCAGGGCCCTTATTTTATTAAAAATTTCGGTATTGTTAAAAACGCCCCTAAAATCAAGCGAGTGAGGGCCATAGGCAAATACCGGTACGGGCGTTCCTGTGTGGTCGTTTGTGCTAAAATCTCCCCATACATAACCTTTGCCAATATTGCCGTCAAGTAAGGTTAAGCCGCCGGTTTCATGGTCGGCAGTAACAATAACTAATGTTTCACCATCCTCATCGGCAAAGCGCAGGGCATCGCCAACCATGCGGTCAAAATCGGTATTTTCGGTAATAACCTGTTTCAGGTTATTGGCATGCCCACCATGATCAATCTGCGACCCTTCTATCATCATAAAAAAACCCTTTGGCGCATCTTTAAAAGTTTGAGTTACTTTTTTAAATGCAAGCGGCAGATAGTTTCCGCGGCCCTGCATTTTGGGCCTGGTTACGCTATCATCCATTAATGCCAGTACCTTTGTTGAAGGGGTATTTAAAAACTCGTCAAAATTACGGATAATGGTATACCCGCGTTGTTTCATTTGATCGACAGGCGTTTGGCCATTTAGCTGCTGCGTAAAATCGTTATAGCCCGATCCTAAAAACAGATCAACCGGCGATGATACGATTTGGTTGGCGATGGCGGTTGCGTGGCTCCGTTCAGCCTCATGTGCATAAAAGGCAGCGGGCGTGGCATCTGTTAATTCACAAAGCACAATATCGGCAATTTTTTTTCCGGCATCGGCACTGTAGTCGGCCAGCGACCGTAAAGGTTTACCGGCGGCATCAACACCTATGGCCCTGTCGTTTGTTTTTTGTCCGGAGGCAAAGGCGGTAGCCCCGGCGGCAGAGTCTGTGATGTAGGCATCAGCCGAATAGGTAACAGAAAAACCGGCGTTCAGCATCTGGAAAATATTGAGTTGCCCTCTGTTGGCGCTGTAGGTGGCATACAGTTGCGATAAACCCATGCCATCGCCTATACATAAAATAATGTTTTTAACTTTCTTTACTTCCCCGTCAGATTTATAGGTGGGATGGTAGATACTATAAGGTTGCAGTTCGGTATATTCTGATTTTTCCTTTTTATTCAAAAAATCTCCAAGCTCTTCAATTTTATCTGTACCAATAATGTCAACTCCCAGGCGCATTATGGCCAGCCAACTGCTTTTAGTATCAGGCGTTTCCCAAAAACGTACTAATTTGCCGGTATGATGTACACTGTCTATGGCTCCTTTTACTTTGCCTATCTCTTCGGCGTTTAACACACCCTTACCATTCCAACGCACATATTTGCCGAAAGGAAAACTCACCAGGCCTACCTTTTTCCATTGCGCGGCGGTAAATCCATTTAAATGGTCAACGTCAAATAAAATCCAGTCGGGATAGTTGTTGAGTTGGGCGGCGGGCGGCACGGCACCGGTCATCACGATGGATAGCCTGCCCGGATGGCCCGGATACGAAAAATATTTTTCGAGCGGTTTAAGTTCTTTAATTATCAGGGGCAATACGGCTTTATAATCTTCCTTTATTTCAATTAACAACCTCAAGTTTCTTTGCCCATCCCGGTTAAATTTTTCAATTAAAGGATCGATGTACAAAGTTTTTAATGATCGGCTGGCACTAATCTCTGATTTATTGTGCGCTACCATCAGCTGGCCATTTACGGCATAAACATCCGCTTCTATCGATCCAAAACCTTTTTCGTAAGCGCGATAAAAGGGAATATTGTTTTTATAGTCGTTATGCGAGTGTGCGTCGGCCACGGTATATGTTTTGATTTGTGCGATGGCAGCCGTTGTAGCGTTCAGCAGTAATGCTGTGAGCCCGATAGTTAAAGTGGTGTTTTTCATTTTATCTTCATGTAAAAAACCGGGCATTGCCCGGTTTAAATTTCAATGATTTACCAGCCTGCATTTTGTTTAAGCTGGCCCTGGCTTATCTGGATATCCTTTGGCGGAATTGGCCATACATTATCCCTGGCCGGATCAAAGTTACGGGCTTTCCAAACTACCGACCCATCGGCGCCATGTAATGGCTTGGCGTAGGTAGCCTGCGCATCGCCCCAGCGCACCAGGTCAAAGTTGCGGTCGCTCCATTCGCCTGCCAGTTCTACCCGGCGCTCATGCTTTAAATCGGCCATGGTAGCGCCAGTTTTGGGGGCCAGCCCGGCGCGTACACGTACCTGGTTTAAGGCAGCGTCGCCATTTTTACCCTGCATCAATTGCGCCTCGGCTTTGATCAGCAAAATTTCGGCATAACGTAACAACGGAACATTTAAATCGGTTGAGGGCTCGTCGCCGTTGGGGCTTACGTGTATGCCGTTTGCGTAGCTAAACGGCTCCATGTATTTATTAAACTGGTAGCCTGTTAAACTATTGCTTTTACCACCAATAGGGTAAGTATAGGTTTGGCCAAAATATTGAAACGTATCGCCGTTTTTAAGAATGGTTGCCGCCAGCCTTTTATCACCGGATTCAAATTCGTCAACCAGTTCTTTTGTAGGTTGGTAATAGCCAAAGCCATTGTACAAGCCCCAGCCTTTGTTCTCGAGCATGGCACCCGGTAAAATGCTTTGCCCGTTTAAGCTGCTCGCTACAGACCATAAATACTCTGAACTGTAATTGTTTGCTATTTTAAACACATCGGCGTAATTGGTTAATAAAGCATGTTTGCCGCTTAAAATAACCGAATCGGCATATTTTTCGGCATTGGCGTAATCCTTAGCGTGCAGGTAGGTTTTGGCCAGGTACGCCCAGGCCGCTGTTTTGTGGGCGCGGCCCTTATCTGAAGCCGCAAGCTGATCAAAATAAGGCAGCAATGATGCCGCTTTCTTTAAATCGGCCTCGATGTAGGCGTAATTGTCTTTAACAGACGTCGGCTGTGCGGGGAATGCAATCGGATTATCGCGGTTTTGAAGCGGTGCGCCCTGTTTGTTGGTACCGTATAGGTCGGCTATTTCCAGGTGCATTACAGCATGTACAAAATAGGCCTGCCCTAATATAAAGTTTTTTGTGGCCTGGTTCATATCGATACCAGGTACGTTGGCAATAATATCATTTGCCCTTTTCATTACCACAAAATGTAACGACCAGGGTGCATAAATACTGCTTTCGTTGCCAGTACAAACAAAGTTTTTTATATTTTCCCTGTCGGCAGATGTGCGGCCAACAACCATATCGTCGCTTGCGTTGATAAACCAGAAAAAGCCCCGGCCATACAAATCCTCGCTGTTGCTTTGTTTCTCGTATAAGCCGTTAGCCGCAGCCTGGGCATCATCGGCATTTTTCCAAAAATTGGAACTGGTGGGCGTTCCGGTGGGTTTAATACTGTCTAACGTGTTTTTGCCACAACTTTGTACAAGTATAATTACCATTACACCTAACAAACACTTCACTATATTTTTTAACTTCATCTTAATTGTCTCCTTAAATTATAAATGCGCGGTTGTTATAAGCCAACGTTAATACCTACTAAAATGATTCTTGATTGAGGGTAAAGGCCTAAATCGACACCGTTTTGATTAATGCCGACCTCTGGATCAAGCCCTGTATATTTGGTAAATGTGGCCAGGTTTTGTGCATTGACAAAAACCCTGGCGCTGCGTACGGCAATTTTCGACATCAACATTTGGGGTAGGGTATAACCGAGCGTTACATTTTTAATGCGCATATACGAACCGTTTTCTACATAAAAATCAGATACGTTACCAAAGTTGCCATTGGCGTCACTCGCCGAAAGTCGCGGTATACTGGTGTTAGTGTTGGTAGGCGACCACGCATTTTTAGCATCAGCCAACAGGTTGTAGTTTTGGATAGAAGCGTTTAAACCGGTATACTTAACCGCGTTGAAAATTTTATTGCCTGCTATACCCTGCAAAAACACACTCAAATCGAAATTGCCGTAATTGAAATTAGCGGTAAACCCATAATTGAATTTAGGGAAAGGTGTGCCTAAATATGTTTTATCGGCATCGGTAAGTTTACCATCGCCATTGAGATCGACAAATTTAAGGTCGCCGGGCTTTGCATTTGGCTGTATAAGTGCCCCCGATGCATTGGTATAACTATTAACCTGATCCTGGGTTTGGAACAAGCCCGCAGTTTTGTATCCGAAAAAAGAGTACAAAGGATACCCTTGGCTTAGCTGCACAGGCACCAGGTTATCCCTTACGGTTGGTGTTGATAGAATGGTTTGCTGCCCGGGTAAAATATCAAGTATCTTGTTCTCTATGTATGATCCATTGGCAGCAAGGTTATAATGCAGTTTGCCAATGTTGCCCTGGTACTTAATCCCTAACTCAATGCCTTTGTTCTGTATCTCGCCCCCGTTTACAAACGGCGGGTTGGATACACCAAAAACTGCTGCTACCGGTGGCTTAAATAAAAACTGGGTGTTTTTTTTCAAAAACACATCGCCAGTCACGTTCAACCGGTCGTTCATTAAGCCTAAGTCAAAACCAAAGTCTGTTTGGGTTGCTTTTTCCCACCTGAGATCAAGGTTGGCCAGGCCATCAATTGCCGATCCGGTGATTGCTGTTGCGGGGCTGCCAAGGTATCCGGCGGTTTTAGCTAAGGATACAGATGTAGGGAAGTTAGGTAAACCGGCAAGGTTACCAGACTGGCCGTAACTTGCCCGTAATTTTGCCAACGAAACCAAACTATTCGCCGGAAAAAAGGATTCTTTACTCAATAACCAGCCTGCCGATACGCCAGGATAATTTTCTGTACGGTTTTTACTACTCAACATGGAAGTAGCATCGCGCCTGATAATGCCGTTTACAAAGTATTTGCCTTTATAATCGTACCCAACCCTACCCAGGTAAGAGATAAGGGCGCTTTCGTTTTTATTGCCCTGTAAAGGAATACCGGTGGGGTATAAAGTGCCGTTTATAAGGTAGCGGTAGGCAGGGTCTTCGCTCAGATAGTTGTCTGTATTTACACTAAAAAACTCCTGAGTATCATCCTGGTAGGTATAGCCTGCCAATGCAGTTACGTGATGGTGCTGCCCGAATGTTCTGTCAAAGTTTAAGGTTTGCTCGGCAAGTACCGTCATTAAATTATTTTGTTCCTGGAACAGGGAGTTATCAAAAAACTTTTTACCGGGTTCGAGTATCCTGGTACTAAAGTTTTTAATGGTTTCAAGTTGTTTGGTAACTCCTAAGTTAGAGCGGAATTTTAAACCCTTAAGCAGGCTTATTTCCACATAGGGGTTGATGGTAAAGCTATTAACGGCATCACTGTTATCTAAACGTTGTAAATAGGCAACTGGGTTGATAACGTCGCCGTATGAACCGGCATACTGCGCAGGCACACCGCCAAAACTGCCGTCGGCATTGTAAACAGATGCATTAGGGGGATAAAATATGGCCGATAAAATAGCGCCGGTATAGGCGCTTGTGGTATTTGCGCCCTGGCCATTGTTGTAAGAGAATGACATACTTTCTCCCATTTTAAGCCAGCTTTTGATCTGATGGTCGGAATTTACCCTGAAATTATAGCGGATGGAGTTTGTATTTAAAAGGATAGCATCGTTTTTTCGATATCCCCCCGACACATAAAACGTTGATTTATCGTCGCCACCGCTAATATTAAGGCTATAATCCTGTACATGGCCGGTTCTGAACAAAGCATCCGTCCAGTTTGTGCGGGTAATCCGCGAATCCGGGTTTATAGTAGCGTCAAAGGCTGGCAGGCGGGTTTTGCCAGCGTTATCATAAGCCGTATTAATTGCATCGGCATAGTCGGCGGCATTTAAGGCCTGTAATATTTTTAAAGCATCTTGATTACCACCTTTAACCGAAATATTCAAATTGGTTTTACCTTGCTTACCACGTTTGGTGGTTATTAGGATAACACCACCCGCAGCCTTGGCCCCATAAATGGCCGCGTACGAATCTTTCAATACATCGATAGATTCGATGTCGTTAGGATCAATAGGTCCGCCGTTGTAAATGGTTCCGTCAACCACTGTTAAAGGGCCTTCGGTGTTAAACGAACTTTGGCCCCTTAGCCTGATGGTGGGTAATGAGGTCGGGTCGCCGCCTTCGTTTAAAACAGTTACCCCGGCAATTTGCCCCTGCAACATTTCGGTTACCGAACCTACCGAACGGTCTTTAACATTCGATACCTTCAACGATCCCACGGCGCCTGTTACGTCCGATCTTTTTTGCGTACCATAGCCCACCACAACTACGGCCGATAAACCAGTTACATCTGCGCTTAAAACCACGTCAAGCGGCGAATGGCCGGCAACTACTTCCAGGGTTTTATACCCGATAAAAGAAAACACAAGCACCTCGTTTTGCTCAACCGATATTTTATAATTACCGCTCACATCGGTAGTGGTAACAGCCTGCGATAATTTGCTGCGGATGGTAACACCGGCAATAGGGCCATCTTTATCCTTCACCGTACCGGTTATTACTATTTTTACCGGTATTTTTACCACTTTTTTTCGCGAAATGATAATGGTGTTGTACTTTTCGCGGTACTCCAGCACGGTGTTAACGGTTAAAGCATTTAGCACATCCCTGAGCGGCTTGCCTATAAAGGTGCTTGCCTTTACTTTTACTGCCGCCACATCATCTAAATTGTAATTGAAGGCCACATTGTTAAGCGCCTTTTTTAATTTTTCGAGCGATGCATCCATTGTTTCGTCGGCAAACCTTACGGTTACCGGCTGGTCAATCAAGGGTGTTTTCTGTTCGGCGCGGGATTGGCCCGGCATCAACGTTGCGAAAATTGTTAAGAGCAATAAAATTGCGGTCGTTAACTTTCCCGAAATCAGGGATAAAGATTTTTCCATATATTTGTTTTTTAAAGTGTTTGGTAACTGCTTGTGCGTGTTTAGTTTTAGCAGTTACACCTAATTAAGCCAGTGCTTGTTGGTAGCAAGCATTGGTTTTTCTTATGCTATTTAATAGTTATCATATCTCCGTTAAGCCGGTATTTATGGCCATCAATAAATTGTAGAATATCAAGCACCTGGCTAATGGTTAACTTATTTGAAAACCTAACCGAGTAGTGCTGTCTGTTTAAATTTTTGCCCGGATATTTAAAGTTGACGTTATACCTGTTTTGCAGGTAAACGGCCACCTCCTTAAATTCAACATTATCCAAAATAAGCTCGTCATGCATCCAGCTTAGCGCATGGCTGCCTGTGATGGTTTGCCTTGAAAAACTTTGATTTTGCTTATTGTAAGTTACCTGCTGTTGCGGTGTGTACATACCCAAGGTATGCTGCCTGTTATGCACTTCAACTTTGCCGCTGTTTACAAACATCTGTATGGTTGGCAGCTCGCGGTAAAACTTAATATTGAATGATGTGCCTAACACCTGCGTAGTAAGCTCACCTGTATGCACCCGAAAAGGTTTTGCAGCATCGTGCTTTACTTCAAAAAAAGCCTCTCCGTTTAGCAGGGTTACTTCCCTTGTGGCGGCGCTAAATTTAATAGGGAAACTTATGGTACTGCCCGCGTTTAATTGTACAAAGGTGCTATCGGGCAGCAGTATCTGTTTTATCTGCCCTTTGGGTGCAGTAATAATCTGGCAGGCTATTACATCGGCAGTTTTAGAGTCTGCAAACATCCGGTAACCCCAAATGCCTGCAAAAAGGGTGATCAAAAATAGGGCAGCTATTTTTAGCCAGCTGGTGTTTAACCTTGCTATGCGGGGCTGGTTAATGGTTTGCTTTTGTATTTTTTGCCAAAGCGCCTGCTTTAAATGCCCCACGGGTTGCGCGGTATCCTGCGGATGGCTTAACTCCTGCATCAGCGCTTGCAAATCAGCTAATTCTTCGCCGGTGCATTTGTCTTCGTTAAATTTATCAAGCAGTTTTTTTATTTCCTTTTCTTTCACTGTAAGCCTTTATACTTAACAAGTGACAGTAAGGTGGGATGTGTACTATAACAAACGTAAAAAAATCAGCAGCAGCAAAAATTCGCTAACGTTATCGGGCGGGACGACGTTATAATAGTAATGAACTACTTTTTTTAGCCGGCCAAGCGCACTGCTAATCTGGTTGCGCACCGTTTGGTGCGATAGGCCCAATTCGGCAGCTATTTGCTGTCCGTTCATATCGTGTTCGCGGCTGCACAGATAAACCTGCCTCATTTTTTCGGGCATATCGTCAATTTCGCGGTTTATTAAAAGGCTTAGTTCGGCAAAGGATAGTTTTTGGGCGGTAGTATCCTCGGTTATATCGGGTAACTCCATCCAATCATTTAATGGCTGTGGCTGTTTACTTTGTTTTTTAAACCATTTATAAGCCATATAGTTTACAGACACAACCAGGTAAGCCTCCAGCGCCCCATTTACTTGTATAGTGTAACGATTTTTCCATATTGACAGGAAGAGCTCCTGTACCATATCCATGGCCTCATCTTCGTTTTGCGTTTTTCTTAGCGCCAACGATATGAGTTTATCGGCATAACGCTCATAAATTTCCTGAAATGCCCCGTGGTTACTGCTTTGAAGTTCCAGTAAAAGTTGAGCATCCGGGTATTGTTTCACAAGCCTTTTTTATACGCGCAAAGTAACGGCAGTGATATTAATTGAAATTTAAGTGTATATTAACGCTTGGTATATAGGCGGTTTAAAAATCATAAACCAACCGTACCATGCAAATCACCCATAAAAGAGCCCTGGTCGGATAGTTTAAGGGCCAATAAAAAACTCAGGATATGCAATCATCGAAATGTTATTCAAAAACCTTGAGATAGAAATCTGAAGGTTTTTTTACTCCTGTTATTTATTAATAACTTGCTGGTATGTACGAGCACTTGCTAAATATCATATCTCAAAAGGGGGAGCTAACCGAAGCTGATCATAATTTATGTACGGCATGTTTTGAGTCGGTGTTGTTGCCTAAAAACAGAATTGTTGAACAAGCCGGATATATACCCCGGTACTTATATTTTGTTGTAAAAGGCTTTATGCGTATTTTTCATTACAATGATGGTGGCGACGAAGTAACAACTCATATTAATTGTCCACCGGGCTTTTTAACTTCTTACTTTCATTTTATCAATCAAACTAAAGCTGATGAGTATGTGGAATGCATTACCGAATGCAAATTGCTTAGGATCACTAAACCTAATTTAGACCGGTTAACCAATGAAAGCCAGGCGTTTAAAAATTTTAGTATTGAAGTATTTCAGCAGTCTATAGCTTATAACGAAAACCGTTCAAAAGAGCTGGCTACCTTAACGGCAGAACGGCGGTATAAAAAAATGATCGAAAACTATCCGGCTATTATCCAGCATGTGCCGGTGCAGTACATCGCATCCTTTTTGGGCATGAAGCCTGAAAGTTTGAGCCGTATACGCAAACGGATGCATTCCTAACATTTGTCAAGTGGATTAACTTTTATAGTTGGCAGATTTGAACCATTAATTAATTACAAAATGGAAAATCAACAACTATCATTGGTTAACGGTGCAAACGGGCACCTCGGCAACAATTTAGTGCGGTTGCTTATCAGCAAAGGCCTTCGGGTACGTGCCTCGGTAAGGAGCATTGGTAATAAAAAACCTTTTGAAGGCCTGGATTGTGAGGTGGTTCAATCAGACATTGCCGATAAGCAATCCTTAGTAAGGGCGCTGCAGGGTGTAGATACCTTTTATGCCGTAGGGGCAGTGTTTAAGCTTTGGGCCAAAGATCCCCAGAAAGAGATTTATGACGTAAACATCAGGGGTACCCGGAGCATGATAGAAGCAGCCGCAGAGGCCGGCGTTAAAAGGATTGTATATGTGAGTTCAATAGCCGCCTTAAATTATACTACCATCCCGGCAAAGGAAAGTTATGGTTATAATCCGGATCGGAGGGATATGTATTACAACTCAAAAAATGACGGCGAACAACTGGCTTTTAAACTTGCAAAGGAATTTAACATAGAGCTGGTAGCTGTATTGCCATCGGCTATGATAGGGGGAGAAGCTTTTGCGCCATTAAACGTATCGTACAATATTCTCAGGTTAATTCTGCAAAAACAAATCCCGGTAGAAACTGATATAGCGCTTAATTGGGTAGATGTAAAGGATGTTGCCGAAGGTTGTTATTTAGCAGCAACAAAGGGGATGAGCGGAGAGCGGTATATCCTGGCAAATGAAACATGTACATCTATTAAAGATACTACTAAAATTGCGCAGCAGCTTTTTCCTGAGTTGAAAATCAAATTACCGTTAGCGGTGCCAAAGCCTGTTTTGTTTGTTATGGCCTGGTTTATGGAATTAGCAAGTAAAATAAATGGGAAAGCACCATTGTTGAGCGTTAAAGACATTGCCATGTTCTCAGGATTGCAACAAGATTTCGACTTAACAAAATCGAGAAAAGAATTAGGTTTTAATCCCACAAATACCGACGAGGTTTTAAAAGAGTCAATGCATTATTTGATCAAGCATCAATTAGTTCAGTTAAAGATCTTTTAAAGCCGCTGAAATGGTATGGGAGTTTAAATATACATTTAGCCAATTCGCAAGCTGTAGGAAAAGATAATTGAAAGGTCTTTAGATGAAAGTCTGAGGGCTTTTTATTTGCAGATATTTTCTAATTTGGTTTAAATTTAATCACCTCCATAAAATTATGAAACCTGAATACAAATTGCTTTTAACCGGATTTCTTGCAATAGGATTATTCGATGCTTTAGCCTCGATAGCTTCCAGGAAGTTGGGTTTTAATTACGCTTATTGGGGTTCGGGCTCGTTGGTTATATACTGCGTTGTTGGTTTTTGGGGTTCTAAACAAATAAACTCAAGAACAGCAGTTTTAATTGCAGCCGCTGTTGGCTTTTTTGATTCAACAATCGGTTGGAAGATTTCAATGTTTTTAAAAGCAAATACTGGTAATATCAAAAATGAGCCCACTATTGCTGTTTGGATTATAACCATCATATTCGTGACTGGGTTTGGGGCTCTTTGCGGACTAATCGGCAGTGCACTTGCAACGTATTTGGCAAGAAAAAGAGTTAGCGGCATATAGCTATCATCTTTCCAACCCGCTGCAAATTACAAATAACCTATAAAAGAGTTCGATTTTTGTAGTCAAATGGAGAAATATACTCGAACCAGCCATTTGTAGGCAGTCACTTGTTCTTACCCATTACCGAATGCCGTAATTCATCAAAAACAGAGCATAGCTATTGCTCTGTAATCTCAAAATTTACGGTTCAGCCAAATAGCAGGTTGGCGCTCTTTAATTCTTGGAATATCATTCCACTTCCAACCTCATTCCTTTCAGATCAGTTATGGTGCGCATTTCTCGAACTTCTTTTTCTACTCGAGGGTTTTCACTCCTTTGATGGTTGCGCCTGTTTGCTGATGCAAATCAAAAATGGTGACGTTATTTTCTCCCTTTTGCAACCAGTTGGCCGGGCAATATAAATGGAATTGAGGTCCCACGTTCCAGTAACGGCCCAGGTTATGGCCATTAACCCAAATCACACCCTTTTTAAAATTACTCAGGTCAAGATAGGTGTCGGCTACCGTTTTTAATCGGAAGCTGCCTTTGAAAAAAACACCATCATGAAAATCAGTACCAGTTGTAGTTCGGAGTGTTGTTATAAACTGATCATCCAGTGGCAGCCTGAATATTTGCCAGTTGGTGAGCGTCATACCCTCAAGGGTAACTCTATCGGTAATCCCTTTCCTGTCAACCATGTACTGGGCAAAATTAATATGTCCCATATTTTCAACCAGGATATCCAGCACCGGGTCTTTAACATCAGTTTTAGGCAGTGGTATGGTCCATTTGCCTCCGTCGCGGTAAATGGTATCCACTAATTTGCCGTTTAATAATACCAGGGCATAATCATGTGGTTCAGTAATGGTTAGGTTGCCGCTTTTACGGCCTATTAACTTAGTTCGGTACATAATAAAACCGCTGTATTGTCCGAGGCTTTCCATGGGCACCGGTTGGGCCGATTGAACAGCAGTAGGCAGTACGTTCCAGATGGTATTAACGGGCTTCATATCAAAAGCTGGAACATCGGTTATTGGTATCGATTTAGGAACTTCGGGGATTTTATACTTTACGTATTTAGCTATCAGGTTACGTAGGGCATAGTATTTGGGTGTGGGCTCTCCCCGTTCATTAATTGGAGCATCGTAATCATAGCTGGTAACATCGGGCTGAAATTGCGTTGGGGTAAAAGCATTGGCACCCGCATTATAGCCAAAATTGGTACCGCCATTTATAACATATAAATTGAACGATTTTTGATGTTCAAGCAGGTAAGTAACATCTTTTAAAATACCGTCGGTTCCTGGTTTTTGCCATTTCTCTTTCCAATGGGTTAACCATCCCGGATAGCTTTCACTGCTGAAAGACGGAACATCGGGATTCTGTTTGGCCGCAAGTTCAAAATCAGCATCTCCCGAACCGCTATCCAACCCTATTGCGGCGCCGTCAACACCACCAGCTTCCAGCATAAACGCAGCAGGGCCATCTGCGGTGTAAAAAGGTACGTTAATACCATTCTTTACCCAAAGCCCTCTTAAGGTTTTAATATACTCCCGGTCGTTGGCATAACTGCCGTACTCATTTTCAACCTGTACCATTATTATAGGCCCGCCGCTGGTGCATTGTAAATTTTTAACCTGTTGTGATAGCACATCCACATACCTGGTTACCTCGGCTATATATCGCGGGTCCATACACCTGAGTTTAATATCCGGAATGCTTAACAGGTAAGGGGGCAGGCCGCCAAAATCCCATTCGGCACATACGTATGGACCCGGCCTTAGCAACACCCACATGCCTTCTTCCTGGCACATGCGTATAAAATCGACTATATTTCTGTTTTCTGTTGTAAAATCAAATACACCCTTTTGCTGTTCGTGGTAGTTCCAGAAAATATATGCTGCAATGGTATTGCAGCCCATAGCCTTGGCCATTTGAATGCGGTGCCGCCAGTACATTTTGGGGATACGGGCCGGGTGCAGTTCGCCGCTGATTATTTGAAAGGGTTTCCCATCCAGCAAAAAAGCGCTTTTACCTAAAGAAAAAACATGTTTTTGTTGGGATATAGCCAATCCCGATGATAAGATGAAAGAAATGATCAGGAAAAACTTTTTCATGGATGTTTCAATTTCTGGTAAATGAACAATTTTATATCAATAAAAAGGTAAAAATAAAGTAGTATCATGCCAAAGAGCGCGACGGTGGATTTATGGGCGATGATAATATTAAAACCCAGATCCGCCTGGCATTCATCATCTAAGCATTCGCTCGTAGCGAACCACTATTCCTCTGTTGAACCGGGAATTATGATGAGGGTTCGGCTTTAAAATTTTATGCACTAAGCCAATGCGCATACTTCATATAAAATAAAATTTCCGGGACGGGCAATGCCGCCGTCCCGGAAATTTTTAATTACCAACCCGGGTTTTGCACGAGCTGTTTATTCAGATCAATCTCGTTTTGCGGAATTGGCCATAAGTAATCGCGGCTTACATTGAACTGGCGTTTTTCAACCAGAACGTGTTGGCCGTAATCTGCCCTTGCTGTATTGAAATAGTTAAGAATGCCATAGGCGTTACCGGGCATCACCGTTTCGGCAATCTTCCATCTGCGGATATCAAACAACCGGTTGTCTTCCATCGGGAACTCCACATGCCTTTCTCTCCTTACAGCGGCACGTAATTGTACCTGCGTTGATGCTGTTGCGGCGGTAAGTGCGGGCATATTAACTCCGGGCCTTTGTCTAACTTTGTTAATGGCATCATAAACAGACTGATCAATGCTACCGGCTTCAATTTTAGCCTCAGCATAAGTAAGCAGTACTTCTGCATACCTGATCAGTACGATATCATTATAGGAGTTGGAATCCCAATTTCCTGAAATCACAGTCGGGATATACTTTTTATAATAGTAGCCGGTAAACGAGGCGTTATTTTTACCTAAAGCATCAATCGAATTTGGGCTTGTCACATCAATCACGTTGCCGTTGACAGTCGTTCCCGGCACCACAACCGTTAACTTAAGCCTGGGGTCGCGGTTGTCAAAAGGCTTGGCCGGATTATACAAGGCCGATTGATCAATGGTATTCCCATCGGTACATTCATAATCGTCAACCAGTTTTTGCAATGGCACCACTTGCGACCAGCCGCCAAGCGTGGGGCCGCCAACCCAGGTGGCTGTTGCGTTAGTGTAAGTGTTAGCCAGGTACTGGCCGGCCAAAATAATTTCGGGGCTGGTTTTATTGCTCCCATTAAATAAGCTCAGGTAATCGCCATCTATACTGTATTGGCTTAAATCCATCACCGCTTTTGCCGCAGTGGCGGCTTCGGTATATTGTGCATTGTAAAGCAAAGTCCTGGCTTTTAAAGCCATAGCGGCCCCGCGGGTTATCCTTCCCTGGTCGGCAGTGGCATAGGTTAAGGGGAGGTATGTGGCTATGGTATCCAGTTCGGCTACGATAAATTTAGATACTGTGGCTTTTGACGTTCTTGCTACATCAAATTCACTAATTGCCTGCACATGGGTAATCAGTGGCACATCGCCGTACATGCCAATTAATTGCTGGTAGGCATAGGCCCTTAAAAAGCGCGATTCGCCGATGAGGCGCTTACGCTTGTCATCGGTCATGCCGGTAACCTTGTTGATATTGTCGAGTACGTTGTTGGCGGCACCTATCATGGTGTAAAAGTTTGACCAGTAGTGGCTGAATACCCCGTTGCTGGCTGTACCGGTTCCGTTACCTGCATACTGGATATCATCTGGCCAGTTGCTCCATGAGTAACTATCGTCTGTAGCGCATGACAGGAATATCCTGTCGGTAAAATCGCCTAAATAGCGATAGATATTATTAACGGCTTGTACGGCATTGGTTTCTGTTTTCCAAAAATTGGCCGCTGAAGAAGCATCTAAAGGTTGTTTATCAAGCTCGTTTTTTTTACAGGCCGTAAAACTCACAGTTATAACAGCCAGTATTAAAATTATATATTGAATTTTTTTCATCTCTGTTGCTTTAAAAGTTTGCGTTTATACCAAAGGTGTAGGTTTTAACCTGCGGATAGTAACGATTATCATTTGGCGATTCAGGATCGATATCATTTGGTAGTTTACTGAACGTAAACATATTTTGTCCTGATACGTAAAATCTCAATTTAGATAGATGCAGTTTGCTGATCAGGGCCGGTTCAAAGTTATAACCCAGCTGCATGCTTTTTACCCTTAAGTACGATCCGCTTTTGATCCAGAAAGAAGAGGCCTGGTAATTTTGTGTCGAGGTGGTTAGGCGCGGATAGCTAGCATCGGTATTGGTTGGCGTCCAGCTATCTTCTTGACTGGCTTTGAAGTTACCATCGGTACTTGTTGGCGCTCTTTCCATAACCAGGGTACTTACATCAACCTTACCAACGCCCTGTAATAAGGTTGCAAAGTCGAAACCTTTATAATTGGCACTTAAATTAAAGCCAAAAGTATAACGGGGGATATTGCTGCCTAAATAAACACGGTCTTTAGAATCGATCACACCATCACCGTTCTGGTCTTTGTAGATCAGATCGCCTGCTGCGGTACCTGTAGTTTGCTTGGCATGGGAAGCTACCTGTGCCGCCGACTGGAAGATACCTTCAACCTGGTAACCGTAGTAAGACCCGATAGGTTGCCCTGTTACATATCCAAAAGTATTGTTGTTATTGTCGGTTGTTAAATAATCAGTGCCTTTCAGGTCGGTGATCTTGTTTTTCACATCAGAGATATTACCCCCTACTGAGTATTTAAAATCTGAGCCGATTTTGCCCTTGTAATTCACACTGAATTCATAACCCTTATTGTTCATGCTGCCCGCGTTTTGGTATGCGGCAGTAAAGCCTACAGAAGCTGGTATAGGCAGCGCGTATAAAATGTTGTCGGTATTTTTGTTGTAGTAATCAAAAGTAAAGGTCAGTTGATTATTCAAGATACCTAAATCGAAGCCGATATCAGCCATCGTGGTAGTCTCCCAGGTTAGCCCGTTGTTCACATAAACACTTTGGCTGGCTGCGGTATTCAGCGTACCGCCAAAAGGGTAACTGTTGTTATAGCTGAAGGTTGACTGGTATGGGTAATTAACTACGGCGCTTGAAGTAGAAAGCGGATTATCATTGCCAAGTTTACCCCATGATCCCCTTAGTTTTAATTCCTGGATGCCCGAAAAATCCTGCATGAACTCTTCTTTGGCAAGATTCCAGCCGGCAGAGAATGACGGGAACCAACCGTAATTTGACCCTTTAGGAAAACGGGAAGAACCATCGCGGCGAATATTGGCCTCAAACAAATATTTGTCGTCATAAGAATAGTTGAATCTTCCGAAATAGGATATCAAGAGATATTCGGTAGCGGTGCCGCTATTGGTTGAGGTATTGGCCGAACCTGCATTGATCTCCGACAAGTCGCCATCAGGAATATCCTTTCTATATGCAGTCAGGTAATCGTAGTTTTCGCTTAACCGGGAAGCGCCCGCCAAAAAGCTAAGGTTATGTTTGCCAAAAGTTTTTTTGTAGTTGATAAGCCCCTGGTAATTCTGGAACCAGTAGCCTGTATATTGTTTGGTAATATCATTTTGGCCAATGGTTAGTGTTTTTTTTGTATCATACTGAATATAGTCAAATGCCTTATTATGCAAGCTGTTGTATGAACTCTGGTAATTATCAGATGCGGTTCCGGTAAGGGTTAAGCCATCGATAATCTGGTAGTTCAGTTTAAAGTTTCCGATAAACAGGTTCTTTTTGTAACTATAAACACCACCTTCATCCTGAAGCCTTAAAGGGTTCTGTCCACCGCGCAGTGTAGCCCAGGTGCCATCAGTATATTTGTCAACATTTAACGGGTTGGCTACAGCTCCCTGCCCAAATTGATACCAGGCCGAGCCTGAAACCCCTTGTGGTTCCACTTGATTAGATATATTGGCCGATATGTCGGCGCTGAAGTCCAGGCGTTTGGTGATCTTTGTATCTGTATTCAACCTTACGGTAAGCCTGTCGTAATTCATGTTTTTGATCAAACCGTCCTGGTTAAAATAGTTGGTAGAAAACCGGTACGTGTTTTTCTCGCCGCCGCCAGATACCGCTAAGCTATGTTGCTGTTGAAAGCCGCTGCCTGTAAGTATTTTTTTAAGCCAGTAGTTGTCTGGATATAAATTTTGGTCGCGGTTTGGATTGTCGTACTGAGCTATCTGCGCATCAGAATAAACAGCCCCTGAGCCCGAATTAGTATACATCAGGTTTGCTAAACGCATAAACTCCTGTGCGCCTACAAATTTTGAAAGGCGGGTTGGGCTCTGCCATCCGAAATAATTAGAATACGTAACCGCTGTTTTGCCATTTGCACCTCTTTTGGTAGTGATTAAAATTACGCCGTTAGCAGCCCTTACACCATAAATTGAAGAGGCAGCCGCGTCTTTCAACACCGAAACAGAGGCAATGTCGTTAGCGTCTACATTGTTGATATCGGTTTGAACGCCATCAACCAAAACCAGTGGGTTGCTATTGTTCAATGTACCAATACCCCTGATGCGTATGGTACTCTGGTCGCTTCCCGGCTGACCCTGGCTTTGCGTAACTGTAACGCCCGAAGCCATACCTTGCAGTGCCGTTGATACCTGGCCTACCGGTTTCCAGTTTAAGTCATTCCCGCTCACCGAGGTTACTGAACCTGTAAGATTTACCTTTTTCTGTGTGCCGTATGCTACTACAACCACTTCATTCAATTTGTTATCGTCAGGAACAAGATGAACATTCATAGCTGATCCGGTGGTGGCCGGCAGTTCTACAGTGGTAAACCCGATAAATGAGAAAACCAGTACTGCATTGCTATTTGGTGCATCTATCTTAAACTTACCATCGGCATCAGTAACGGTAATTGTTACACTCCCTTTTATTTTTACAGTAACACCTGGTAGGGGGAGGTTTTTGTCGTCGGTTACCTGCCCGCTTATAGGTATGGCAGCCTGGATTTTCTGTTGGGTATTACTGCTTGTTTTTTCCTGTAGGATGATGGTTTTATCCATAAGTTTGTAACTTAACAGCGTGTTTTCCAAGCATTTTTCAAGTGCCTCCGAAAGAGAGGCACCTGCCAGCTTCACGGTAACTTTTTTATTTTTCACATCTTTTGAATCATAGAAAAATACGTATCCGCTTTGCTGGCTGATACTGCCAAGCACACTCTCCAACGAACTGTTGGTTTCATTGAGATTGATTTTTTGACTGAAAGCTTTGGCGCTGCAATGAAGCGCACCTGCTATTAAAAAAATGGTGGTCAACTTCATAACCAGGAGGATTTTTTTAGTGAGCCATTTTGGATGTATGGCAACAGAAAAAGCATTATAATTCATACTTTTGATGAGTTTGGGTTAATACACGATTAGCTTCAATTAATTCGTTTTTCCGGAAATGGAAAGGGGTTAACTCAAATATTTCGTACCCCGATTGCCGTCGGGGTACGTTTTTAAATTAACAACCTTTGAGAGTGATTGCCACTAAGGGCTGCGTTGTAGTTTTTTCTTCATTTTTTTAAGGTTTTAAATTGTTAGTTTAATATATCAATGGGTTTTGTTTAAGGGGTAATAATTATAGTTCTGCCCTGTATTTTATAATGGATTTTTTTAAAGCTTAAAATGTCAAGGATTTGTGATGCTTTAACATTGCGGGAAATCCCTCCCGAAAATTCCCTTGGCGGGATATTGCCTTCAAATTTCACATCTACATCATACCAGCGGCTCAGCTGGCGCATAACTTCGTTGAGATTGGCATCCTGAAAGTAGAATAATCCGTTTTTCCAGGCTATAACCTGTTCGGTATTAGCTTTAACAATGTCAAACTGGTTAGCTTTTAACCGGGCTTGTTCTCCCGGCTTAATAATTTTGCTGTTCCCTTTATAAACTACTTTTATACTGCCCTCCAAAAGGGTAGTGCTCAGTACGCTTTCATCTTCATATGAGTTGATGTTGAAGTGTGTGCCTAAAACCTCTGCAGTTTGATCTTTTGAAACCACGCGGAACGGCCTGCCTGCATCGTGTGCAACTTCAAAGTAAGCCTCGCCATTAAGCTCAACCTTGCGCTCGTTACCTTTAAATGCTACCGGGAATTTCAAGGTGGTAGCAGCGTTGAGCCAAACCTTGGTACCGTCAGAAAGGGTAAACTGGTATTGGCCGCCACGCGGGGTGGTAGCTACATTAAATAATTGATCGTCGTTTTGCTCACCGGCTAATTTGTGAGCGTATGAAACACTGCCATCTGCCGTTTTATTGATAGCCACACCTGCATCGCTGGCCACCCGTCCGTTTTTAGCGCCAGTAAGTACAACCTGGCTGCCATTTGACAAGGTTAGCGTAACTTTGTTAGCCCCCGGGAGCAGATCAGCAGCAATCGTTTTCCTGGGAGGTAAGTCCAGGGGTTTACGTTTAATGAACAGGTATATACCTAACGACATAACAAAGATTACCGATGCTGCCGCTGCCATACGCCGCCAGAGATTGGTGTTTCCTAACCTGCCCTTCCGGGTATGCTCAAGCAGATTGCCCATGCTTTCCTGTTGATACTGCAGAAAGGTCTCATCAGCAATAGGGGGAGCTTGGTTGTTTGCACGGAAGGATAGATACCATGTTTCGATAATGGCCCTTTCCTCATCGGAAACATTACCTGTATGGTATCTTTCAATCAGATCTTCGGCGTCCTTTTTATTCATAACACAATCAAATTTGCTATTGATTGTGTTAAAGACAAATAAAAAGCCGTTATAGAGTAGATGGAATTATAAAAAAGTGATAAAAAAATAAGATTTGAGTTTGACTTTTAGAATTTTGAGAGAATTTTGTACCTGTTTTCGCACAGTTAAAACGCTAATGCCGAGCTTATCGGCAATTTCCTGGTGCGAAAGATTTGATTTTCGGCTCATTTCAAATACCATACGCATTTGTGATGGTAATTTTGCTATTTCTGCTTCAATCAATGCAGAAAGCTGTTTTATGCGAATGTTTTCGTCTGGTTCGGAAGAGTTGTTGTTTATGAATGATTGCAGGGAATCAAAATAGTTATATTTTAGTTTATTACGCCTGTATACATTAAGGATGCGGTTGCGTACGGCAGTATAAAGATATGCAGGCAAGCTTGTTTCAAATTGATTTGTCTCCCTGTTATCCCATAGATACGAAAAAAGTTCCTGTAAAATATCTTGTATTTCTTCACTATCCCCTAAACGTTGTAATGCGTGCCGGTAAAGTAAGCCATAATAACGGGTATGGATTTCTGTAAAGGCTGCAACATCTCCTTGTCTGAGTTTTAGAATTAATTCAACGTCAGTAAAGGATCTATATTGGCTCATAAATAAGGATATAAGATCTACAAAGTCTCAATGTTAAGGAATTATTTGGTAAACGGATTAAAGCTTAACGTACCGATTGGCTTAAAATTCCATTTGCATGCACAAAAAGACAAAAAATGTAACAGATAGTTTACATTTTGAAGATTTTCAAGGAACTCAATATTTTCAAGTTCAATTTGAAGAAACGGTTTATGGAATTTGATCACTCTTGTAATAGGGTTAAAGATGTTCCGGTGGAATTACAAATCTCCTATGTGTTGTAGAACAGTTGGTTAAGGTTAACGTAAACGCTTTGTTGTATTATAAAAGCTATATACAATTGATCGCCTAATTATCTCATTTTAAAATATAACTTTAACACTTAGAGGAGGCTGACTGACAGGAATACGCTATGGTATTGAAGTCGCTTTGATTGATGGCTTATAAATTGATATTTTAACGCCAAATTGTATATTTATCCTGTTTACAGTAATTTCAATAATTTTTTCGCCTATTAGCCATTTGTATGCGGTGAAGTTTTCTCCTTCCGTCCATGACGATAACGGATGCGAGTTATCCGGCTCTCCGTACTTTAATTGAATAGCCTGGTAGGCATTATTAAGTATTTCGGGAATTGATTGATCATGACCGTCATATTTTAAGCCTTCATCGGCAAACTCCAAATCATAGAGTTGATTCCCGACTTTAACAGGTTTGAACAAATCAGGCAAGAATTAGTTTGAGATTGGCTCATCAAAACACCCGGCCCTTTAAACAGTAATGCCAGCAGGCTAAGATTTGATCAGCGTTGAATTAGCCTGATGTGAGTCCCTGCCAATTATTTTTGCTTTTCATATCCATAACGCGGCTAACGCAGCAATTAATGCCGTAGTCATGATCACCCCGCCTAATTTCAAAAAGGTCCAGGCGCTCACCTCCTGATCTTCCCGCCGTAAAGCAACCAGCCACAGAATTGTAGCCAGGGAGCCGGTTATAGAAAGATTTGGTCCAAGGTCTATGCCGATGAGAACAGCGCTTTTAACCATTTCCGGCGTGTGGCCGCTTTGTAAAATATTTCCGGCTATCAAGCCTGCAGGCAGGTTGTTCATTAAGTTACAAGTAACCGCTACTGCAGCGCCACTGAGCCAGGCTGCGCCAGATACCGAGTGCGAGATGCTATAATTTAATGCTGAAGTCAAACTTTGGATCATGCCGGTTTTGTTGAGCGCTTCAACAATCACAAACAGCCCGGCTACCAGCGGAAGTACTGCCCATGATATACCTTTAATAATGATCAACGGACTTTTTTTAGCTTTTAAAAGGACAATTACTGTCGTGATTATACCTGTGATGGCCGTAGGCAAGCCCAGTTGAATATCCATTGCCGAAGAGATGAGCAGGATGATTGCTGTTGCTCCGATACCGATGAAGGCCGTTTTACCTTCCTGGCTCAGCCGGGGCAAATCGATATCTGTTTTAATTTTTTCTTTAAAACAATTGCGCTGGGTAAAGCGCAGCATCAAATAGGTTACCACTATGGCACAAACAGATGGTATAAAATACAGGCTCAGCCAATGCATTAAAGCAGGCATGTGGCTGCCGTAGATAACCAGGTTGGCCGGGTTTGATATCGGCAACATGAAAGATGCCGCGTTGGCTATAAATGCACAGATCAGTAAATAGGGTAAGGGCTTTTTTACCTCTGCTGCTTTTACCGCAGCTGCTACTGCAGGCGTTAATACAACGGCTGTAGCATCATTTGAAAGAAAAGTAGTAACCACCACGCCAACCAGGTAAATGAGCAAAAATAGCCGGTTAGATGAACCTTTGGCCATCAGGGTAGCGTGGGCTGCCAGCCAATCAAATAACTTTTCTTCCCTTGCTGTTTCGGCCAGCAGCATCATGCCGGTTAGAAAAAGGTATACGTCTAAGCCCTTTGATACTCCGGAGAGCGCATCGCCGGGCTTAATAACTTGAAATAAGAGCAGCAAAGCGGCGCCCGCAACCGCGTAAACGGCCTCGGTTATTTTAAACGGGCGGATGATAACCCCAGCAATAGCCAGGAAGGAAATAATCCAGATAAGGGTGTTATTCATGTATTTTCTGTTGTCAGGAAGGTTTTCCGTTTCTGTTTGGACCAAGCTGGGTGCCGAACACGCCGTTTTCGGTCCAGGCACCTATGGTGTCTACGTCGCTACCGTCTTTAACACGTTCGGGTAGTTTATACTGTGTCGTTGCCGGATGTATCGTCCATTGTCCGGGGCGCCCCGTTTGGTCGGTGGCCTTTACGGTCACACTATTAAGAGGCTGGTTTGCAGCGTCAATCTCTGCTGACCAGGTCTTCTGCGAATTGTTGAAAATCATTTCGGTCCATTCATCCTGGGCATCCTGGAATTCAGCCCGCTCGATTTGCTTCGACCCGAAAACCGTTGCTGATACCCTATATTTCCCGCTGACAAACTGATTGGGGTTGTTGATTAAACGATAGTCAGCCGGAGCAGTGATCAGCACAAAGGGGAACGGATCGGCCAGGTGTTTAAATCGCCAGCTTACAATTCCCTGGTTTATGCTGATAATGCTGTAGCCTACCGGCCCTTCCTCAATCTGGCCGGTAGACCGGGTGGCAGTAAATACGGTCTGGCCGTTATTTGTAATCTCATTATAATGGGTATGTCCCATATCTACCAAAACAACTCTGTATGTTTCGAGCAGCCTGTTAAGCTTCACTTGTTCATCCTTATCTTTAAGATCTGACGGGAAGGTATGCATAAAAAGCAAGATTTCTTCATCTTGATTTTTAGAGTCATCCAGTTCTTTTTGCAACCACGCAAACTGCTGGTTGCCGATCCTGAAATCTGGCCCGCCGCTACCGCTGCCGCATACATCAATAAACAAGCATCGTTTTCCTTTAATCGCAACGGATAGTGGCAGTTGGCGCGCTACAGGCATCTGGTAAAAATAATCAAGGCCACCCTGCTCCATGTCGTGGTCGCCGGCAAGCAGGTAAACCGGGATGCTCAGCATTTTTAAAGCAGTTGCCACAAGCTTATACTGTTCCGGCAGGCCGTTATCGGCATTGTCGCCTGGTAACAGCACGAAGTCGAGCTGGTTGCTTAACTCAGTCTCGATCTGGGCCACAATGGAGAGCAGATCAATATAATTTTGCTCCCTGGCTTTAGTGATGTGTAAATCGCCGATGTGGGCGAAGATGAGTGGAGCTGAAGACATTATTTAACCCTTTTTGTGGAATACTCTTTTCCATCAACCTTAATGCTTTAGATATGATATACCTCATCCTGGTTTTTATTGATGAAACCTTGGTCGGCCCTTTTTAACGCTATGATTTCAAGCTGAGCCCCCTCACTGATAACATCACCTATCTTCTCGTTTTCTTTGTGGACATGGATAAGCTTTTTGCCCGACCTGATGCCAGTCAGTTCGCCCTTTTTACCTTTTATAAGTTCAAAATGATCGAAATAAAGATTTTCTGGAACGGTATCGCCGGAAGCTTTTTGAGGTTTAATATCATCGATCACCAAGTTTATGCCATCTGTTTTGCTTAAAGTCAGCAATCTTAGTTTGGTTTTTTTATTGCCCTTAGGATCATGCCCTGGTGTTTCCTCTTGATAACTAAGCGACACGGATTCGCCAGTGGTAAATTCTTGCATAATTGCACCAGCCGTATGCGGAGGAAATTTAATTGCCAGAATTTGACCTGAATTTTCAACTTCAAGTGCATCAATATCTCCATGCTTATTTGCTTTGAAGCCCATTACGCTACCGCTCAGGGCTATTTGTTCTTTTGCTAATGTTTCCATATTTAACTATTTATTGATCGTTTAACTTAATTGACTTCTCCGTTGTTCTTTAAGTTGGTCCATATGAAGAAAAATTAATACCCAAGCAGCTTTTAGCAAGCTTCTTTTAACATTTTTGAGAACACCAACCAAAGTAAAACAGAACCAATGGCGAAGGCGCCCAGCACCATAAAGGTTGTGCTATAACCGATACTTTGTGCAATCCAGCCACCGATAGCCGGACTTAATGCGGCGCCTAAACCCTGTACCGTCATTACTGCTCCCTGCCCGATATTCACCCTTCCTGTTCCGTTTAATATATGAGCAACCAGACCCGGCACAGCAACGCTTTGTAAACCGGCTCCTATACCGTCTAATATTTGAACAGGGTATAAACCTGTATGGCTGATCATGTGAGCCGCTATGAAGCCCCGTACCGGAAGCGAAAGAAATGAAATCAATAACACCAGCCAATAGCCCTTGCTTTCTGCCATACGCATCGCCAGTAATGAAGTAGCTATCATTACCACTTGTGCAATTACAATAGTCATCGCCACAAAAACGGAAGCATTACCCTGATGGTTTGCAGCAGCGGCAATTCCATATAAGGGTAGCATGGCTCCGTTACCGAGATGAAAAAAAGCCAGCGCACCCGCAAGGATCAAAAGTGGCTTACATTGCAATAAAACTTTTAAGCCATTGGCTTTGGCATCATCTCCATCATCTTTCATTCCCCTGGCCGCCCTGTCGTCTATAGCTTTGCCCGGTATCAACAGGGTACATATAATGGCTAAAACGCCAAATAATCCGGAAAGGATGAATATTGCGGTCATTCCAAATTTATATCCGAGATATCCGGACAAGGCAGCACCAACAACGTTGCCAGCATGGTTGTAAGCCTGATTATAGCCATTTTGCCGGTTAAACCCTTTTTGTTTGACAATGCCTAACGTGATGCCAATGATAGCAGGCCCGATGGCAGAGCCAGCAATTGCCGTGGCTACCTGCGAGATACTGACCAGCCAGAAATCCTGAGTGATCAATATAATGCAGGAGGCAATGATGGTGAAGATGGCAGAAATAACTACGTAGAACCGTTTGCGTTTAGTAGCGTCAATAAGTGCCCCGGCCGGGATAGTCATGATCATGCCGGCTACGCCGCCGATGGTCATAACAGAACCGATCATTCCGCTTTTCCAGCCGTGGGCCAGTAAGAAAATACCAAGGAAAGGCCCCACGCCCGCCTGTAGGTCTGCCATAAAGAAATTGACAGATTGTAAGGGCCAGATGACCCTTTTATCTACCGTAACGTTGTTTTGTTTATCGCTCATATTGAATTTCCAACATCAGTCATTCAGACTTTGTTTAAGAAGCAATAATTGGTGTTTGTATTTAAGTAATTGATATTGCGATAGATATGGTAAAATTCAGAAAATTAATTTTTCTTCATATTGACGGGCAAAACGATTTGTTGATTGCCGATAAGGTTTTATTCAAAACTGTTAAAGCTTTGGTAAAGTAAGTACAGCAGTAAATTGATAACCGACGCTTGAAATTTCGAGTTCCCCTTCATGTAATTCAATAATTTCCTTACATAACCATAAACCTAACCCTGCGCCGTTCTGGCGCAAATCCTGGCGGTAAAAGGCGGTTGGCAGCTTCGTTGTGGGAATGTTTTCCTCTGAGATGGTGTTGGCAATGCTCAACTGCATAAAACGTTTATCAGCAGTTTCCTGGATATGGCAGTTGATCAGCTTTCCTTCGGGGCTATATTTAATAGCGTTTTCGGTTAGATTCAGTAGGATGATGAACAGCTTGTCAAGGTCTGCATTGATCATAAAGCTTTCCGTTTCCTGGTCAAAATCTATATTTGCTTTCAGCTTTTTAGGAGTTAACAACGGTGATATCCGGTTAAAGAGCTTTAAAATAACAGAAGACAGATCGACAGGCTCTTTATAAAGTGATATGCCGCCGCTCTTCAGCTGGCTTACCAGCAGAAACTCCTGCACTACCTGTTGAAGCCGGTTGATCTCGTTGAGTTGGCTTTTTAACAGTGCTGTAAAGTGATGGTCGGCATTAGCTTTCATCAGTTCCACCTCAATTTCCGCCCTCATGATGGCCAGCGGCGTCTTCAATTCGTGCGATGCGGATGCAAAAAAGTTTTGTTGTTGCTGTAGTGATTCGTCTATACGCACCAGCATACTATTAATGGTTTCGGTTAATTCTTGTAGTTCATCATTGGTGTTTTTAACAGGAATAACATCGCGAAGCTGATTGGTATTAATCACCCTTGCCGCATTGATGATACGTTGAACAGGTTGTAATAGGTAGAACGCAACAACATAGGCAATTAGCCCGGCCAAACAAACGCTGATCAGGCTACAGGCAAAAAGTAAAAAAAGTAAATAGCGCAGGTTGTCCTCCAGATGCTTCCCACTTTTTACTAATATCAGTTCTGCCGGGTTTTCCTCATTATTGTTAACAACATAGGCAACCCGCATGCCTAACGTATCAGTTACGCCCGTTTTTAAAGGGGTTTTGATTTTTTTTATAATTCCAGGCGACTCAAAAACAGTGATGATTTTGCTGCCCGAATGGTAGAAAACCCTGATATCAGTATTGTTATCGGGCAATGGAATGATGACCGGCGAAATCTCGATCTTGCTCAACAATGCATTTGCCCGGGCAAGCAAGCCCGCATCATTATCGGCAATCATCAAGCTTCTGATCTGCCGGTAACAATATAGATTGAACGAAAAACTCAGCAAAATAAAGATCAGGCTAAATGCTATCGTGATTTTTAATTTAATGCCGAAGTTTTTTCTGTACATATGCTGGTGTTATCCTTTTGTAACTTCTCCTTTTAATACATATCCCCGGCCAATTACGGTATGTATCAATTCCACAGCGAAACCACGATCCATTTTTTTTCTCAACTGGTATAAATGAACTTCAACAACATTGCTGCCCGGATCGAAGTTGATATCCCAGACTTTTTCCAATATTTGCGATTTGGTAACCACCTTATTGGGGTTTGACAGCAAATATTCCAACAAAGCAAACTCACGATTGCTTAATATGATGTTTACATTATTACGGGATACTTCCCTGCTGAGCAGGTCAACTTTTAAGTCTTCTACTTGTAATTTGAGGCTTCCCTGGGCTAAACTTCGGCGCAGTACAGCGCGTACCCTTGCCAATAATTCTTCAAGGTCAAAGGGCTTTTTAAGATAATCGATTGCGCCGAGGTCAAGTCCTTTTATAACATTTTCGGTGTCGTTAAGTGCGCTTAGAATGATAACAGGAGTTTCATTATTAAAACTTCGCAAGGCCTTAATTACCTCAAAGCCATTCATAGATGGCAGCATCAGGTCGAGTAAGAGGAGATCGTAATCATTTACCATTGCAGCTTCCATGCCCTTGGTTCCATCATCCAAATGATCACAGTTATGACCTGCCTGGTTGAGGGCGTCGGCAATAAAGCCCGCTAATTTCGCTTCGTCTTCAACCAATAATATTTTCATCTTACTAAAAAAGTTTTGTTATCAATAGTAACACTAACAACGATATACACCTTGTCGTGACGGACGTTTACGAAACCAAGGTCATCGTCTCGCCGTACTGCCATTAAGCCAAACGTATGGCTATCTTTAATCAGGGGTGCAATATTATCAACCAAGCCGGGCTTGAAATGAAACAGCAGCGAATCCTTTCGTAAGGCAACAATGCCCCCGTATTCATCTGTGATCAGGAGCGGGTTATCTATCCTGAAATTCCTGGTGATGTGGCTTGGAACGTCGGGGGGCGGTGGAAGGTCTTCCATAACCTTACTGTCGCCGGTCCGGTTATTTTTAATGCTGATCAACTGGTATCCTACAACCTCATCATTTGGATGCAGAATATAATCAACCGTAACATCTTGCCCTAACCCGCCGATGCTCATCACTGCTTTGGCCGTATGCGGGCGAAAATCAATGCTGATTGTGCCTGCATGCTTTGTTTTAAGCTGTATGGCATTGATATCCAAATGAGGATTATACCGGTAAGCGGTAATGACGCCACTATCTGTTCGTTGTTTTTGCGGGCCATCCATTCCCGGGCCTTGCGGCGGTGGTGGCGCAGGCGTTCGCCAGGCAGGAAGAGGTGGAACCGGCGGTTTAACCCAAAGCCAGATGATCACCAGCAGTAGCAGTATGATTACCGCAATTAGTGTGCGGGTTTGTTTTGCAGCCCGCTCCTGATCATTGGAGCAATTGTGTGAACCATTTTCCTGCGTTGCCAATCTTTTATTTTAAGCTTTATTAGATAACGTCAATTTAATAAAGTAGTTGAACAAAAAAGATTTTAAATGCGAAATATATCCCGGTTAGAAAATCCTTCCGGGATATATGGATTTATCTGATCAGGTAGGTTTGGCCTTTTAACGTGATGGTTTGCGGATGAATAAGTAATGGTGCATTTGATGCCAGCACCACACCAGCAGGCGGCGTGTCTTTGAATCCCGAAACCTCTAATTGGTCACCTTTCTTTAACAACGATTGCAATTGTACCGTTGCTGGTGGCGGAAGATCTACCATCACCTTGTTATCGAGGTTCAAACCGTTAACCATGCCCTGCGGGTCACGCCTGAAGTCGCTGATATTTCCCGAATAAGTTTTTGCTTCAGTAATAATAGGCTGTGCCGGTGGAACCGGCGGCATATCGTTAATCTGCACACCAGCGGCGGTGGCGGTTACCAACTGAAAAGTGCTAACACCATCAGGCCCGGTAGCGGTAAAGCCCTTCACGGTTATTGTTGCTCCTTTTTTTGCAGCGTTCATCAGTTGCTGACCAAGATGCTCGGGAAACATAACAGTAGTTGTGTTGCTACTTGCCTGGAGTGTAAAAGCATTGTATGCATAACGGTCGTTTGTAAGGTAGCCGGCAATTTTTCCGCTAATGGTAGTCAGGCTTTGCAATTGTTGCTGCGGTAATGGCTGTGGTCCGGCGGCGTTTGGTAACAAAGGTCCGTTAGCCAGCGGCGGGGGCGTTGCCACACCTGGAGGGCCTATGGGTGCCGGGGGAATGTTAACTGCCGGAGGTACTTGTGCGGAAACATAAGCGCAGCTACCTATCAGTAAAGCTGCGGCTGCTAATTTTTTAATTTGCGTTTTCATTTTTGCTCCTATTTTAAATTTTGAATTACTAATGATTTAATGATTCAAAACTACCCTGACGAACTGAAGCGGGTATGAAATGGAAATTAATTTTGCTTCATATATGTAGTTGTTCCTGGTTAAAAAAAATGAATTATTTAGCAATAATGATTTAACACCTATCCAACTGAAATGAAAAGGACCGGAATGTATGGGAAATATTTTGCAGTAAATTCTTTATGATGGGGTTGTTGTTTACGAATAATTACAAGTGCTTGGCCAACCTAACACTATAGTTAATGGGTTTGCATTGCAACAGCAATATAGCATTATCGGTATGAACATAAATGGATTAAAGCATCCTGATGGTAAACAATTATAGCATTTAGCATTTGAACTATATGTTTCGCGAAAATCCATTTTAAGGACGGGAAATTTAATAAATTTGATGCAAAGCCAAGGTTAGTTTAGCATGCGAATTTATCTGAACCAGGAGCATTTACTTAACGAGATTGAATATCCGCGGCGATACCGGTCAGAAAATTTGACTAAAACTGCTGCTGTTATTTGGGGCGCTGTTTTGCTGTTTCTTTTGTTGTTTAAACCATTTGGTGTTTATGAGCCGGAGCAAAAGATGAATTATTTTTTAATTTGTTGTTTTCACGCCTCGTCGCCCGCAATCATCACCTATGCATACTTTGGAACTCTTAACTATTTAAAAGAAAAAAGGAAGCTGTTTAGAAAATGGACTTTGCTTCGCGAGTATGGGCATATAGGCTTTGTGCTGCTTTTAACGGGTACATCCAGCTTTTTAATGCGCGATTTGATTTACCGGAACGAGGATAATTGGTCGGTACGCTACTTGTGGGAAGAGATAAGAAACTGCTTTGTAGCGGGCACTTTGTTTTATGTGCTTTTGAGGCTGGGCGATTTTTATTTTCAATCCCAAAAAGGCTCGCCATTTGTTGTTCAATTTATCCCGTTGGATAGTGAGCCGGTGAAAGAGGATCAACCGCAAAAGCTCTTCATCAAAACACAAGTTAAGCAAGATGATTTTAGCTTGTATTTAAAAGATCTGCTTTTTGTGAAAGCAGATGGCAACTATATCGAATTGACAACCTGTAAAGACGGACTTGTCAATAACGAGCTCAAACGAATTTCGCTAACACAATTTGAAGCACAGCTTGCTGCATACCCGTATTTCTTGCGGTGCCACAGGGCGTATTTGGTGAACATGCGGCATGTTGAAAAAGTATCGGGTAACTCACAGGGATACCTGCTTACTTTGGGTACTGCCGAAGCAAAGGTGCCCGTTTCGAGAACTCAGTTGGATATTTTCAATACGCGTTATCAACAACTTAAGCAGGTGTATAGTATTTAATTGTTGCTCATCACAAAGGTTTGTTGCTGGTAACATCCCCTTAGGGCAGGTGTTTTTGTTGTTGTAGGTTTGCCATCATTACCTGCATTAGGTATGCTTACACCATCAACACATCAGCCATGCCATCTAATACAACATCGTTTCAACCCCATTCCGGGCAGCCCAGTAAATTATTTTATATCGATAATATTAAGGTGCTGTTAACTATACTGGTTATTCTTCATCACACATTGGTTACCTATGGGGCGCCTGGTGGCTGGTATTACACGCAAAAAGCAACTCATATTGGCGCGCTCCTTCCTATGACATTGTTTGTGAGTATTAACCAGTCCTTTTTTATGGGGTCTTTCTTCATGTTGTCGGCCTATTTCACACCCCCTTCTTACGACAGAAAGGGCGCGGGCAAATTTATTGCAGACCGGCTTATTAGGCTGGGCATCCCATTGCTGTTCTATTCCTTTATCTTTTCACCTTTGCTTAGCTACATGGTTTATTATTTTGCCCAGGGTAGGCATATTACTTACTTCCAGTATCTGGGCGGTTATAACAATTGGATTGAATTTGGTGTCATGTGGTTTGTTGCAGCCTTATTGGTTTTCACCATGATTTATGTAGTAACGCGGCGCTTTATTAAAACCACATTCAAAAGCGCTTTACCTGTACCAACTGCGGGTGTAATTTTGCTGTTTGCAGTACTGCTGGGCGTCATCAGTTTTTTGGTCAGGATATTATTTCCGGTAGGATGGGTGCTTAAACCTTTAGGTTTCCAGTTGGGGCATTTCCCTCAATACATCGCATTGTTCATCGTTGGATTGCTGGCCTACCGTAATCAATGGTTTAACACGTTGTCCGAACGGACAGGTAAACGTCTTGCCCTATCGGCATGGCTATGCTTATTGTTCTTCCCCGTATTTTTTATTATCAAGCTAAAGCTTAATATGCCAATAGGCTGGTACTCGGGCGGCTTGCATTGGCAGTCGTTATTATATGCGGTATGGGAACAATGGGTCGGGCTATCTATCCTGACGGCCCTATTAAGTACCGGCAAACGATATTGGAATTCATCATCGCCCCTGCTTGGCAAATTGGCCCGTTGCTCCTACGGCGTTTACATACTTCATCCCCTGGCCATTATTTCATTATCGCTCTCGGTAAGAACCTGGTCGGCCGATCCTGCTATTAAACTATTGTTGGTGGCTCCCTTAGCTGTATTGAGCAGCTTTTTAATAGGGGCGCTTTTTGTGCTGATTCCAGGTGTAAAGAAGATTATTTAACGGCTGAATTTTTCTAATTCTTCTCACAATAGTTTGATCACCAATACGCTTTGAATACGTAAAGCTATGTTTTGTCGGATAGGAAACGACGGTTGAGGGTACTCGAAAATATTAAGAAATTCTTTTTTATAAATATCATAAATAGGAGCACCAATATTGGCCGCACTTTAAAATAAAGGCATAAATATAAATTGTATTGTAACATCAGGTCAAAAAAATGGTCTACTGTATAATTCTATAAGTGTATGCCATTCATCAACAAGAAAAATATCTTTTTTGTAGTTTTGATCATCGCTGCGGCCCAGGCTAAAGCGCAAACCAAATACACCGCTATCGATGCTTTGATCAACAGGTCAAATCAGCTCGGCTTATTTAACGGGAATGTTTTGATTATTGACCAGGGAAAAGAAGTTTATCGCAAAGCGATTGGCTATACAGATGCTACCCGGCAAACATTACTTACAGACAGGTACCGTTTCCATATTGGTTCCATCGCCAAGGAGTTTAATGCCACTGCCATAATGATGCTCAAAGAACAAGGAAAGCTGGCCGTTGACGATAAAATTTCCAAATACATCACCGGCTTGCCTGCATGGGCGCAAACCATCAGTATCAAAAACCTGCTGCAATACACCAGCGGCCTGCCCGAATTAAAATGGAAAAATATCCAAAACGATGCCGCTGCTATGGATTCGCTTAAAAAGATAGCGAAGCTGGATTTTGAGCCCGGTACCCAATATACTTATAATAACAGTAACACGTTTTTGCAACGCCAGATTGTAGCCAAGATAACAGGCATGAGCTTCACAGCCTTTGTGACGAAAAAAATATTGCAACCGTTAAAAATGACAACTGCCCTGGTTGATCCCGACGAGAATACGCCGTTAATGGCCAAATCGTACAATAACAGTGGAGTACAATCGCCAATGGCAACGTCAATATCCGGATGGACGGCTCTTACCCTTGATGATTTTTATAAGTGGGAACAAAGCCTGGAACATTTCCGCCTCATCAGTCCCGCCTCTACCGGAGAGTTGCTTACTCCGTTTGCGCCAGACAGGCAATGCGGACTGGGCGGCGGCGAAATGAATGGCAATCAACTGGCAGGGCATACGCACGATGGCACAGCGCTTAATTACCAGGCCCTGCTCACTGCCAATGCTAAAATAGGGCGAACTGTTATTTTGATGACCAATAACAAACAGAATGTTCTGTACGATATAAATGGTGCCATACAAAACATACTGGATGGCAAGCCTTACGTGCAACCCAAAAAGCAAGTGATTACTGCCTTGCAGGATAAACTGGATAACGCCACCGGCACCGGCTTGCTGACTGACTACCAGCAGCTGAAAATAAAATACCCTGATGATTATAATTTTGATACCGAAACAGCGCTCAATACCGTTGGCTATGCCTTGCTGAACAAAAAGAACTATGAGGCGGCGATTGCTATTTTTGAATACAATACAACTTTATTCCCCAAATCCGGAAATGTTTTTGATAGCCTGGCCGAAGCGTACGAAACCAAGGGAGACAAGGCCAAAGCATTGATCAATTACAAAAGATCGGTAGAATTGGATCCGTCGAATGATTCGGCTAAAGAGAAGATAGCAACCCTTGGGCGGTAGTTGAGGGAAATGACGGCTATTTATCTTCCGTAAGTGTTTTAGCCTGTAACGGGAATTTTTGAATGAGCCAATTTAATACATCGAGCTGATCTGATGATGGAGCTCTTCTTATTTGTGCGAGTAATTTGATAGCCTGGGGGCGGTTAAGGGTAAGATTGGATGCACCTTCATTACAAACAGAGCAAATTGCGCGTAAGTTTCCAGGGTCATCGCTTCCTCCCATTGATTTATCAATAATATGTCCAATATGTAATCTGGTTTTTCTATTGGCATCGAATGGATTGGGTTCTCCTGCAGCAGCACCACACATTTGGCATGTAAATCCGTTTCTGTCTAATACAAAAGCTCGGGTTTCTTTGGAGATTCCTCTTTCAAATGAAGGAACAGGCTTAAGATTAACAAGCATGTACTCACCAGGCTTAAGGGTGCTGCGGTCGTTATGGGTAACTATATTCATTCCTTCTTCGTTGCGTAATTCACGTACACGTCGCGCCCATTCACTGGTTCCTGCAATTTCTCTTAACGTATTTGAATCCAAAACTACGCCTACATTTTCAGTAAAGTAATCACGCAGCTTCGATCTCGATCCTTGTACTCTTGGCGCTTTTTTGTTCATGTAATTTTAATGCTCTGATAATCGATTCTCCAACGGCTTTTGCTACAGGTGGCGGAAAGGCATTTCCAACCTGGCGGTAGGCCGGCGTTTTTTTTCCAACAAATTTCCACGAAGAAGGGAAGCCTTGGATTAGTGCTGTCATTTTCAGTGTCAGGCGGGGGAGGCCGGTAAAATCGGCCGCAGGCGGGGCGTCAGCAAGTCCTTTTCCACAAATGCCCATTTCTGCCCACGCTTGTTTTGCTCTGGTTGGCCCCAGATCTGCACCTCCATGCTTTTTTGAGCCTCCCACCAAAGTGGGTGCTATCCGAGCCGCTTTGTTAACCCAATTCGAAGCGTCCCATCCCAACGAGGTAATTTCTTCAAATAAAAGCTGGCCTACTGAAGGCACAAAAAGTTGGTTTTTTTCTGGCCAGGTGAACAAATCGAAATATTCTTTTTTTAATGCAACAAGGATAGCTCTCGGCCGCAATTGCGAAACCCCATAATCAGAAGAGTTAATTAATTTCCATGTACATTGATACCCCAAACTATTTAATTCGGCAATAATCTGATTTCTGTATCCTTCAAATTTGGCTGAAAGAATTCCTTTTACGTTTTCCAGCATAACTGCCTTGGGGGAGCATTCTCTAACTAACCTTAACGCTTCGGGAAATAAGTCTCGCTCATCATCTTTACCTAATTGTTTGCCGGCTATCGAAAATGGCGGACAAGGTACTCCTCCCGCAAAAAGGTCGACGCCTTCATATTTGGTAGCAGAAAAATTTCTAACATCTTTCTCAATAACATTCCATTGTGGCTTGTTGAATCTCAAAGTTTGACAGGCAAGATTTTCGAGTTCCACTAAAGCCAGGTGCTCAAAACCGGCTTGGTCCAACCCGATGGCCTGACCGCCGGCACCAGCGCATATCTCTATTGAAGTATATATCCTTGACATATAGGCAAAGATAATTTCTTTATCCAACTCTTGTTAGTTTATGACGACTAATTTTTTTAGTATTCGGCTAAAGAGAAGATAGCAACCCTTGGGCGGTAGTTAAAGGGAATGACGGATAACTTAAAGTTCCAGTTCCTTCAAAATATGCTCAGCATCCGTAGCCATCTTCATGTAACGTTTAAAAACCCACCCGGCAAAAGCATAAAAAAAAGGATAAACAATAATATACCAGTACCATACCCTGATTGACTTAAAAACATCTTTGCCGCCAATGAGCATGCCCATAACAGGAAATATCACCAGCAACAGCACTGCCCCCAAAAAAAAGCTTGACTTTTGAGCGAATAACAATTGCGTTTTTCCTTTTGAGTAGGCTATTAATGATTGTTTGTAATTGTTAGCTGCAATGTTTACGGATAGCATAGTGCGAATTGCCCTGATCGATAGCACCGGCAATATCAATAAAATTAAAGCCGATATAAAGCCGCATGCAACAAGGTACCATGTGGTTAATTTTTGAAAATTGAGCACTATAAATACCAGTTCGGCAAAACAAACCAGGTATCCTGCTGCTTCAGGTATCCATATTTTATTGATCTTGTTCCGGTAATTTAGCTGTGTCATTTTGATGATTAATGAATCGCTTATTTTTTTTTGCGTTTCCATCCTGACAGACATTTCTGCCCACAGGTGTTCCATTTCTTCCAGTTCCATGCTGTTAAGTAATTTTTGATTTCAATTTCAGTTTAATTCTGCCTAAACGGGTGCCGATATTGGTTGGGGTAAACCCTGTTATATTTGCAATGTCTTCGTAGCTATTTCCATCCAGGTAAAGCAGTATAATCCCTTTTTCCACTTCGTTCAGCGTTTTGATGTGGTTAAATAAGGCCACGCTTCGTTCATCCTCTAAAGAGCCTGCCGTATCGGTCATATTTAATAATTCCTCATCAATGGGCACCTGGCTTCCTTTTCGTTTTTCTCTATTTAAATGAACTATGGCGGTATTCAAAGCTATACGATACATCCATGTACTTATTTTAGAACCGCGTTTAAACGAGCCGAAGGATTTCCAAACCTGGTAAACAATTTCCTGATACAAATCCTGCTCGTCTTCTTTGCTATTGGTGTATACCTTGGCTACCTTATAAATAAGGCCCTGATTTTGCTGAATAATTTCAATAAACTCTTTTTGATTTTGCATTTAAAATTAACTACGCCCAATTAGTATAAAAGATGGCCAAAAAATCACACAAATTGTTAGATCTCAGGAAACTATTTTTGCCGATTTACTTGTTTGAACTTTTTTTGGCGTAACGATTAAAAAATGTTCGCGTTTGAAAAAAGTACAGAACGAATGCTTAATTTTAACCGGCATTCCCTAACAGATGTTTAAACATTTCAGTTGCAACCCGATCCTGATTGCCATAATAGGTTTAGTTATACTAATGGCTTCACAAGGTCATGCGCTTGCTCAATCAAATACTATGGATTTGCTGAAACAATATCAGCATTTTAAAGGGAAGCCTGAAAATGCTGATGAGGTATCGATATGTAACCGGTTAGCCGAGAAATTTTTCTTTTCATCAACCGATAGCGCTCTTACATTTGCGCAGGCCGCTTTAACGGGCGCTAAAAAGCTTAAGCTACAAACAGAGAGGGCGAGAGCTATGGCTAATATTGCCAAAGTAAAGTATATAGGAGGAGCTTTTTTTCAATCGCTCACCTATGCAGATTCAGCTGTAGCCTTGAGTGGGCAGATCAATTACATTCCCGGCTTAGCTGGCGCCATTAATACCCGCGGGTTGATCTACCTGGGCCAAAATCGGTTTGCCGATGCCATACCGGAGTTTCAACAGGCCCTGGTTTATAATACCAAATTGAAAGACAGTTCCAGAATGTCTGCTAACTATTTTAACATTGGCCTTTGTAATGATGAACTCAACCGGAGGAAACAAGCGTTTGAGTATCTGCAAAAATCGCTCCACATTGCCCAGCAATGCAAAGACAACCACATGATTCAAATGGCTTTAAATCGCCTTGGCGAAGTTTATTACCACCTTAAAAACTACCCGAAGGCATTGTCTTTTTTCAAAGCGGCTCTTAATTTTCGCAACTATCAGGATAATTGGGAAAAAACCTTTGCTTATTCGGGCATCGCCGAAGTTCAATATGTTATGGGCGATTACCGCCAGGCGCTGGAGAATGCCAACAAAGGCTTTATAGTAGCTAAACAATTGAACGCCCCCTGGGATACTGAGCGCGCCGTTAAGATAATGGCGCAGTGTTACGCAGCCTTAAACGATTATGAAAAAGCCTATCACTACCAGGCCATGTCTCGAGCTTACGCTGATAGCCTCACCAATGAACGTAGTGAAAAAGAGATTAACTACCTGCATTTGCGCGATAAAAACGCCGAGAACCTGAAACTCGTCAAAGAAAATGAATATAACAGGCAGGTTATAAAAAGTAATAGGGTTATTACGAGCCTGGTGGCTGCATTTGCTTTGCTGTTAGTTGGCGTATTGTTTTCGCTGAGGCGTAATATTAAGCTTAAAAACAAGCTTAACCTCGAATTGCAGGCGAGCAACCAGGCTATCGCCATGCAAAAAGCTGAAATACAAGCCCAGCAGGGTGAGCTTATAGCGCTTAATCAAACCAAAGACCGCGTACTTGCCATTATTGGCCATGATCTGAGAAGCCCCTTTGCATCGGTGCTCCAGGCGCTTGAATTGATGGATAGTGATGAGTTGGATGAAGCCGAACAGAAAGAGGTTATGCAGAGTTTCCATCAGCAGTTGACCCTTGTTGCAGGGTTAACCAATAACCTGCTAAACTGGGCCAACAGTCAGCACTCAGGCGCTACACTCCAAACAGAAACAGTAGAGCTCACCGATGTTACAACAGAGGTATTGGCACTTTACTATTCGGTGTATACTTCAAAACAACAACGGATATCGCATTCTTTCGATGTGAGGATGTTTGTGAGCGGTGATCAGCAACACATCAGGATCATTTTGCAAAATATTATTAGCAATGCCATCAAATTTACGCCGAGAGGAGGGGAAATAAATGTTTTTTACACAATGAAAGACGGCTTTACCGGCATTCATATCAAAGACAGTGGCAAAGGAATGCCGCCCGCGAAATTGAAACAGCTTTTTATATCATCGGGGCGTTCCATATCCGAAAAAGGTACCGACCAGGAGCTTGGTTCGGGCTTGGGCTTATTTCTTATCAAGCAGTTCGTTGAAGAAAATAAGGGTTACATAGAGGTGAAAAGCGAGCCGGATGGAGGCTCCGAATTTGTAGTGTATTTTCAATCTGTACCTAATAGCTTTGGTAATTAGGTAATGCAATAATGATTTAGAATGATAAAAGGGCCGCTTATTAAAGCCGCCCTTATATTAACAGGCTACTCTTAAAACTCTTCTGTTTGTAGCAATTCGTCCAGGTTACCAAGGCCCATGTTAAAGCCGCCTTCAAAGCCCATTTCAACTATTTTTTGTAAATCAGCTTCGCTATCAAAGCTTATGGCCACTTCAACTTTTGCACCGGTTGTGGTTGCTATAAACTCATTTAACCAATACATGCGCGGGAAGTTGTCATCGGCATTGCCATCCTCATCACAAAAACTGCTTACCGCGCTAAAGCTTTGTCCGGGGTTTATCGTTTTAAAATCTACCCGGCAATAGGCCTTTTCGCCGTTAGGCCCAGCCATGCAGTAGAGCCATAAGCCGCCTTCAGTAAAATCCATCAATTTGGTTTCGGTCTTCCAGGGTTTGGGCGCCCACCATTTATCTAATAAACTGCTTTCGGTCCAGGCTTTCCATACTTTTTCAACCGGGGCGTCAAACTCACGTATAACGTGAAGTTTTTTGTTAGCCAGGTCTTTTGAGATTGCTGTGTTGTGTATCATCTGGTTTGTTTTAATGTTTTTTATATGAGCTAATTGGTTTATCTCTTTGGTTGAGCTAAAATGATAATAAATTTCTTGCCAGTTTGGGGCTGCTACCATGTTTGGCAAGATCCGGATATATTTTACCATCGGCGGGCGGCAGTTTAAAGCGCCCTGTTATCACATAAAAGATCCTTCTTTTTATATTTGCAACCATTCGATTGCAAATATATATGCAATTGAACGGTTGCGCAAATATTTAAAAAAATAATTTGGTGATTAGTTATCTTGCCGGCAAACAATTCCATTGAAAAAATTAACAATCATCCTTATCCTTAACTTAGCCTTTCAGTTGAGTTTGATAGCACAGGATAAATCCGTTTTCCGTAAAGGAGAATATCTGTCGGGTACAGATACATTACCCTATCGACTAATGTATCCGGCACATTATCATAAATACAAAAAATACCCGCTTGTACTTTTTTTGCATGGGGCGGGCCAACGGGGGACTGATAACGAGGCGCAACTGGCAGGTGTGCCTAAAGCTCTGATTGATGTCGCCGGGCTTGCAAAATATCCGTGTTTTATTTTAGTACCCCAGTGTGCCAGAAAGGACGTATGGGTTAAATTTCCTCACTTCCCGCAGAGCTTGCAGGCAACTCCCCAACCCACTAAAAGCGCCAGGTCAACACTTGAACTGGTTGACCGTTTAATCAAACAGAGGTTAATCGATACCAGGCGAATTTATATCACCGGCTACTCGATGGGTGGCGAGGGAGCGTTCGATTTTTTAACCCGCCGACCGGAATTGTTTGCCGCTGCCATTCCGGTATGCTCTGTTGCGGATACGGCAAAAGCCGGGCTGATCTCCCGGATTCCAATTTGGGCGTTCCATGGCGATCAGGATGATGTTAATGACGTTAAATATTCGAGGATGATGATAGAAGCCCTGAAAAAGAATGGAGGAACGCCTATCTATACCGAGTATCCGGGTGTTAAACATAATTCCTGGTTAAAAGCTTATGATGAGCCTGATTTGTTTGCTTGGTTGTTTAAGCAAAGGAGTAAGTAGGACGCTTTAACAGGGTAGTATGATGAATTTTTTCCGTTGTCGGTATCCTTTGTCCCGTTGTCGGTGTCCTCACCGACAATTATGCAGACCCTCCGCGGTAGCCATCGGTGAGGACACCGACAACGGGATAAAAGCCGGCATCTAACCACTAATTTTTTATTCACTTTTTTACATTTGTAGTTCTGATACACATACCTGTGAAAAAAAAGTCCACTCATAAACAAACACCAAAACGGCCCCAACGCCTGTTATTAGCAAAACAATGGCTTGCCGTTTACGGGGGCAAAAATAAGGTGCGCGGATATGCCAAACACTTCAGGGTTGATTTGCTTTGCGCTATCAAAGAGCTGCGTTTGTTGGATGTGGAGGTGAGTATTGCTTATGAAAATGGCATTAAAACCACTGTTGCGGCTATGGAAAAGAAACAGTTAAAAAGTGAAAGGCAAAAAAATGAGCAGGATGGTGAACCAGTCCATGACGATGTTTTCGCTTATATTGCAGGTTATACAAGCGGCGGCGCGCCTTATGGCTTAACCTGGGAGGAAATGGGGCAAGATGGTATCTCTTCGGATGCCCCGCCTTCCTGATTATTGTGATCCTCATCCTATTTATCCTCAAATAAAAAAGTGACGCCCGTCACCTTTTCAGCAACTATTCATCATTCTTTATTCATCCGCTAAAAAGCAACTTTGAGTTGATAAAGCAGGATGCACAATGACTGGAACCAGATTGATTGAAAAAACGGTATGTTACCACTGTGGCGACGATTGCCAAACAACGGCTTATGTTGTTGACGACAAGCACTTTTGCTGCCATGGGTGCCAAAGCGTTTTCCAGATTTTATCGGCCAATCAACTTTGCAGTTATTACAACTATAACGATCATCCCGGAGCCACCCGTACCCGTACCGATAAGCGTTTTGATTATTTAAGCGAACCTTCCATCATCAGCGAACTGGTAGATTATACCGACACGCAGATCAGCATCGTTACTTTTTATATCCCCCATATCCATTGCAGCTCTTGCCTGTGGCTGTTGGAGCAGTTAAATAAAATTAACCCGGCTGTGCATTATTGCCGGGTTGATTTTTTAAAGAAACAGCTCAATATTCGCTTTGATCATCAAAAACTGAGCCTGCAGCACCTGGTTGAGCTACTGTACGATATTGGCTATGAGCCCCTCATCAGCCTGCACGATATAATAAAAAAGCAAAACGAGGCCACTAAAGATAACCTGGTTCAGCGTATTGCTGTTGCGGGCTTTTGTTTTGGCAACGTGATGCTGTTGAGTTTCCCCGAATATTTTGGCTTGTCCATCTACGAGCAAACCTTTAAACATTTTTTTGGCTGGCTCAATATCCTGTTTGCTGTACCAGTAGCATTTTATAGCGGCCGGGAGTATTTTGTTTCGGCCTGGCAAAGTTTGCGTAACCGTGTTTTAAATATTGATTTTCCGCTGGCCCTGGGTATCGCAGTTTTGTTTTTACGAACTGTATTTGAAATTGTAAGCCATAGTGGCGCCGGCTTTGCCGATACGCTATGCGGATTAGTGTTTTTTTTATTGATAGGGAAATTTGTTCAGAAGAAAACCTACCACCACCTTTCCTTCGAGCGCGATTACCGGTCGTTTTTTCCGGTAGCTGTTCATATTATCAGCGAAGGGCAGGAGAAGCCAATACCACTTTCTCAATTGCATACCCGCCACCGGATGATTATCCGCCATAACGAGATCATTCCTGCCGATGCGATTCTGCTTAAAGGAGAAGCCCTGATAGATTTCAGTTTTGTAACAGGGGAAGCTCTGCCGGTTACCAAAACCCTGGGAGAGATTATTTACGCGGGCGGGCGCCAAACCAGCGAAGCGATAGAAATGGAAGTGGTTAAGCCGGTATCGCAAAGTTACCTTACACAGTTGTGGAACAACGAGGCTTTTACCCGCCAGCAGGATAACCGCATGAAAACCTTTAACGAGAAGGTTAGTAAATATTTTACCGTGGTACTGTTGGTAGTAGCATTCGGCTCATTACTTTTTTGGCTCCCATCGGATATAAAAAGAGGATTTGCAGCTTTTACAGCTGTGCTTATTGTGGCCTGCCCATGTGCGCTGGCATTAAGTACGCCCTTTACCATGTCGGCGGCGTTAAGCATTTTTGATCGAAACCGCTTTTATTTGAAAAATACAGCAGTGGTGGAGCAATTAGCCAATATTGATACCATTGTATTTGATAAAACAGGAACGATTACTACGGGGGATGGCACAAGTGTTAAAATAGAAGCCATATTAAGCGAAGAAGAAAAACAACTGATTTACAGCGTATGTGTTAACTCAAATCATCCTTTGAGCCGAATGATATGCCAAAAGTTGGGAAGCATGCCCAGGCTCGAAATAACAGGTTATATGGAGGTTCCCGGAAAGGGCATCATGGCCCGGATTGGCGCTCATCACCTCAGCATTGGCAATTCGAGATTGGTATTTGATGAGGATGACCGGGTGGCCAATATAACCAAGGTATATGTTACTATTGATAACTTGTATGTAGGATATTTTGCTTTGGCGCACCATTATCGCGAGGGTATGGAGATGATTCCTGAATTAGGTTTACAGTACGATACCTTTTTACTTTCAGGAGATCAGGATCATGAACGGCACGAGCTAATTCGCTTTTTTAAAGATGATGCCCGTATGAAGTTCAGCAAATCTCCGCAGGAGAAACTCGATTTTATACAATCCCTGCAACAAAAAGGCGGTAAGGTAATGATGATGGGCGATGGGCTGAATGATTCGGGCGCGTTAAAGCAAAGCGATCTGGGTATAGCCGTTACCGATAATGTAAATAACTTTTCCCCTGGTAGCGATGCCATCCTGGATGGTTGCTCATTTTCTAAATTGCCAGCTTTTTTACGGTTTTCTAAAGATACAGTACATATCATCCACTTTTCATTCCTTATATCGCTTACTTACAATTTAATCGGCTTAAGCTACGCTGTAACGGGCAATTTATCGCCCCTGGTAGCCGCCGTATTGATGCCATTAAGCACCGTAACCATTATTTCGTTCACCAGCTTAGCCACGCATATAGCGGCAAGAAAAAGAAAATTGACATGAACATTATTTATTTCCTGATCGGCTGTAGCGTTTTGCTGGCCCTGATATTTCTGGGCGCCTTTTTTTGGGCGCAACGCACCGGGCAAAATGATGATTTGTACACACCATCCATGCGGATCTTGTTGGATGATGATGAACCCACCACTCCACAAAAGTGATCTCAGTCACATTTTTGTGCAACTCTTATCATTCTATCGGTCAACCGAGCGCGATAATTTTACACCATAAACAGAATCCATTTTATGCAACCCGAAAAATTTTACTATGACAACAAGATCGTCCGGAACTTTGGTATAGCAACCGTAGTTTGGGGCATCATAGGCATGACAGTTGGCCTACTGGTAGCAATACAATTGTACCGGCCCGGAATGAACATGGGTAACCAGTACACCACCTTTGGCCGCATCAGGCCGCTGCACACCAACGCGGTAATATTTGCCTTTGTTGGCAACGCTATTTTTATGGGTGTATATTACTCCTTACAGCGCTTGCTCAAGGCCCGCATGTTTAGCGATGTTTTAAGCAAGATCCATTTCTGGGGCTGGCAGCTTATTATTATTTCGGCAGTGATTACACTTCCATTAGGGCTAACAACATCGCATGAATATGCTGAACTGGAATGGCCCATCGATATTGCTATTACGCTGATTTGGGTTGTATTCGGTATCAACATGTTCGGTACCATATTTAAGCGCCGCGAAAGGCACCTGTATGTTGCCATTTGGTTTTACATCGCCACGTTTGTAACCATTGCTGTATTGCATATCGTTAACTCGGTTGAGCTGCCTGTTTCTGCCTGGAAAAGCTATATGGTATATGCCGGTGTGCAGGATGCTTTGGTACAATGGTGGTACGGGCATAACGCGGTAGCATTTTTCCTGACAACACCTTACCTGGGCATGATGTATTACTTTTTGCCCAAAATGGCTAACCGGCCCATCTATTCCTATAAATTAAGTATCCTGCATTTTTGGGCATTGATATTTATTTATATCTGGGCAGGTCCGCACCACTTGTTATATACCACCTTACCCGGATGGGCACAATCATTAGGTGTAGCGTTTTCCATTATGCTGATAGCGCCAAGCTGGGGCGGGATGATCAACGGTTTGCTAACCTTACGCGGCGCATGGGATAAAGTACGGGATGATGTAGTGCTTAAATTTATGGTAGTTGGCCTTACCGCTTATGGTATGGCTACTTTTGAAGGGCCCATGTTATCGTTAAAACAAATTAACGCCGTGGCCCACTTTACCGACTGGATTATTGCGCACGTACACGTAGGGGCATTGGGCTGGAATGGCTTTTTAACCTTCGCCATTTTATACTGGCTGATTCCGCGCATCTATAAAACCGAACTCTTCTCCAAAAAAATGGCGTCTTTCCATTTCTGGATCGGCACTTTGGGTATATTGTTTTACGCGGTGCCGATGTATTGGGCAGGCTTTACTCAAGGCTTAATGCTGAAAGAGTTTACAGCCGAAGGGATGCTGAAGTACCCCAGCTTTTTGGAAACTACACTGCGGATTATACCTATGCACGTGATGCGCTCTATCGGTGGTGGTATGTATCTGTTAGGTGTAATTGTGATGGCCTATAACTTAACGCGCACCATGCTGCAGGGCAGCCTGGTGGCTAACGAAGCCGCGCAGGCTATGCCGCTTGAGCCGGTGCATACTTTAGTACCCGAAAGCAGTTGGCACCGCAGGCTGGAACGCAAGCCCATCAAGTTAATGATTGCCGCCTTGCTGGTTATCCTTATCGGAACTTTTGTGGAGCTGATGCCTACCTTAACCATATCATCAAACATCCCAACGATAGCCAGTGTAAAACCATATACGCCGCTCGAATTGCAGGGTCGTGATCTTTACATCAGAGAGGGCTGTTCAAACTGCCACTCGCAAACGGTAAGGCCGTTCCGGTCGGAAACAGAGCGTTACGGCGAATACAGCAAGGCCGGCGAATTTGTGTATGATCACCCCTTTTTATGGGGATCCAAACGTACCGGGCCCGATCTGGCCCGCGAAGGCGGTAAATACGGAAACGCCTGGCACTATAATCACCTGATGGATCCGCGCCTGATGTCGCCGGGCAGTATCATGCCTAATTACGACTGGCTGATCACTCAAAAACTGGATACTACAACAACCGTAGCTAAAATAAACGCCATGCGTACATTGGGTGTTCCTTACGCCATAGGATATGAAAAGAAGGCCAACCAGGACCTGGACAAGCAGGCTAAGGAAATTGCCGACAACCTGGCTAAAGACCACATGAAGGTAAAAAGCAATAAAGAGATCATAGCCATTATTGCTTACCTGCAACGCTTAGGTACAGATATTAAAGCAAATAAAACAGCCAATAAATAAAATAGCCATGTTTAAGCAGTTTACAGAAAACATATCGGGAAACCAGATCTATTTGCTTTCCTCGTTGGGTATATTCCTCGTATTTTTTATCGTAGTAACCGTTTTGCTGATGCGCCTTCACAAATCACACGTGGATCACATGAGCGACCTGCCCCTGCAAGATAACCTGATTAACCCATCTCAAAAATCACAATCATGAAATTTTACCGGATAGCTATTTTATTGCCTTTGCTGTTGTTTGCACAACCGGCTCTTGCCGCCAATGACAGCCTGTTGCCCGGAGATGTGATGAATGCGATTGGTTATGTGGCCATCATTTTAGCCCTAATACTATTTTTGGCCGTGATGCTGATGTTGTTGCGCACATTTAAGGTGCTTACCCGCATCATTTTAAAAATGGACGGCTATACTGAGGAGCAGATAGCTGCGGAAATGGCGCCAGCTAAAAAGGAGAAAAAGCCCACAGGAGAAGTATGGAATAAATTACTCTCTTTAAGGCCTTTATCGGAAGAAAAGGAAATCCTGATTGAGCACGATTATGACGGTATACAAGAGCTGGATAACCCTACGCCAACCTGGTTTATGGTGCTTTTTTATGGCACTATCACATTTGCCGTAGGATACTTGCTGGTTTATCACGTTTTGGGTATAGGCCAGTTGCAGTATGATGAGTATAAAACCGAGGTGGCCCAGGCGGATATTGCCAAAAAGGAATATCTGAGCAAAGCGGCTAACCGCGTTGACGAAAATACCGTGAAACTGGTTTCTGATCCGGCTGTACTGGCGTCGGGACAGGCCATATTCAAACAAACCTGCTCGCCTTGCCACGGCGAACATGGGCAGGGTGTTGTAGGGCCTAACCTAACCGATGATTACTGGTTACATGGCAGCAAAATAAGCGATTTGTTTAAAACCATTAAATATGGTGTAGCTGCTAAGGGCATGCCTACATGGGAAAAACAATTATCGCCCAAACAAATATCCGATGTGGCCAACTATATCAAATCAATCCACGACACACATCCTGCCGGAGCCAAAGAGCCGCAAGGGGTAAAAGAGGTTGACGAAGCAGCCTCAACAAAACTGGCTTCAAAATAAACCTGAACAGATGAGCGGATTATTAGTTGCGGAGGAAAGTGGAAAACGGAGATGGATGTATCCGCTTGTTCGTAAGGGTACTTATTATAAGTGGCGCAACTTGTTGAGTTACGTTTATCTGATCTTCTTTTTCACGGGCCCTTTTTTACGTATTGACGGCCAGCCGCTGTTAATGCTGAATTTTGTGGACCGCCAGTTTGTTTTGCTGGGCCAGGTATTCTGGCCTCAGGATATTTTTCTATTCATGCTGGCATCGCTGGTGTTTTTGGTTTGTATTGTTTTATTCACTATCGCTTTCGGCCGAATATTTTGTGGCTGGATTTGCCCGCAAACCATATTTATGGAAATGGTATTCCGTAAGATAGAGATCTGGATAGAGGGTGATGCCAACAAACGCAAAAAGCTGGATGCCGGGCCCTGGACCAAAGAGAAAATTATTAAAAAGACAGTTAAACATCAGCTGTTTATTGTGGTGTCTTTTTTAATCGCCAATACTTTTCTGGCCTATATCATCGGTAGCCAGGGATTGATCCGCATTATCACTGAGCCCATCAATAAACATTGGGTAGGTTTTTTTAGCATCTGGGTATTTACCATTGTTTTTTACCTGGTGTACAGCCAGGTGCGCGAATTAGTTTGCACCCTGATTTGTCCTTACGGCAGGTTACAAAGCGTATTGATAGATCAGCATACCCTGGTGGTGGCTTATAATGATGTACGCGGCGAGCCCAGGGGTAAGCTTGAAAGAGTACCCAATCTGTTAAACCCCAAAGGGGATTGTGTTGACTGCGGTTTGTGTGTGGCTGTTTGCCCAACGGGCATAGATATCCGCAAGGGTACGCAGATTGATTGCATCAACTGTACCGTGTGTATCGATGCCTGCGACGAGGTGATGGATAAGATCCATAAACCCCGCAAACTGATCGGTTTCTTTTCCGAAAATATGATCCGCCGCGGCGAAAAACCGAGCTTTAACACCCGTATGATGGCCTACACAGCAGTAATAACTGTGTTGCTTGGCGTTTTGAGTTACTTTGTTTTAAGCAGGAGCGATATGGACATCACCGTGATGCGTAGCGCGGGTATGCTTTACCAGCAGCAGCCGGGCGGCTATATCAGTAATATTTATAATGCCGAGATCATCAATAAAACGGATAAAAGCCGCACTATCGCTATCCGAGCTGATGATCCGTCAATTCAAATAAAATATATACAAGCGCCAGGCACAATTGCCAGCGGGGGGGCGGTTAAGGCGGTATTTTTTATCCTCGTGCCCGAATCAAAAATACATGCTGCAAAAACAGATATCCATCTGCAGCTAATAAGTGGGCAAAGGGTTATACAAACCGTGAACACTGCTTTTATAGGACCAATAAACGATTGATAAAATGAACTGGGGAAAGGCAATTATTACGGGTATGATCACTTTCATGCTTTTTATTCTGGCGATGAGCATTTACATGTTTATGGCTCCTACGGATGATTACGATCATCAATATTATGAAAAAGGTTTAACCTTTAACCACGACTATAACCGGGAAGAACAGGTAACTAAAGACCATGCCCAACCATTGGTGAGGCTGACAGATCAAAACATTAACTTTCATTTCACGGCTCCGGCAAAGGGCAAGGTAAAGTTTATGCGGCCGGCCAATACAGCCTTAGATGCCACTTACCAATTTAATACCGATAAAGGTATAGATGCTGATTTACCCCGGCTGGAAATTCCGGCAGGGGAGTGGCAGCTAACCGTTGAATGGCAAAGCAATCAAAAATCGTACTTGTATCACCAGGAACTATATATCAAATGAGCAATAACGAGATCGCGTTTTTTATAGGCCTGTTTGGGAGTGTGCATTGCATCGGCATGTGCGGTCCGCTGGCCTTCGCGGTTCCGGTTGTAAAAAATAATTGGTGGCTGCTTGTTGCCGATAAGGTAACCTACAACGTAGGCCGGATGTTAAGTTACACTTTTTTAGGCTTGCTGATGGGCTTGATAGGAAGGCAGCTATGGCTATCTGGCTTGCAGCAGGGTGTAAGCATGGTAAGTGGGATGCTGATTATTATGGCCGGCTTATCCCGGCTTTTAAAAATAAGGCTGGTGCATCATCCTGTATTTTCGTCGTTATTACAGCCGGTTAACCGCTTATTACAATATGCTCTGCAACATCAGGCAGGGCATTTGATGATAGGCGTGCTGAACGGATTTTTACCCTGTGGCTTTGTTTACCTGGCACTGGTAGGCGCTATAAATACCCCGTCGCCATGGGGCGCCGCCCAATACATGTTTTGGTTTGGCGCAGGTACTTTCCCCCTGATGCTTGCGGCTACCGTAGGCTCGGGTTTTATGGGGCCGCTTGTGCGCAGGCGTATCAATAGGGCCATGCCTTATTTAATGGTTTGCATCGGCTTTTGGTTTATCCTTCGCGGCATGAATCTGGATATTCCTTATTTAAGTCCCTCAAAATCAATTTCAGGTAGCAATATTTGCCATTAGGGTATTCAGAGCTAAATAATAATGCCGATATTTATGGTTTGCCTAAAGGTGGCAATCTATAAAATGCTTTTGTTAAATTACAGCTATGCTAAGACATCTGGGTACCAAACGAACGTATGGGCACAATGTTAAATTGGCCTCGTTGCTGGGCTTAACCGCCGGATTTGTAAATGCCTCGGGTTTTTTGGCTTTTGCTGTGCTTACCACCAATGTAACCGGGCATGCGGCCTTATTTGCCGAACGTATTGCTTTACAGGATTGGAAAACCGCCCGTGTGGTTGCCCTTTGGATGTTTCTTTTTTTAGCAGGTAGCTTTTTTTGCAGCCTCATCGTGTCGTGGATTGGCCGCAACCAACGATACTCGTATGTTATCCCTATCCTTATCGAGATCGTTATCCTGCTTGTGGTGGCCCTGTCGGGTTACCGGTACGATCATAGCCTGGTTGCCAAAGAACTGTATGCCGGGAGCCTGCTTTTTGCTATGGGGCTTCAAAACTCGCTGGTATCACTTGTTTCGGGCTCTGTAGTCCGGACAACGCACCTAACCGGAACTTTTACCGATTTGGGAATAGAATTAGGGCAGGTTGTTCAAAAGAAACGGGAAGACCGGCCCGCACTTGCCTCGCGCATTAAGCTTAGGTTGGTTATTATCGTTTTTTTTATGAGCGGGGCATTAGCCGGTGCTTATTTATTTCGCCGGTTTAGTTATCACTCCTTTTTGATCCCGGTGGCTATCCTGGCCCTTACACTTTTATCTGATGTTTTCAGGATTAGGGTAAAGTGGTATTACCGGCAATTGCATAATCCGTTTAAAAAACATTGATTGACTTTGGTGGAAATACAGCAAGCGTATTGACTATCTTGATGATGGTGATTTAAAGAAATAAAATACGATAGTTGAAGCGTAATAGCAGGTTATTTTATAGCTTGATTAGCTTTTTAAAATGTGAGACGGATCACTTTTTTTTGAAATACAGATCATGGTTCAGGCCGGATAATCGCGGGATATTTGTATAACAAAAAGAAACAATCATGGCTACTTTAACAACACAACACGCCCAGTGGACAACTCAAGAAGGGAAAAAAGAACAAGAAAGCAATCTGTGGAATAAGTGGCTTGCTTTTGCCGATAGCCAGGCATCCAAAAAAACCATGTGGTTTATGGTTGCATTGATGGGGCAAGGTGTACTTTTTTTACCGATTCCGGCTTTATTGATGTACTATTTTGATGCTCCTATTTATGTGTTAGCTATAACACTCGGCTTATTTTTTGCAAACTTTATAGCCGGTATGGGCGGTTCAAATATACGCACAACACTTTCGCTATTTGCTCTGAGCATTATAACGCATTTAATTATGCTGCTGGTGTTTATATTATAAGCCAATGCAGGTAAACATGGCGATAAATACTTCTGTGGAGAAAATATTTTAATACCGGGTAGCTGGTATCTATCCGCAAAGAGTTTTTATTGCTGTGTTGTTTTTTAATAATGAAGTGAGGCTGATTGTATCAGCTTCGCTTTTTTATTTGCAAAGTTTTGCGGCGGTTGGCTGAACTATAGGGGAAGGGTTTAAGATCTCTTCAAAATATTCCCTAACAATATGCATTAATATTTCAAGGTTTTGCAAAGGCATTGAACCGGTTTGAGCGTTAAACCTAAGGGTATATCAAATTATTAAGGTAACTAACCCATCAAACCATCCCGATACAGATTGGGGGAACTGCACATTAACCGCAGTCAAACCTTACACAGCCATGCTGAAGAGCTGTGTGGTAGGTACATTGGCCCACAACCGCGCATCAAGCGCCATGCAAATATTGCGCAGGAAGCCTTTACCCAGCGGTGTTACGGTAAGGCCGCCGGGGCTTAGCTCAATCAGCCCGTCATTGGCCAGGACCTGCAACCGCTGTATGCCTTCGGCTACAGCATGGCTTGGAACTGCTAAATGATGCCATTCGGTATGGCCCTTACACATGATATCCAGAATATGCTGGCGGATAATCAAGTCGTCATCGGTGAGCAAATGCCCTTTAAAAACAGGTAGCTTGCCGCTATTTACCAGTTGCAGGTACTCTTCAACAGTTTTAACATTTTGAGCAAACGCGTTGTATGAATCACTGATTGATGATACCCCCAAACCGATTAATAGCCGGGTATGCTGTTGGGTATAACCCATAAAGTTACGATGCAAATTACCCGACTTTTCGGCCATAAAAAGCTCATCGTCTGGTAAGGCAAAGTGGTCCATCCCTATTTCATGATAGCCATAGCTTTTGAACAGGCTAACGCCAATTTTGTGTAGCCTGGTTTTGGCTTCGGCGTTGGGGAGGTCTTGTTCTGTAAAACGCCTTTGCCCGGGTTTTATCCAGGGTACATGCGCATAGCTGTAAAATGCTATCCGGTCGGGCATTAATTTCGATACGATTTCAAGTGTATTGATCAGGCCCTCCACCGTTTGTAAGGGCAGGCCGTAAATCAGGTCGTAATTAATTGAGGTATATCCTATTTGCCTCGCCTGCTGCGTTATGGCGGTTACCTGCTCCACACTTTGATCGCGATTGATGATGAACTGCACCTTCGGGTCAAAATCCTGTATGCCCAGGCTTAAACGGGTAAAGCCAAGCTCGTATAGGGTTTGCAGATGGTCGAAAGAAGTATTAGCCGGATGGGCCTCAAAACTAAACTCAGCCCTGGGATGTACTACGCTATCCTTCAGCAGGCCTTTAATCAGATCGTTTAAATTATCGGCGCTAAAAAAAGTTGGTGTGCCTCCGCCTAAATGGATCTCGCGGATAACCGGTTTTTCGTCCATCATTTGCAGATACATAGCCCATTCCGTTAATACCGCGTCAATATAGGGTATTTCAACAGTATGGTTTTTGGTAATGCGGGTGTTGCAACCGCAATAAGTGCAAAGGCTTTCGCAAAAGGGCAGGTGTATGTACAAGCTCAGTCCGTCGGTGCCATTGCTCTCTTTAAAAGATAGTTTAACAGAATCTTCCCAGCCCGTTAGGCTAAATGCAGCCGTATCCCAATAAGGCATAGTAGGGTAACTGGTATAACGCGGAGCCGCTACATTGTATTTGCCGGCCAAATATTGATCCACCATAATTACCGTATTATTCTTTTTTATTTACCGGGATAGCCTGGCAGTTTTTTGAACAAACACAGGCATCGCCCACACATTTATTTTGCTGCCATAAATCCAGGTTGCTGATGGTTTGGTTTGCAATAGTTTGCAGGGTTTCTTTAGTTAAGTAAGCCTGGTGTGGCGTAACCAATACATTTTTATGCCGCATTAAAGTTTGCAGCACGGTATCTTTTATGGTATCATCCTCGTGATCTTCAAAAAACAAACCATTTTCGTACTCATAAACATCGAGGCCCAGGTAACCGATTTTGCCGCTATCTAATGCTTCCATCACATCTATGGTATCAATTACGGCCCCTTTAGATGTGTTGATGAGCATCACGCCATCCTTCATTTGGTCAAGTGTGTCTTTATTGATGATATGCCTTGTAAACGGAGTAAGCGGCACATGTAACGAAATAATATCAGCCGAGGTGAGCAGGTTAGCCAGTGTTACGCGTTCGGCATATTGAGCTGTTTCGGGGTAGTGTATATCGTAACCTAATACTTTGCAGCCTAAGCCACTAAATATTTTGGATACCAACTGCCCGATATTACCCATACCTATAATGCCAACTGTTTTATCAGCGAAGTTGAAGCCTACCAAATCGTCGTTCCTGAAATCGAAAAGATGGCTATGCTGATCGGCAGTAATTAAATGGCGGTTAAGGGCAAAGGCAAGCGCTACGGCATGCTCGGCAATAGCATCTGGCGGATAGCTGGGTACGTTTGATATTTTTATGCCCAAACGGGTAGCTGATGCGGTATCAATATGTTCGGTATCTGCAGTGCGGGTAGCAATATATTTAATGCCCAACGCCGCTAATTTTTCAATTACCGGCGCCGAAACATCATCATTACTAAACACAATTACAGCATTTTTACCTTCGGCAAAGGAAACGGTATCAAGGCTCAATGGGTTTGATATTAAGGTAATATCGTGTTTTTTTTGATTGGCCTTGGCCAAAAATTCCTTCTCAAAAGGTTTTATACTGTATGCTACCGCTTTCATCCGCAATTTTTTTGTATAGCAAAGTTATCGGTAATGGCTTTGCCACGGCGTGAGCAGTGTCAGTAAGAAAAGTGATCTATGTCAGTTTTTCATTTTAGAAAGTCGTACCGCATCCAGTATCGTAATCGTGCTCCCTTTTTTATCAATCAGCCCTTCGTCTTTAAAATCCGAAAGGGTACGGCTAACTGTTTCGGTGGCCATACCGGCCATTGCGGCCAGGTCTTCCCTCGTTATTTTAAAGCTTTCAATGTTTCCATCATGCTGTTTGTGTAGCCTGAGCATCGCTTCGGCCATTCTTTTTCGTACCGAGTGGTAGGCTAACTGCAGTAATTGATCTTCTTTTTCGCGGATATCACTTGCAAGCAGTTTGATAAACTCGCGTGCCACATCGGGATATAAATTTAATAACGGCTCAAGCAAATCCTTTGGTATCAGGCAAAGCGAACTATCCTCTAAAGCGGTTGCCGTATCAGAGTAGGCTTCATTAGCCAGCATGGCATGTATACCAAGGTAATTGTCGGCCACGTAAATGCCTGTCATCAGTTCACGTCCGTCTTCGGCCAGTTTAATGGTTTTTACCCTGCCGCTCAATATCAGGTAAAGGCCATTGCCTTTATCGCCCTCATAATATATTACCTGGTTTTTTTTAAACTGGCGGTATTTACGCTCCTGGATAATCTTCTTCAATTCGGCAAGGCCATTGTTTTTAGAAACCAGTGTGCTTAAGTTATCCAATGATTTACTATAGAAGTTTTTTTGAATTACCTTTTTCTTTAACCTGCTTTCAATGGCATTTAAAAGATCCATATCATCAAACGGTTTGGTAAGGTAATCATCGGCACCCATTTCCATGCCTTTGCGCAGGTCAACGCGCTCGGCTTTGGCGGTTAAAAATATAAAGGGTATAGTTGCAGTTTCGGGGTTTTTATTCAACATGTATAGTACACCGTAACCATCCAGCTCGGGCATCATAATATCGCACAAAATAATGTCAGGCAAGTTTTTAACTGCCAGATCTACGCCTTTTTTGCCATTATTGGCTTCGTAAACCTCGTAGTTAGCTAATTCCAGTATTTCTACTACATTCTCCCGAATGTCATTATTATCTTCAATGATCAGTACTTTTTTATTCATTTTGTGGAAATAAGATAGTAAACGATGTGCCCTGGTTAACGCTGCTTTTAAAGTTAATTTTGCCCTTCATCAAATCGGTATAACGGGCTATAATATTTAAACCCAGGCCTGTGCCTGGTATGTTGCCTGTGTTATGCGCCCTGAAAAATGCCTCAAACAAATGTTTTTGATCAGCTTCAGGGATACCTATCCCATTATCTTTGATAGTTACTATGCAATGATGATCATTTATCTCGGTATTGAACTCAATAAAAGTATTCTCTCCAGAATATTTGATCGCGTTGGCGATAAGATTAATAATGCAGTTTTTTAACAGGTTAGGATCTAACTTAACGGTGCTTGATATGCCGGTATGCTGGTAGATGATGTTTTGGTTTTGCTTGGCTACCATCTGCATTTCTTCAGTTATTTCTTCGGAAAGTTTAACCAGGTCAAAATTATGGAACGATGGTTCAACCTTGCCAGCCTCCAGTTTCTCCAACGACAGGAAATCGTTTAATATCGTTGTTAAATTCCCTACAGCATTTTTTATTTTGGCAACATGCTTAGCTATGTTGGGATTATCAAACGGCTGCGCATATTTATCTATCAACGAGGCCGATAGCTGTACTGCGCTTAAAGGCGTTCTAAACTCGTGCGAAGCCATAGACACAAAGCGGCTTTTGAGTTGGCTCAGTTCTTTCTCCTTTTCGAGCGATAAGCTTACTTCCTCTTTAGCTTGCTGTAAGGCCTCAACGGTTTTTTTTAATGATTGTGTACGTATCTCCACAAGCTCTTCCAGGCGCATGGCATATTCTCTTAAGGTTTCTTCAGCCTCTTTTTCGCGGCTCAGATCGTGAATAATACCAGTATAAATTTTTCGCCCGGAGTACTGCACCTCGCTAACTCCTAATCTGAACGGAAACTCTGTGCCATCCTTGCGCAAGCCCTTTACCTCGCGCCCGATACCGATAATATGGGGTTTGCCCGTATTGTTGTAACGATTGAGATAGTCGTCGTGGCGCTCGCTGTCCGGCGGGGGCATTAACATGGATATATTTTTACCAATCACATCTTCTGGCACATGCTGAAAGAGTTTGCAAGCTGCAGGATTTATAGACTCTATGCGCCCCCTTTCATCAATGGTAATAATGCCATCAATAGCATTTTGTATAATAGCGGTTAGCAGGGCGGCATTTTCCATAACTGGTAATATGTTGACAATAATATCCTTTGGCAAATATCAAAAATGTAGAGCATACAGAATGTAATTATTTTCAAGGTAGAAAGTGACATTGCTCACTTTTATGTTCAATATTTTAGTTTAAATATACTTAAATGTTTTTAACTACCCGTTTTACGCGGTTTGTTGTAGTAAAACAGTTGAATGATGGGCATCACCTTTTTACGTTGAAGTTATCATTTTTTAAAGGGGGATACCCGCATATTTTCGTGTGAAAATTGATGTTGAAAACCTTTTGGGCCCACAAGCATGTATACTGTAGTGTTGGTGAGGCTTGGCAGCTGGTTGTTTTTTACACATACAATCATTGGCCGGGGTTAGTCAGTGTATAAATCCCTGGTGGGGTACCGTTAAGTATTTCGAGAGAATACCGGAAAAACTTGTTAAATAATGGCTCCGGTATTGATGGCTCGGCAATTAGTAGGCCACATGAGGCTTTTAAACACAAGTAAATGCATCATGGTTTCTCAGCACAGCAATTTGACTCCAATTATGAAAGACGCAGCTTTATTTAAGGCCGTTATTGAAAACGTGGTTGATGGCATTGTCGTCATCAATAAAAATGGTTTGATCAGGTGTGTTAACCCCTCGGCTTGTTTGTTATTCGGATACACCAGCGATGAGCTGTGCGGAAAGAATGTGAGTATGCTGATGCAAGCGCCTGAAGGTGCTCGGCATGCCGGATATGTAGAGCGCTACGAGCTAACAGGGCAAGCCGCTATTATAGGAAAGGGCAGGGAGGTTAAAGCGGTAAAAAAAGGCGGTATCGTTTTTCCGGCAAGGCTCGCAGTAGGCGAGGCCAGCCACGAGGATCAACAGGTATATATTGGTATCATTCACGATCTGAGCCTGGAAAAAGAAGCCGAAGAAAAATTGCAAAAATACACCAATAAACTGGAGGCTGTAGTTGAAGAGCGAACCGGATTTCTGAAAAATATAGTGCATACACTGGAGCAGGCTAAAGATGAGGTAAATATTTCGCTACAGAAGGAGAGGGAAGTTAATCGCTTAAAAACGAGGTTTGTTTCAATGGCTTCGCACGAGTTTAGAACGCCTTTAAGCGGCATACAGCTTTCGGCTTCGTTAATTGAGTATTATTATAACCGCCAGGATAAGCAAAAGGTATTGAGCCATTTAAAAAAAATTAAAGTTTCGGTGGGCGAATTGACCGCGATTTTGGATGATTTTTTATCTGTGGAAAAAATAGAAGCCGGTAAATTAAAGTCGTGTTTTAAGGAATTTGATATCCGCGAGATGTGTTTGGAGGTTATGGCCGAAGTAGGCACCCAATCCAAACCCAAACAAAAGATAAGATACAAGCATAAGGGTGATACCACAACAGTTTCTCTTGATTGCACGCTATTAAGGCATTGCCTGATTAATTTGCTTACAAACGCTATCAAATATTCGGGCGAAGATGCTTTTATTCATATCGAAACCATTATCAACTCTAAAATGTACCATTTGCGCGTGCGCGATAATGGCATAGGTATACCTGCGAACGATCAGGCTAACCTTTTTGAGGCTTTTTTTAGGGCTCAAAATACAACCGGTATCCAGGGCACCGGTTTAGGCTTAAATATAGTTAAGCGTTATGCCGATATGATGAATGGCTTTGTTAGGTTTGAAAGTGTTGAAAACCAGGGATCTGTGTTTACCATATCGTTCCCCATAGCAAAGAAAAAAGCAAATTACAGCCGAGTTTGTGTTTGTGACGAGGATCATAGTTCGTGTTGATTATTGTCATGATAGCTCATTTTTAAATAACAGACCTTTATATCACAAAATAAAATCAACTGCTATGTCAACTTTAATAAAATCAAACGGCACTTCACCTCATGGAGCCAGAATGGAGGATTTTTGGAATACTGACAAGGTTTTTACAGGCGCGGCCCATGCCGACCAATGGTTTCCGCCTGTTAACATCCGCGACTCGAAAAAAACCTATGAGCTTGAAATAGCTGCACCCGGCTTTGAAAAAGAGGATTTTAAAATTACTACCGAAAATGGCCTGATGACAATAATTGCCGAAACCAGTGACGAGAAAAGTGAAGTTAATGGAAATTATGCACGGCAAGAGTTTTCGCGTGCTGCTTTTAGCCGTACGTTTACTCTTCCTGATAATGTAGTTGAAGATAACATTAAGGCTCATTACAAAAACGGTTTACTTACCGTTGCTATGGATAAAGCTTTTAGCTGTTTTAGCGCAAAAAAAGAAATTGTTGTAGAATAGGCTTAATAGCTTGTTTAGTATAAAGATTTAATACCAACTGATCTCGGATAAAATAAACTATTGAATTAAGAGGAGAAAAAGCGGCATAATCATTATGTCGCTTTTTTTATTTCTTTAATAACAGCAACTACAGCTATAATGGCAAGGTACTTGGTAAATATAAATTGGTTATTGATTAGAACATTATTTTAATAATCAATAAATTTATTCACTTTTATTGTTCCTTAATTGAACCGTTGACAGCCTGTTATGCAAACAAGACAACATCTTTTTTTGAATAGTGTATGGGATGATGCTCCCTCAGGGTTAAATGCCGGTAAATGCCAGTTGGTTTTGGCATTCGGGTCGTCCGAGAGTATTGTAAAGCCAGAGGTATTCCAATATTTAAAAGCAAGCTACCCCCAGGCAGATATTGTTTTTTCGTCAACTGCAGGCGAAATAATGAACGACTCGGTTTATGATCATAGTGTGGCAGCAACGGCTGTCGAGCTGGAGAAAAACAAGGTTAGATGTGTAAAAACTAACATTAACCAACATAACAACAGCTTTGAAGCCGGCAACTTCTTGATGAAGCAGTTAGCACAGGATGATTTACGCTGCATCTTTATAATTTCTGACGGAACCTTTGTAAACGGTAGCGAACTGGTTAACGGGTTTAATGAAGCTAATCATCTGAACGTACCTGTTACGGGCGGTTTGGCAGGTGATGCAGACCGGTTTGAAAAAACATTTACCGGCCTCAACGAGATTCCGTCACAAGGTAATGTGATAGCTGTTGGTTTTTATGGTTCTGGTTTATTGGTTGGGCATGGATCATTTGGCGGCTGGGACGAGTTTGGACATGAGCGTACGATAACCCGGTCTGATAAAAATGTATTATACGAAATAGATCATAAAAACGCACTCGATCTTTACAAGCAGTACCTGGGTGATTATGTGAATGAGCTACCGGGTTCGGCCTTGCTTTTCCCGCTCTCCATCAAAATCAATGGCTCCGAAGAGAATTTGGTGAGAACGATATTGAGCGTTAATGAAGAAGCCAAATCAATGACGTTTGCTGGTAACCTGCCCGAAGGCAGCAAAGTAAGATTAATGAAAGCCAACTTTGATAAACTGATAGATGCCTCGTCAATTGCAGCAACAAACTCTTACAGCAGCATCGGGAGCCAACACCATGAACCTGATTTGGCTATACTGGTTAGCTGTGTTGGCCGGAAGCTGATACTCCAGGAGCGGACTGACGAGGAAGTGATAGCCGCCAGAGAAGTGCTTGGCAGTAAAGTTACCATAACAGGCTTTTACTCTTACGGAGAGATATCGCCATTTAGCGCAGAGTCAAAATGCGAACTGCACAACCAAACCATGACGATTACAACACTAACAGAGATCTGATAATTTATGGAGTATCATAGTGTTTTAAATAAACAAATTAAAAAGTTACTTCCGGAGCGCTATTTAGAGGACCAAGCAATACTGAGCTTCTTAGATAGCGTAAGTAATTCGTATCACGCTTTTGACAGGGCAAAAAAAATATCCGAGCATGCATTTACGATCAGCGAGCGCGAATACCAGGAAGTTAATAGCTACCTGCGCCGCGAGAACGAAATAAAACAAGAATCCATATCCGAAATAAAAAAGGCGATCAGTTCTTTGTCGCCCGATTCTTTGTTGCCCGAACTTGATTCCGATTACGACCTGATCCATATCATCGGTTTTCTACACCAGCAGATTGATAAGGCTAAAGAGCTGGAAACTCAACTGATTTTATCGAAAGATATTGCTGTAAAGGCTGCATTAACTAAATCGCAGTTTTTATCAACCATGAGCCACGAGATTCGTACGCCAATGAACGCCGTGATAGGTTTCACTCATTTGCTGTTACAACTTTCTCCGCGGCCCGAACAGATGGAGTATCTTAAGCTGTTAAAGTTTTCGGCAGAAAACCTTTTAGTGCTGATTAACGATATATTGGATTTTAGTAAGATTGAGGCCGGAAGGGTTGAATTTGAGGAGGCCGATTTCAGCATTAAGGATCTGGTGAGCAATATTCGGCTTGCTTTGCTGCAAAAGGCCAATGAGAAAAATATCCAGCTTAAACTCCTGATGGATCATGATCTGCCCGATGTGGTTAAGGGCGACCCGGTAAGGATTGGGCAGATATTAACCAACCTGATTAGTAATGCGGTGAAGTTTACCAAAGAGGGTAAAGTAACCATTGTTGCATCGCTCCACAAAAAGTACGACGATTATACTATAGTTGATTTTGAGGTGATCGATACGGGCATTGGGATAGCGGCCAATAAATTAGACGACATATTTGATAGCTTTACGCAAGCCGCATCAGATACTACCCGTAAGTTTGGCGGTACAGGTTTAGGGCTCACCATAACAAAAAGGCTGCTCGAGTTAATGAACAGCGAGATTAAGGTGAAAAGCGAACCTGGAAAGGGGTCGGTTTTTTATTTTAGTTTGAAAATGAGAAACAGCACTGTTAAGTTGGTCAACAGCACGAATAACCAACTCAAAACTGAAACCAAAAGCCTGAAAGGGGTTAAGTTATTGATAGCTGAGGACAACCAGATTAACGTGATATTGGCTAAACAATACATGCAGTTGTGGGATGTTGAATGCGATGTGGCCGAAAATGGCGAAATTGCATTGATGCTGGTACAAACAACCGATTATCACATGATTTTGATGGACCTGCAAATGCCAGAAATGGATGGCTATCAAACTACCGTGGCGATAAGGAACTTGCCCGATGAGAAATTTAAAACATTACCCATTATAGCGCTCACTGCATCGGCTATGCTTGATATCAAAGATCAGGCATTTGTGGTTGGAATGAACGACTATATTAGTAAGCCATTTAACCCCGATGAGTTATACCGCAAAATAGCCTTGTATTCCAAAATTGGCTTGGGCTATTAGCTAAGTACTACTTTTATTTAACGAGTTATACCCAGTATAAAACTAAGGGCCGAACGTTTTAAGATCATGATAATTAAGTAATTGATGGTTATGGTGATGCTAAAAGCAATACCCAGTATAAGAGCCATAGCCGGTAAATTATTGTTGAATTTGTAGTGAGCTATAAAAGTATTGACATAGGGCATTAATTCGGTAATAATTATGCAATGCATCAGGTAAATGCCGTAAACATAATTTTGAGGATTTAAACGGTTAAGGCGTTTCATCCGGCTGGATTTTAATAGTGTTAAGAAAGCAATTACCGACAGAATTGAATTGGATATTTTGATTGATGCATAAGGATCTGCACAACCTATGCTGTTTAATTTGATGGCCTCAAAACAAGCTGCGATAAAAAACAAGGCCAATAAACCCGATAACACCGGCCAGGAAAGATGATTTAATATATTTTGCACTGTAGCAGAGTGGGTTTTTATTTGCATCCCTAACCATAAAAAAAAGATATAGCCTATAAATGCCTTGGTATGATCAACGGGTATCCATGCATAATAAAGGTTAACGCCGTAAAATAAAGTAACGCAGGCAAGCAGCACGCCAAACCAGAGGTTTTTAACATATTGTTTAAACATCACCAAAACCATAACAGATAAAATGGACACCGGTATAAACCAATAGGCCGAGTGGAAAAGGAATATTCTGAATAAACCCAGCATAACAACTATTGTATGATGGGGATTATGTACCATTTGTTGCAGACCTAACTCGCGCATGGTTTGGATAAACGTGAATGACGATAAAAAAATAGCCCAGGGGAGTATGAGAGAAAACAGGCGGTAACGGAGATAACCAAGGGGATTAAACCGGGATAACTTGTCGTTAATTAAAAATCCTGAAATTATAAAGAACATCACGGTGCCAATTCTGCCGGTTTCGAGTAAAACTGTTTGGATAATTTGTTCATTCTGTTTAAAAAATACTTTATGCTCTATGCTATATAGGCAATGCCCCCAAACTACCGAAGCTATAGCTATGAGCCTGATGATGTTTATTCTTGAGGCATATTGTTGAGCTAAGGTAACATTGTCTGCTTCAACTGTACGTGCAGGCTGCTTAGGTAATACCCTTAAGGGGGTTGGCTCGATATAACCGTAATTGGGATTTTGTTGCACTTCTGCAGTCAAAAAAAAGTTGAAGCTTGGTGTGGTGGCTACGGGTTGCATAGTATTGAGCATTTTTTCAGGTTATTTATGGCGATATATTCATTAAATGTGCCAGTATTTAAAGCATTGATTATTAGTTGTTTATTTGTTTTTTATTGTCTATTTTTGAGAAAAGCTTCTATAAAATGGAAAAAAGCCGGTTGCATTTATTTTTAAAATGCTTGCCTTATTGTACCCGGGATTTATAGCTATGGTAAAACGGCGTTTACACCGGTAGGTTATTGTAGTGGAGTAAATTACCATATCTTTTATCAAATTATAAAAGATATCTGAAATATTAAGGGTTAATCCCGCTCGCTATAAGTAATTTAGCAGTATTAAACCCAACATAACTTATACGTTGCCGTATAAGTTACATAGTATGCCAATTGTTATTTAAACCCAATGAATAATAAGCTAACGATTTTTATTGTTGAAGATGATGAGTGGTATGGACAGATACTGCACTATCATTTATCAATGAACCCCGACTATGATGTTAAAGTTTTCATGACGGGTAAAGAATGCCTTGACAACCTTTATCAACGGCCCGATTTAATCACCATCGATTTTTCGTTACCGGATATGAGTGGTGATAAGCTTTTTAAAGAAATACGTGTCACGGCGCCTTACGTGCCTGTAATCGTGATAAGCGCCCAGGAAAAGATAGCTACCGCGGTTGAGCTGCTCAAGATGGGCATTTCCGATTATTTTATTAAAGACGACAATACCAAGGAGTTGCTATGGAATGCCATTATCAAAATTCGTGAAAACATATCGCTTAAGGAAGAAATCAGGGTACTGCGCGCCCAACTGGTAGATAAGTATGACTTTACTAACCTGATTAAAGGAAACAGTCCCGCTATATTAAAAATATTTGCGCTGATGGAAAAGGCGGCTAAAACGGTGATCAACGTTTCGATAACAGGCGAAACTGGTACAGGCAAAGAGCTGGTGGCCAAAGCCATCCACATGAACTCGGACAGGCGTGAAAAGCCGTTTGTAGCCATCAACATGGCTGCTATTCCAACTGAGCTGATGGAGAGCGAATTATTTGGACACGAAAAGGGCGCTTTTACAGGAGCTATTGGCCGTAAAACAGGCAAATTTGAGGAGGCTAACCACGGGACGCTTTTTTTAGATGAGATAGGGGAGTTGGACATGGCCGTTCAAAGTAAATTGCTGAGGGTTTTACAGGAGCGCACACTGCAGCGGGTTGGCGGAAGCGAAAAAATAATTCTTGATGTACGCATCATTGTTGCTACCCATAAAGATTTAGCCGAAGAGGTGGCCAAAGGCAAGTTTAGGGAAGATCTTTATTATCGCGTTATTGGTTTGCCCATTGCTCTGCCGCCGCTACGGTCAAGAGGTGGAGACATCATGTTCTTATCTAAATTTTTTCTTGACCAGTTTTGTAAAGAAAATAAAATGCCTTCAAAATCCATCTCCGCAGGAGCCAGGCAAAAGCTGTCATCCTATAGTTACCCAGGTAATATTCGGGAGTTAAAAACCATTATCGAGCTTGCAGCTATTATGTGCGACGGCCCGGAAATTAAGGAAACAGATATCACCTTTTTGCCGACCGTGAAAAATGGTGATTTTTTAGCACAAGAAAAAACCCTTAAAGAGTATACACAGCAAATTATACAATATTACCTCAATAAGTATGACGAAAATATTGCTATAGTTGCCCGTAAACTGGATATAGGTAAATCTACCATTTATAAAATGATACAGCAACAGGAGCTATAATCCCTTTGTTTATGGAAACCGATGATATCAGCCTACTAAAAAAACAAATTGATCGTCAGCAGTTGGAAATTACCAGGTTAAACCAGGAGCTTGCCCTTGCAAAAAATTCTGGTTTGCCCGCCTGCAACGGGTTAGGCGATAAGCGTGATGCAGATAGCCATCTCGCTGAAACCGTTTTCAGGCTTTCGGCCACTATTTCAAACTTAAACGAGGCTGTTTTGCTGGAAGATGAAAACCGGAAAATAGTGTTGGCTAATGCTTCGTTTTGCAAAATGTTCAACTTGAAAGCCGATCCGCAGAGCCTTGTTGGACTTGATTGCAGAGGGTCTGCCGAGGAGTCAAAGTTTCATTTTAAAGACGAGGCCGGGTTTGTTGTGCGTATTGAGAACTTGTTGAAAGATAGAAAGACCGCTGTTGGCGATGTGCTTGAATTGAAAGACGGGCGTATTTTGAACAGAGATTTTATCCCCATCAATATTGCCGGCAACTACATTGGCCACCTATGGAAATACCTGGATATAACAGAACAAAAAATTGCCCAGGATGCCATAAGGCGCCGTGAAGAAAAATACAGAAGGATTATTGAAAACATGAATCTGGGCCTGCTGGAAGTTGATACCGAGGAATGCATCATTTTTGCCAACCAAAGTTTTTGTGATATTACCGGATTTTTACCTAACGAGCTGATTGGTGTAAATGCCGCCAAACTATTTCTGGGAAACCGGGACGAGGAATCGATGAAGGAAAAAAGAGAGCTTCGTAAACAAGGTATATCTGATGCTTATGAATTGAAAATTAAAACTAAAGCTGGTGATCATAAATGGATGCTGATTAGCGGGGCGCCCTTATATGATGATCAAAAAAAATTAACCGGATCCATCGGCATACACCTTGACATTACCGGGCAAAAACGCCTGGAGAGTGATTTGATCGAAGCCAAAAAAATAGCTGAAGAATCATCCAGGGCTAAAGAAATATTTTTGGCTAACATGAGCCACGAAATCAGGACGCCTATAAACGCCATATTGGGTTTAAGCAGGTTATTAACAAAAACCACACAAAATAGTCAGCAAAGAACATATACCGAGGCAATTATTAAATCCGCTGAAAACCTGATCGTTATTATCAATGATATCCTCGACCTTACTAAAATTGAAGCCGGACAGATACAAATAGAAAATATAGAGTTTAATCTTGCCGATTTAATCAAACAATTAGAGGGCGTACTGAGATATAAAACAGAAGAAAAGGGCTTGGAGTTTGATGCCACCACGAGCGTTCATGTACCGCCGGTATTAATGGGCGACCCATATCGGATAAACCAGGTACTATTAAATTTAGTAGGCAATGCCATTAAATTTACAGAAAAAGGCGGTATAGAAGTGTGGTGTAAATTAGTTGATCAACAAAAAGATGTAAATGAAATACAATTTACGGTAAAAGATACAGGCGTTGGTATGGAACCCGAGTATCTTAAACATATTTTCACAAATTTTAGCCAGGAGGATGCCAGTATAACGCGTAAACATGGTGGAACCGGGCTTGGTTTGAGCATATCAAGGCAACTGGTTGAGTTAATGGGCGGTAAAATACATGTTGAGAGTACAAAGGGTTTAGGCACAGTAATCTCTTTCACGCTATTGTTGCCTACTGGTAAAATTGAGTCTGTATCACAGCTAAGCGATGGCAGCGTTGAGGTTAAACAAAATTACAGGGCGCTTATTAACCGTGAAATTTTATTAGTAGAAGATAATGAATTTAACCGTTTACTGGCCAGTACGATACTTAACACCTATGGGGCCGTTGTTACCGAAGCCTGGAACGGAAAGATAGCTACCCAGATGGTACAGGAGAAAAACTTCGATTTGATTGTTATGGACGTGCAAATGCCTGTAATGAATGGATTTGAGGCGAGCAGGTATATCAGGCAAACATTAAAGTCGGCAGTACCCATTATTGCGCTTACGGCCAATGCCATTAAAGGTGAGGATATTAAATGCTACGAGGCCGGTATGAATGAGTATATTACCAAGCCTTTTGAAGAAAAATATTTAATTAACCTGATATGCTCGGTGCTAAAAAATAAGCCTGCTAACCAAAGAGGTGCTACAGAAATAAAACGTGCCGAAGGGGAACTTTATAGTTTGGAAACTCTAAAACAAACAGCAGGAGCCGATTCGGCATTTGTAAACCGGATGCTGTTAATGTTTATTAAACAAGGCAACGAAAGTTTAGCTCAGATTGATGAGGCCTTAAACGAAAAAGATTTAGTTAGATTAAAGGCGCTTGCCCATAAAATAAAGCCAAGTGTAAACTACCTTAAAATGCATGGCTTAAGCCAATGGATATTGAAAGTGCAGAACTGGGAAGGTGGGGCAAACGATGAGCTTACCAGGATTGTGAAAATACTTCAGGATAAATTGCGGGAGGTTATCAATGTGATAGAGGCCGATTTAGCCAAGCAATAGCATAACCAAGAGGTGATGTTAGGTTGATCAGTACCTGTACCTGGATTCAAAATTTCAAACTTAGGCATAGCTTTTGACCTGATAGCAAAGCTGCATTTGATAGTAAGAGAGAAATGAGATTAAAGCTCGTAAATGGAAAAAACGCGGTTAATGTAATTAACCGCGTCAATTTAAATATAAGGGGAATTAGGGTTTTTAATTTAATGAAGCAGTAGATAAAAATTTATTGCCGAATAATTGATCCAGGTTACTATAAACCACCTGCATATGGCCATTGAACAATGATGAAATTTGTTTATTGAACCTGTCGGGAGTAAATAATGCGGCATGCTTCAAACATGCCGTTGATATTTGATTGTATAGTAGTTGGTCTGTACTTAACACTCTTAGGGCATGGGCTATCACATCCAGATTTTTACTATCCATCGCTATACCATGTTTTTTAGGATTAATCAATTCTATCAAGCCGCCATGTTCCGGCACAATAACAGGTTTGCCGTAGTACATTGCGCGCAGAATGTTAACATCAAACGATTCCAGATACTGATCGGTGTCGGACAGATTAATAACCACACTTGCTAAATCAAAAAACGATTGGAAGTTTGCCGTTTTGTTAAAAATATACAAGTTAGGTAGTTTGGTATTTAGCGGTTCGAAGTTTTTTACCTGGTCAAAATCACTGGTAATAACCAACTCAAATAACATATCAGGTAATTGTTTAGCCAGTTTTACAAATTCGGCAATACCTTTGTAGGCCTTTAGGGGCGTTATCATTACTACGGCAAAAGGCTTATTGGTGTAATTAGTTTCGGGCGCAATCCTGTTTCTGATAAAGTCAGCCGAAGGCGTATGGTAAATAACGGTCTGTTTTTTTACCGTTAAATTCAAACGGAGTTTAAGGCTGGCCGAAGTAAAAATGACATGGTTGGCGGTAATGTTAGTCATGTAAATCAGAAATTTATCTTTCAGGTCGGGATGTACGGGAGTGTTCTGGATATGGTAAAAAACTTTAGCGCTGTTGATTTTAGCAGCAAGCGCTGCAATAAACGGACTGGTGGAACTGACATAAACAGTGTCACCAGGCTTTGACATTTTAAGCACCATAAAAAATAACTGTAGCTGTGATATCAAATAATAGATAACTTTAAGAAAGCCGTTGTTTGTTTGATGGTTACGCACCAGGTGTTTTTTTACTTTATCCGAGAACCTCAGGGTATTGCTGGGCTCGCTCGTGATCAAATCAACGTGGAAACCATCTTTCACCAAACTTATCAACGATTGATTAAAAATTTCGGCATCTTCGCCGTATTTGTTTGAGATTTTTACTGCAATTACCCTTTTCATATTTTTTTATAGCTTGTAATTGCAAGGGTAATTGCTAATGCTGTGCCATGGATTTAAGTTGTTGATTATTAGATTGTTTGTGTTTTTAGGATAGTTGCTTTTTTCTATATTTTGGAAAGTAGTACAGTTTTGGGAAGGATTTGTGTGGCTGTTGTTACATAGTAGCCTACCCACGGATTGTAAGCTAACAATTAACCCTCTGGTTGATATTTGACATTTCAAATTGTTAAGGCGTATTTTAGGATGTTGTTTATGGCGTTAGCGGCGATGCAAGCCATGCCCCAAAGTTGTGGATATATTTTATACACCATCAATTAGCGTACTTGCTAATAGCTATTTTAATTGATAGCTCTACTTGTTATTTGAACAACTTAAGTACTCCGATCTCTATTTTAAAAGATAGGCAAATTGCACTAATTTCGAATTTAAGGGTTGAAAAATTTAAAATCTTGATAAAGATATTCGGTGTTTTAGTATTATGATACAATTACACTATTGTTATATAATATGAGAATATGCTTAATTCAATGTTTAATTTGTAATTTCGCAAACAATTTATTCTAGTGTTTGTCAAATTGAAAATGAAACTGTAAAAAATTATAAAACCTTTTTACGGTTAATCTGTCTAATTCTTTTAAGTGACAGCATATTTTAATTTGATTGACAAAAACTATCTATAAAAAACGTCTACATAATGTTTACAAAAATTAATATTGTACCAAGATGGGTAATCGTATTACTTGATCTTGGGGTTTGCAGCATTTCTCTCGCGTTCGCTAACCTTATTCAATATAATTTCCACCTGGAGAAATTAAATCTTGGTCTCTTAAAACAAGATTTGTTGATTTTTTTATTGATCAATTGTTTTGTATTTGCAGCCTTTAAAACTTATGCCGGCATAGTGCGTTACACCGGGATTCAGGATGGCTTTAGAATAAGTCTCTCGGTAACCGTAAGCAATTTAATTTTATTCTTTGCGGGCTATTTTATGGTAAAGAATAGCGTTGTATCCCATATTCCGGTAATTATATTGATTATTAACGCTTTGATGTGTTTCCTTTCGTTAATGACCTATCGAATTATGGTGAAATACATATTTATGTATTTTAAAAATCTGAAGCTGGATAAAAGGAAAGTTATTATATATGGTGCCAACGAAACAGGTGTAACTACCAAACGTACGCTTGACCACGAGGCCGACTTGAACATGACCATCGTTGCTTTTGTGGATGATGACATGCGCAAGTGCGGTAAAATTGTTGATAATGTAAAGATATATAACGTAAAAGAAATTGAGCGGTTAATTGCTTCTTTGAATATCAGCGATGTGATCATTGCTAAAACCGAGATCAATATTGAACAAAAAAATACGCTGGTTGATGTTTGTTTAGCCCATAATGTACATGTGTTAAACGTTCCCCCTGTTACCGATTGGGTTAACGGCCAATTTCAAGCAAAGAATATTAAGAGCATCAAGATTGAGGACGTACTTGAACGCGATCCAATCCATATAAGCAATGATTTAATTGGTGACCAATTGAAAGGCGAAACTATTTTGGTTACTGGAGCAGCTGGGTCAATAGGCTCTGAGCTGGTTAGGCAATTGATCAAGTTTAATCCTGGTTTATTGGTTTTGAATGATCTGGCTGAAACTCCTTTACACAACTTGCAATTGGAATTAGAAGAAAAATTCCCGGGTTGTAAATTTGTTCCCTTTATTGGTGACGTTAGAAACATGGAGCGTATGAGTTTATTATTTGAAACTTACAAACCAGAATATGTTTACCATGCCGCCGCTTATAAACATGTGCCGATGATGGAAAACAACCCATGTGAAGCTATTAATACCAACGTGTTAGGAACAAAGACGGTTGCAGACTTATCGGTTATTCACGGTGTTAAAAAGTTTGTAATGATTTCTACCGATAAAGCGGTTAACCCAACAAATGTAATGGGGGCATCCAAGAGGATTGCCGAGATCTACGTTCAATCGTTGTTTAACTCTTCTTCTATAGAAAATAAATTATATAAAAACCCGAGGTCGCTTTTAAAGAATCATTATACTAAAGTACAAACTGGCTTTATTACAACCAGGTTTGGAAATGTACTCGGCTCAAACGGTTCTGTTATACCGCGTTTTAAAGCGCAGATAGAAAAAGGCGGCCCTATCACTGTGACCCATCCGGACATCACCCGTTATTTCATGACTATCCCCGAAGCGTGTCGCTTGGTGCTGGAAGCCGGCTCGATGGGCAATGGAGGAGAAATATTTATCTTCGATATGGGCAAATCGGTTAAGATAGTTGATTTAGCTAAAAAAATGATTAAGCTATCGGGATTTGTAGTAGATAAGGATATCAAGATCACTTATTCAGGTTTACGCCCCGGCGAAAAACTCTACGAAGAGCTGCTGAACGACGCCGAAAACACCATGCCAACACATCACGAGAAAATAATGGTGGCTAAAACCAGGGAATACTCATTTAACACCGTAAACGAAAATATCAATCAGTTGCTGGGATTCTCCCAGTCGTTTAACGATATATTGGTTGTTAAAAAAATGAAGCAGATTGTTCCGGAATTTAAGAGTAATAATTCTGTGTATGAGGAATATGATGTGGAGGAAATTGAGGTTAAGGAGATTGTAACAAATTAATTCTTATTTAAGTTTAATATTTGTTTTAAAGGAATTTATTGTTTTAACGATTCCCTCCTTTGATGTTAGTGGTAATTGTTTCTTCAGCGCGTTTTTAATCTTTTGGTTACTAATAATATAGTTTTCTGTTAGTTTTCCAAGCCGTTCTGTATTTAACGGCAATTTGAATGTGTCCCCTATGGTGGCTAAAAAAACGATCACTTTTTTAGGAATTGAAAGTAACCTCGGAGTTTTATTACTTAATTGCGATATTAACGAAACTACCTCAGTAGTCGAAAGTGGGCCGTCATCGGCAACATTATAAATGCCCCCCAAAATGTCTTCTCTTTCGATAATCTCTTTAATGATAAAGCAAAGATTATCTACACTTAAAAAGGATCGGTTATTTTCGAAAGCTGCTAAAGGGTATGGCAAGCCTTTTGATACAAAGTTATATAATAAGTTTAAGTTACCTTTGTTACCCGGACCATGAATCATGCATGGGCGCAGAATATAATAACTTTTGCCTGGTGGAAGATGTTTAGATTGAATGTATTCTTCAGCCATTAATTTTGACTTGCCGTAATGGGTTTGGGGGCTAGGTATGATGTCTTCTGTCAGACACTCGTTTAAATGGTCTGAAACAGCCTTAACGGTGCTAATGAATATAAATTTGTTAGCATCTGATTCTATGAAGGCATCATACAGATTTTTGGTGATTTGATAATTGACTTGATAATAATCGTCGGGATTAGATGTTTTTTTTAGATCGTGGGCTTTTCCGGCCAAATGAATAATCGCATCACAACTAAGTATATTACGATCAATATTGCTTGTAAGTTCACCTCGGCTGATGTATCCTATATTGATACTATATGGCTTTAAATATTTAATTAAATTGCAGCCTACAAAACCCGAGTATCCTGTTATTTTTACATTCATTTTTTAAATATAAACCCCCACCATTTAATAAAGTATTTTGAATATATCATAGCTTTGTTAGTATATATACTATTGGCTTTACAAGCAGCTAGAATTTCATTATTAACTTTAAATACGCTCTTTAATCCTGACGTACTAATACCACCAGTACGCATTTTAACCCATATATCCTTTACGTATTTGTATTTGATTTTATTTATAAGCAACAATCTCATTAATAACTCAAAGTCACCTGATATTTTCCAATCAATTCGGTACATCCCGTATTTTTTAAAAACTTCTCTCTTTACATAAAAAGTTGGATGTGCAGGTTGAAACCCGTATCTAAACATCCAGGGCTTAAACTGTTTGGAAGAATAATACCTGGTTGGTTTTAGTAAATCATCAGAGGTTACAAAACATATATCAGAATAAACTGCTTCTAAATCATTGTTTGCAAATTGCGCTGCAATTCTATTTAGCACATCGTCATCCGCAAAAAAGTCGTCGGAATTGAGTATTCCAATAAGATCACCCGTTGCTAATCTTATTCCCTTATTTATCGCATCATAGATACCCCGATCAGGCTCAGAAACCCAATGAGTGATTCTGTCATACTTTTTTATAATATTTAACGTATTATCACTTGAGGCCCCATCAATAATAATATACTCAATATTATTATAGGATTGGTTTAGAACTGATTGAATACATGTTGAAATAAATCTCTCAGAGTTATAGGCAACAGTAATAACTGATATTTTCATTAATGAAATGTCAAAGAGAGCATAATTAACTTAAATTAAAAATACTTATGTAAACTCATGATATAGTTAGATTCTTGCCGCGGTAATGATAAATTAGCTTAAATACTAGGTAAGCGATAAAAAGTCAAAAATGCAATAGAATTGACTATATTATATACTAAACGACACAGGGGTTTCCCTACTAAAGGTATTTTTACAAACATTGAAATTATATGTCCAATAAATTTTATATATAAAGCTCTAAATGAATTTTTTCCCCATTTTATCTCCTCTGACTTCGCAATTTCAAAAATTCTTTTTGGAATTATTTGTAATGATTTATTGATGCCATGAAGTCTATAACCCGCAACGGGTTTGTCAAGTTCCAACCAGCTAAATATTAAATAGGCTTTAAAAAAAAATATAGCGTCAAATAAATAATGGAAGCTTGTATCAATAGGTACTGCTTCGTAAACCGCTTTGGTCCAAAACGTTGCCGGTTGTAAAACTGCAGTTCTATGTCTCATCAAGGAAATTGAATCCAGTGGGTGATATCGTAAATTAATCGGTTTAATATACTTCCCATCAACATCGGTGTAATAGCCTTTATAACTTATTAAATCTACATCTTTGTAGTTTTGAAATGAAGATATAACAGAAGTAAGAACATCTGTGCACAAGTAATGATCATCAGCATTTAAAAAGCAGAAGATATCACCTGTAGCAAATTTAAAAGCTCTTACAATAGCGTCAGCCTGTCCTGTGTCATTGTCGCTAACAAATTTAAAACGACTGTCCATCTCACAATAAGATTTAATAATTTGTACCGAATTATCAGTAGATCCGCCGTCGGCTATTAAAACCTCAAAGTTAGTATAGGTTTGGTTTTTGATGCTACTTAAGCAAATTGAAAGAAATTTTTCATAATTGTAATTTGGTACCGCAATGCTTATTTTCATTTTACTTATTGTAATCTACTAAAATTTATATGTATGTTCGCAATATTTTCAATTTTGCTTTTGCTGTCTCATTTTTAGTTAGAAAATATTTTAGTTTTTCACGGAAAATGACAGATTTTAAGAAAAAAGATTTGTTGAATTTGTGCTTTTTAATATAATAAACAGCGCTGTCTAAATAAGCTTTATATCTAAAGTCATTAGATATGGTTGTATGGCCTTCTAGATGAACGATATTCATATTTAGCAATACAATTTTACGATCAGGCAAGCGTTTCATTAAATCAGGCTCTTCATTGCAAAGAAAAATATCTTCATCAAATCGGCCTATTTCCAAAAAAGTTTCTCGATGTATTACAAATGCAGCGCCCCATGGCCATATTGCTTTATTTAAGAACTTTACGAAGTTAGGTAAAAGAAAAGCTTTTTTTCTAATTAGGTTATAGAAGAATGATAGGCAAGAGTATTCGGGAAAGTTACTGTACGAGTTGTTTTCTTTGCCCTCTAAGTCAATTAACCTAAATCCCAATATTATTTTCGGATTTAGATTTGTAGTTTTTACGATCTTTTTAAAAGAAAAACCTTTGGTAAGGATTGTATCAGGGTTTAAAAAAAACAATATTTTACCTATTGCATAATTTACTCCCAGATTATTCCCTTGGCCAAAGCCGCCATTTTTGGGGTTTTTAATGTATTTGATATTAATAATGCTTTCTTCTTGAAATGGTGTTATAATATTTTCAAATGTAGTATCAGGGTAATTATCAACCAATATAATTTCAATCTCGTTTGGATCGATATCAATGTGTTGAGTAATGGATTGCAGGCATTCCATTATAACCTTTTCGCTATTATATAAAACAATGATAATTGATATCTCGCAATGTTTTTTCTGAATCATTTGATAGTTTTCTCTATTATGTTATTAGTTATTGCCTATTGTAATTTATTAAGCCACGTATCCAGGTGAATTTCCTTGTGCTTCCGTGATCCGCTTTTTCCCCAACAACGAGTACATTATCACAATCACCAACATTCCTGTAGAACTTACTAATAACGGATTGGTACCTACAATAAACAAATATCCCCAATATGCTATAATTATATATCTGTTGTTTAAATGACGCGTTCTACTAAAATACATTTGAAGTACAGGGTATAATAGGATAACAAAAATAACGATTGTTAAAGGAATGCCGAACCACCTAATCAAATCTAAATAAGTAAGTTCTGTTTGGCTGGCAACAGCTTTTGTTCCTGATGTGTAAAATGTGCTGCCTAAACCGCTGCCCCAAATCAGATATTGTGGATGCTGTCTAAAGAGGAGTACGTAGGAATCAAGGTGTCCGGATTTAATTGTGGAAGATTCATCTGTTTCCGCAAAAGATAGCGTTTTAAAAAAGTATAATAATGCGAGGACTACTATTATACATCCCATAAACAACGGTAGTTTGTTTTTCTTTTTGAGAAGAAAAACAAACAAAAAGTATACCACTATGACTACGGCTGATAGCATATTCGCTCTTGTGCCAGATAATATTAATGTAAACAGAAATAAGAAAACTAACACAAGGTCTGTGAATTTTTTTCTATCAAAAAGCTTGTCACTGTAATATGCTAATGGAAATAGCAGCAAAGGTGACGTCCTATAATACAACATCAGAACTTCATACCCATAATAATTTCTATTAGAAAATTTAGCAACGTCTTTCGCATCTAAGTAACTGTCTATTTGTAAGGCAAGATTAGGGTTTGTAGAGAAAGAAATATATATAGGAATTATGATTAGGGGAATAAGTATGCAAAGCCGATTTAAATAATTTGCTAAAGGAATTTCCAAGTCCACTACAACTATAAGCAAGGTTATAATGAGAAAAGATTTAGTAAATCCAAGTGCGAATGTCGGATCTGCAAATGTGTTTTGAACAATTGCACTGCAAATTCCAAATACTGGAATAATTAAAAAAATAAGACAGGCAAATAAGGTGTCCTTGTTAATTGCAATTGGCTGGAATGTTTTAAGTAAAAACCAAGAAATAAAAATCATTATAAACAAAGGTGTTTTAAGACGAAAAATTAAATCACCTGGGTCTATAATTAGAACAAATATTAAAAATTTGGAAAAGAATTTTATTACAGAATGCAGCATTTACATTTGGTTTGCCATTTAATTGATAAATATTATAGTTGGGTCTAAAATTTTATACCCTTAGCGAAATCTATAGCAAAGGCAGTCGTTCTATTTTCCAAAGTCTTTTTAAGCTGTTCAACTTCTATACTGTAATGGTTTACGCTTTCGTTTATAACTTTTTCCATTATTATGGATAACTCATTTACATTATTAGGGTCAAAATACATTCCAAATTCTGGCTTTTGCTCTTTATGAACTTTTATATCTGATAAAATCAAGGGTTTTCCTATCGTTTTAGATTCTTCAACTGTAGAACTCCATCCTTCAAAAAATGAAGGGTTAATTATACATTGGCTGAGTATCATTAGATTAAGTACATCCTTGTAGGGAATAAGCCCAAGCAATAAGATATTACTTGATAAATCGTTTTCCTTAATATAATTCAATAGGCCTTGAATATGATCTTTTTTACTTCGAAAATCATTCATTAGGCCTGAGGTGACTAATAGTGGAGAATACCCTTTATCTTTAAGTATTTTCACTGCCTTAAAGGTAACTTCATGGTTTTTATGTGACCAAAATTGATTCGGTAAGTAAAAAAAGGCGCGGTTAATGTCGTACTTAGAAAGCAAGTCTTTTTTTGTTCTTTCATCGAGATCGATTTTTAAGCCCTCTTCCGGTTGGCAAACAAAATGTAGTATATTTACTTTATCGGTAAGATGATCATATTCCATTTTAAAGTCGTCAAAAGCAGAGGCACTACTTAAAAATATTCTGTCAGATTTTGTGATAAGCCTGTTCAAAAACTGTTTCGTTAATTTTAATTCCTTCTTCGTCCATAAATCTGGGAAATGAAGATGTTGAAAATCCATTACCCAATTTACAGTTTTTATCTTTTTGGATATAAAACTTGAGTGGCTTACAACGTCAATTTTATAATTTGATAGCAATCTATCCAATAAAATATTTTTGTCAAGAAGCTTTTCTCCAATTTTGTCAATTACCCATTTGGTTGAATTGCGCGTGAGGATATTGGTTTTAATTATTTGAGCGAACGGACTAAAAATATCAATATATTCTTGTGAAAGATTATCTGGCACAAATAGAAAAATTTTTACTTCATGTTTTAAATTTTTATCTATTGCAAAAAACAGATTACGGAAATAGTTAATTGCTCCTTTATAGTGCGTGGGATAATTAAGCAAAAATGCAACTCTAACCATTTTTTAATTTTTTAAAATACTCAAAAAAAGCTTGGAGACCTTTGTTCATTGGTATCTGAGGTTCCCAACCATATGCTTTTGCTTTGGTTACATCTGCCCAAAAATAAATTGGGTCGCCTTGCCTTACAAAGCCGTTAAAATTGATTTTTATATTTTTATCAAAATTGCTCGCAAGTAGTTCAAGTGTATCTTTGATTTCCATCCTGACACCACTTGCTCCATTTATAACATCCCACTGATTTAGATTTTCGGTAAAAGAATAAATCAAACTAGTAGCATCATCAATATTTATCCAATCACGTGTTTCCTTGCCGGTGCCAAAAAATACAATTTCATTTCCTGTTGAATTTTTAATTTTGTTGCATGCGTCATAAAGCAGTTGCTTTTGAAGACCGGGCCCATAAATAGAAAAAAAACGGATAATGCCAACAGTGACGTTATAGTTTCTATGGTACGATAGACATAATTCTTCGGCACTTTTTTTATGAAAACCATATGGTGAAATCGGCGAAGAGATTACATTTTCTAAAATTGGTCTATCGGGAAGCTGTCCTTGAACAGCAGGACTGGACGGATATATAAATTTACAGTTTGGTACTCGTAATCTTATATACTCCAATATTGAAAGTGTGCTTTGTACACTTTTTTGAAAATCTTCATAAGGATTTGAATAAGAGAAGCCAACTGATCCACTTCCTCCGCAATGAACAATAGCATCAAACTTCACATCGATGGTCATTAATGATTCAAAAGTTATAGTTGATTCAAACCACTCATCTACGCCCCATTGAATATAATCTTCGGGATGCCATTTGCCGTGTCCCAGGCCAACAACATGATAGCCATTCTCTTTAAATATTTTAGCTGTATGGCGTCCCAAAAAACCATACGTGCCTGTTACTAAAACTTGTTTCACTTTATCTTTTTAGGTTACCATTAAGTTCTTTAATTACTGTCGCTGGGTTGCCGCCAACAACCGTCCATGCAGGTACGTCTTTGGTCACAACGCTTCCTGCACCAACTATTGCTCCCTCACCAATCGTTACGCCTTTTAATATAATACAATTCATCCCAATCCAAGCGTTTGAACAAATTTTAATAGGTTTGGTTTCTACAACATCCCAATTTTTATTTTCGATAAAAATTGCGCCATTTCTATAATCCTGCAATTGTTGAATAATATCCTTTTCCCGCTCCTTATAATCAAGGGAATGAGAATTATGATCGTAGACGTAGCTTCCCCAAGCCATGAATACATTGTCTTCTATTTCAATTTTACTTCTGCAAATCAAGGAACTTCGCCCTATAAAAACATTATTACCTATGGTAACTTCTCCTTCTGAGGATTCAAATAAGATTTGACAATCTAAAATTGTATTATCACCTATTTTGACATATTTTTTATTTTTTATAGGTTTAATTAAATTAATCGAAAACATCTCAAAAAAATTGGAGTTACCAATTTGTACATGGTTCTTTATTTTTTTAAGTAGAATTTTTAGTTTGTATCTACGTAAAAAGCTGATAATTGCTGACAGCATATTTAATATTAAGCGTTAATGATGTAAAATTTATAATATTTAATACTTGTATAGTAATTTACGACTAACATCACTGAATTCTCCTAAATGATTTATAACGCGTTTTGAACCAAGTTCTGATATCAAGTATTTTATCCAATCTATATAAACAAAAAATAAAAGTTAAAAGTATAAGAAAGCCATTTGTAAAATATTGAAAAATACCATTAAGATACAATGAACTGCTCAAAGTTGCTAGTACAGAACCACCCAAAAAGAAAATAGATTTTACATTTATGAACGAAAAACTAAATGCATTAAGGCGTTTGGTGCTATAAATTACAAAAAATAAACAAGCTAAATTTCCAGCCAAAAATCCAATACCTAAAACATTAAATCCAAAATATCTCCATCCTGCGAAAATGAAAGAAATGTAAACTGCTTGTCTTATGGTTTCAGCAATTATTGCATACCACCCTTTGTTTTTTGAAAGATAAAGAACACCCATTGTCCAACTAATAAAAGTAAAAAATGAAGCCATCATTTGCCATTTTAAAACAGATATTGCTACATGAAATGAACTGGAATATAAGATACTTATGGCTAATGATGAAAATGCAATCATTAGTAGAAGCATCGGAGTACCAACCAAAAGGGTCATTTCAAGTTGTTCATTGATTAATTTGTTACTGGCAATCTTATCGTCCTTAATAACGCTTAACCGAGGGAAATAATCAGCCAACATTGAGTTAAGTAAGATATTAATGTACATTGTAGATATTGTCCACACAGCTTGAAAATAGCCGACAGAATCTAGGCCTAAGTGCGATCTGATCAATATTCTGATTAGATATAAAGACGCGGTGGCAACAAACCCATTAACTACAATGAAAAAACCTAATTTTGCCATGCCTAAGCCTTCTGTAAAGGTTTGGGATAGTGATAGCTGTACAGGTTCTGTAATTACTCTTCTGGCGTATAGCCAGGAAATGGTTAATGCCCCAAGTGCAGTGAGAATCATTGAAGGTACTACTCCTGATATGCCTAACCACCAAAAAAGCGGTAATGAAATTACAGTTCCTAAAACAGAACCCAATAGGTTAGCTTTTGCCATCTCACCTATTCGCCTAAGGCCTTGTAAAATGGCCAGTTGCCCTGCAGATACAGCAGTAATTAATAATGTTACTGACATTATTGCTATGCTGAAGGTATAAGCGTCACTCCCAAATGAGTAGTTACTAAAAAACTTACACAATACGATAATCACAATCATACCGACTAAGCCGGTGCCAAATTCCCAACGCCTCAAAATTAGTATTGTCTTTGCAACCCGATGTGGGTCTGTATTATTTTCGGCAACATTTTTTACTCCACTAAAATTAATGCCTAAACCGGTCCCATTTCTAACTAGATCAATTATTGTTTGAAAAATACCTGAAACACCTACGCCAGCCGGACCTAGCAATATTGCTATAACTTTATTTCTAATGATACCGATCGCAATATTTATTATCTGTGATCCGCCAACAATAGTGGTTGATTTGAATATCTGTTTATATGATTCTTTGTTATTCTCCATTTTAAATAACCCTGTCTACTTCCATTTTTAATTTTGTGATCGTTATAGCATATTCAATATTATAATCTATTGGTACTTCAAGGAAAACTCAATAAAATGACTTTATTTATTTTAATAAAACTATTCTTGCTATAAATTTGATATATCCATATAAAACAATGATTGTTTTATCAAGTAAATTTATACTTATGTCTTTTTTCAGGAAGTGCAATGTGAAGACGAAACTCAATTTAAAGATCTCTGAGTAACCAATTTTTCTTGTATTGATTCTGTGATGGTCACAAACAGCATGATCGCTCATCATTTTTTTATAGACGAATGTTGACAACATCAACTCTCGACTATATATTTTTCCTATTAATTTTAATGTTTCATAATTAGATAAGCCAAGCTGTTGAGCGCTGTTCAGGTAAGTTTCAAACTCTAATAATCGCTTAGCCGGAGAAAAATAAATGTTGCTTGCATTATATGTAAAAGATGGCTTATGTCTTGCCTCATCTGTTTTTTCAGTATAAAAAGCGGGTAAATTAATTAATTTTGATTTGCCAAGCATGGCCATATCGGCATTAATTACATCTGCGCAAAATGGGAAGTTTGATTGTTCAATCAACATTGTTTTCAACGAAGTGAGGTTAGCATAAATATCTGTTTTGTAAAAAACTCCAGTTGGATGCTTTGATAAATAAGCCATATTTACAATTGATTGATATTGTTTATCATAAACAATATCAGGCGTCTCTTGTTGAATATTCAATGCGCAATGCCCGAAAACTACTTCTGGATCACTCTTACAGCGTTCTATTAATTTTTCAACACTTTGGTAGTTCAGATAGTCTTTATCCAAACATAGAAATGCAAACTTCCCCGATGGCAAACTCAAACACTTAAGTAAGTTTGGTACTCCACCTATATTACTTTCATTTTGTACAAAAGAAAATCTTGGGTCGGTGATTGTGCTTAATAACTTTTTGGTTTCATCTGTTGAACAATTATCAAGTACTAAAATATTAATTTCGTTTCCCGGATACATCAAGATGTCATTCACTAACTTATAAACCTTATCACATCGGTTAAAAGTTGGAATGCAAATACTTATTAATGGGCTTAATGGGGCAGAGATATTTAACACGTCATAATCATTATATATATAGCACTTATTACAAAGTTGAATCGAAATTATTTGTAATAAATTATCCAGTAGATATTACAGAAAAGGAATTCTTTTTTGTTAAAAAATACCGCTCAATAAACTTATAAGAAAAGGCAGAAAGGCAAATTACCAAAACAAAAATAACAGGGTAAGCTATTATCATTAAATGAAATTTATTTAACCCGATAATTACTAAATTAATAGCGAATACATGGTACATATAAATTCCATATGATATCTTACCTAGATAATCAAAAACTGGATAATCAAGATTTATTATACTGGTTTGCGTTCTAACAAGATTAAGTATAATGAATCCATATAAAACTGCATGCACCTCCCAAAAAAATCCATGAAAATCAAAACCAGTTAATAATAGTATAAACTCTACCAAATAGACACATAACTGAAAGGAATTTGTCAAAAAGAAGCTTCTATCGCTAATTTTATTATTTAAAATTGCGAATAACCCGCCTATTAATAAACAGTCAAACTTTAGGCGTTGTCTAACTATTATCATTACTTTAAATAAAGTATCATAAGAAAACTTGCTAACAAGCAATTTGTTGTGAGTTGCAATGGTTGTTAAAATACAACAAAGTAAATAAATTATAATATAGATGATCACAAAATAGACGATCTTTTTCTGATTGAATTTTTTAACGATAAATGGCCAAACTATATAAAATTCTTCTTCTATACCGATTGACCAGGACTGCGCACAATATAAAATTGGACCAATTGCTATTGACTGTATATGGGGAAGAAACAGAAAATATAATATAGAATTGCTTAACAGATGATCATTTACATTTACAAAAGGGTCTCCAATTTGAAAAACCGGAAACAAAGGCATGATAAAAAATCCTAAAATCATTATCACAAAGTATAATGGCCATATGCGCAACAAACGTCTGATAATAAACTTTTTTATAGATATGTTAAAAACAGATGCTTTTTCGATAAATAATAGAGAGGTAATTAAAAAACCACTTAATACGAAAAACAAGTCTACGCTCAGACTCCCCATTATGTTGATAGCGGGAATATCATATACATTTGTAAGTCCTTTAGCCGATTTGATTTGTTCAGTATGCGCTATAATAACTACAAAAGCCGCTATAAAACGCAATGGATTTAAATTAGCAAAATGTACTTTATTTGTCATTTGTTAATCTCATATATTATAATTAAATGTATTAAATTAATATTTTTGCTGATTTATCCTTTATTCAACTTTAATTAAACGATCTCTGTTAGGCTGATCGATATGAAATAGATTAAGTATTTATATAGTTCTTAATGATTTCATGGATATAATCATAATGGCTTTCGTTAAGACCCGGCCATACACCAAGCCAAAAGGATTGATTCATTATAATGTCTGTATTCGATAGGTCGCCAATGGTTCGGTGTTTTATGTTTGCGTAAGCCGGTTGACGTAATAAATTACCGCCAAATAGTAACCGTGTGCCAATTTTTTTTTCTTCCAAGTGTTGTACTAACATGTGCCTATCTGCAGCATCGCCTTCACGAAGGGTGAGCAAAAAGCCAAACCACGAAGGGTCGCTGTGCTCTGTGGCTTCGGGTAAAATGAAAATTTCTTCAAATTCTTTCATCCGTTCATACAATGCTTTATAGTTTTCTCTTCTTCGGTTAACAAAATGATCTACTTTTTTTAGTTGAGATACACCAAACGCAGCTTGCATATCAGTAACTTTTAAATTAAAACCGATATGTGAATAGGTGTATTTATGATCGTACCCATAAGGGAGAGTGCCTATTTGTTGAGAGAACCTGCATCCGCAAGTATTGTCTCTGCCGGGCTCACAATAACAATCTCGTCCCCAATCTCGGAAGCTCTCAGCTATTTTGGCTAATTGTAAATTATTAATTAATACAGCTCCTCCTTCTCCCATGGTTATGTGATGCGCTGGATAAAATGAAAAAGTAGAAATATCTCCAAATGTACCTGTCTTTTTTCCACGATATGTAGCTCCTAATGAATCGCAATCATCCTCAACAAGCCAGAGGTTATATTTCTTTGCAACTCGCATTACTTCGTCTAAGTTAAATGGATTGCCAAGTGAATGTGCTATCATAATCGCTTTCGTTTTTGGCGACACCGCCGCTTCAATATCTTCAGCTTTTACATTATGCGTTGCAATATCTACATCCACAAATACTGGAATAGCACCAAACTGAATCATTGGGTTTACAGTTGTGGGGAAACCAGCAGCGACAGTAATTACCTCATCTCCAGGTTTTATAGCGCGGTCACCGAGTTTTGTAGAGGTTAAAGCATAAAACGCTATCAAATTTGCTGATGAACCTGAATTTACAAGCAAAACTTTAGGGGCTCCAAAATAAGCTGCAAAGTTCTTTTCAAAATCATTTGCAAACCTGCCTGCAGTAAGCCAGCCGTCTAGGGCAGCATCAACCCCTAAAAGGATATCGTCCTCATCCAAAACTTTTCCTGTCACCGGGATATAGCTTTTACCTGGAATAATGTTTTGTGATGTTTGTGCCTTTGCAATATTCCTCAAACTAGTTTCAAGGGATATATCTGTAATGTTTTTTAACGCCATTATTATCTACTTTGTGTATTTATATTAAGTGCTTTCCATTCCAATCGGAGCAGAAAATGGTTCCATCTCCGTAATGGGTTTTCCAAATGCAATTTTGGGGTAAGTATTCGTCTGTGGATCTATCATAACCTGTAATACCAAAGGTCTATTCTCATTTTCACCTTCCCATAGCCATGCTACAGCGTTCTCTACTTCTTCTGGATGATCTATAGTTTTTGCGTTTATGCCATATGCAATAGCGATTTTTTCAAAATCTGGCGCGCTATATCCCCAATAAGTAGATTGATACCTTGATTCAAAATAACTGTCTTGGAATTGTCTTATCATTCCAAGTGTTCTGTTATTTAATACAATTATTTTGATAGGTAAATCATTTCTTACTACAGTTTGTAATTCCTGTATATTAAGTTGCATACATCCGTCGCCAATCAAAACCACAGCAGGTTTTTTATTTGCTGTAATGCTGGCTCCAATGGCGGCTGGTAATGAAAAGCCCATTGCGCCCATTCCTCCAGATGTTAGAAATAGTTGGCCTTTGTTTAATTGTAATGATTGTGCCGCCCACATCTGGTGACTTCCCACATCAGCTAAGTAGGCAAATGCCTTTTGACTAATTGCGGCTAATCGATGCATAAATTTATTAGGGTTAATTCCGCTAGGGTTTAATTCCGAAGTATCCGGCCACTTACTTTTAAGATTGTTGATGTGAATTAACCAATTTGTGTTATTATTAAAAAAGGTGTTTTGTGCTGCAATGTCAAATTGCTTAAAAAATACATCGAGCGTTGTTACTATTGGTACGCATCCCTTAATTCTATTGTTTATTTCACAGGAATCACAATCAACATGGTAAATTTTTCTATTTTCTATAAATTTAGTGTCTGCCCCAGTTTGACGGACATCTAATCTGCTACCTAAAACAATAAGTAAATCGCATTCTCCAAAAGCAATATTCGCCCATCTATTACCGTAACTACCGATAAAGCCTACTCTCATTGGATCATCAAAAGCAATGGTATCTAAGGCTAAAAGCGTCGTTATAACTGGAGTTTTTGTTTTCTGTATAAATTTGTCAAAATAATCTTGGCACTGTGCGGCTTTAACGCCCCTGCCAGCTAAAATAAGTGGTCTTTGGGCATTTTGTATATCTGAAATTAGGTCTTTTAGATCTTTTTCGGATATGATGTTAACTTGTTCTTCAACAGCTGAACTGATATAATTTGTGTCAATTTGAGCCCTTTGCACATCCATCGGGATATCAATCAATACAGGACCTGGTCTTCCTTCCATAGCAATCCTGAATGCCTCCTCAAAAATATATGGAATATCCTCTGCATTATTAACCAGATATGCCGCTTTGGTAATGGGTTTAGCCATAGCCACTATATCAGTTTCCTGGAAACCCAATTGTCTGATTGTCTTATCTCTTTTTTGTTCATGCCTATTTACCTGTCCGGTAATGAATATTGCTGGCGATGAATCAAAATAGCAACTACCAATGCCGGTTAATAAGTTTGTTGCCCCCGGACCACTAGTCGCGAGTGCCACCCCCGGTAACCCTGTAACTCTCCCATAGGCATCAGCAGCAAATGCGGCTGACTGCTCATGATGCATCGTAACTATATTGATAGTTGTATTTTGACTGATTGAATCTAAAAGATGTGTAATCATTCCACCGGATAGTTCAAAAATACAACCTACGCCTTTTTTCTCCAGAAAACCCGCAATAAAATCTGATACTTTCATTTAGTTGTATTATCTAACCGAATTATAATAATTTATTGTTTTTTTTATAGCTTCACTTAAAGCTATAGTTTGAACTTTTCCAAATGTGTTATTAAATTTGCTATTATCTCCTTCGATGAGCATGGATTGATCTTTTCTATAAGGCAGTACTCCAAAGTTAAGTTTGCTTTTATTGCCACTAAATTGACTGATAAGGTCAACAATATTTTTTAGAGGAACTGCCTTACTCGAACATATATTATAAATTCCTGATTCAGAGTTTTCACTTGTGAAAATTCTGAGAATCATCGCAGCAAAGTCGTCAATATAAAGATAATCATATTGTTGCTCGCAATAGGTTAAATTGCAATCAAGTTCATTTAAATGGTTCATAATTATAGTGGGAATAAACCATTTGTTATCTTCTTTTGGGCCGAAAACAGAAAATACTCTCAGCCAATACCAATTAATATGATTTTGCTCACAAAACGTTTTAACAATTTGCTGACTTGTTAACTTACATATAGCATAAGCACTGTTTGCCGCTACCTCATCTGTCTCTGCAACTCTTTTTTTAATATTACCGTATTCCGCCTGTGAACCCAAAAGTATAAATTTTTTGGGCTTAGTTTTTTTTACTATTTGTAATAATGTTCGCAAAAACTCGAAGTTTTGTAATTGTAAATTCCAATCCTCTCTGTCTTGGGATGTTACACCATTCCAGGCCGAATGTAATATTATGTCCGGTTGAAAGTCGATAACACGTTGTGTAAATGTACTTTCTTCAGTATCAATCCATGTAACAGCGGTGTTGAAATCTTTACATCGCCATAGGTTTGTTTGTGTTCGCCTTGAAGCTAGTATTTTAAAATCCCCCTCAATAAGTTTAGCAATTATAGCTGAGCCTAAAAAGCCGGCTCCTCCGGTGATAAATACTTTGGTATCACTCATTGATGAAATCTCTTATTTGATTTTCAGTGAAATTAATTATATCGGGTTGGTTACTGAAATATTGTTTGTACCATTGTATGGTGTTAGAAATAGCTTTATGAGCATTGAGTTTTGGTGTCCAGCCTAATTCGCTTAAAGCTTTACTAATATCTAATTTTAGCAAGCCGGCTTCATGTGGTTGGTCATTGGTCTGATTAACAAAATATTCACCACTACCCCAAAAATTTAATGCAATATCTGCCATTTGATTTACAGGTAATGCATCATCAAAATGAGGTCCAAAATTATATGCTTGACCAAATTGATTTGGCTCCTTATATAGCTTTGCTCCAAGTAATAAATATCCTGATAGTGGTTCCAATACGTGCTGCCACGGTCTTATTGCCAATGGATTTCTTATTTCTATTTTTTTATTCTTTGATAACGCTCTAACAATGTCTGGAATTAACCTGTCTTTTGCCCAGTCACCACCGCCAATAACATTTCCCGCTCGTCCTACCGCTATAGCTTTTTGATGTTCACTAAATTGCTTAGTGTTAAAAAAAGAATTTCTGTAAGAGTCGATAATCAATTCAGTACAGGCTTTACTCGCACTGTAAGGATCATAACCACCAAGTTTATCAGTTTCTCTGTATGGGTATACCCATTCGTTGTTATGATAAACTTTATCTGTAGTAATTAAAACAGCATAGCATGGTTTAGTTAATAGCCTAATGCCATCTAAAATATTGGCGGTTCCTATAGCGTTTACCTCAAATGTTTCTGCCGGTATCTGATACGAAAGCCTCACCAAAGGTTGTGCGGCTAAGTGAAATATAAAATCTGGTTGAAATTCAATAATTGCGGTTGTAAGTGTAGTTCTATCGCGTACATCAGCAATTACGGAATTACATAGGTTATCACCATTTAATAAATAATAAAGATCAAAATTGTTTTCTGGAGCCAAGGCATAACCTTTAACTTCGGCACCAAGCATCGAGAATATTTTTAACAACCAAGACCCTTTAAAACCAGTGTGCCCAGTTAGAAAAATCCTTTTTCCATTATAAACAGATTTTAATTGTGTCCACATATCAATTACCATTTTTTCCAGCGTGCGTTGCCTGAAGCCCACTCCTCTTCCAATTCATGCTTATCACGCAAGGTATCCATCGGTTTCCAAAATCCGTGATGCTTATAGGCTTGCATCTGGTGTTCTGATGCAATTTGCTCCAAAGGTTCTCTTTCCCAAATAGTGGAATCTCCTGATTCTATATAGTTAAAGATTTCAGGCTGGCATACAAAAAAACCACCATTTATCCAAGCGCCATCACCCTTCGGCTTTTCAGTAAATGAACTAACCTCATCATTTTTACTTAAGTTTAATGCCCCAAACTTACCTGATGGTTGTATAGCAGTAACCGTCAATAATTTTTTATTATCCTGATGATATTTAACTAATTCTCTAATATCGACATCGGAAACGCCATCGCCATAGGTTAATAAAAAAGGTTCATTATTTGTATGTGCCTGTATTCTCTTTATTCTTCCACCTGTCATAGAGTTAATGCCGGTATCGACTAATGTGATTTTCCAAGGCTCAGCTTGAGAGTCATGTACCTCAACTGAATTGTTCCTTAAATCTATGGTGACATCTGATTTATGAAGAAAATAGTTAGAGAAAAACTCTTTAATAATATAGCCTTTGTATCCTAAACAAACCACAAACTCGTTAAAGCCATGTGCCGAATAAATTTTCATAATATGCCATAATATCGGCATACCGCCTATTTCAACCATAGGTTTTGGTTTTAAAACAGTTTCTTCTGACAGGCGAGTTCCTAATCCACCCGCTAATAATACAACCTTCATAAATATATATTAATCAATCTTAAACTTGACGTCCTCCGTGTAAGGGTAGCTGCAACATAAAAGGTATTCATCATCATTCAGCCCCTTTCTTGAGATATCACCAATCGTTTTTACCTTGCCTGAAAATAGTTTTGCTTTACAAAGAGTGCACGCACCTGTCTGACACGAATACAACAAATCTAACTGCAAATCTAAGCCCGCTTCAAGAATACTTTTTCCTTTTACAACTTCAACATTAAATTGTTTTTCGTTTTTTACTAATTTGACTACTTGTGTATGTATATCTTTCAATTCGTCCTCACTCACAATATGTTCAAAATCTTCAGTAAATATATGAGTTGATGACAAACCATGTGATTTGATAGTCATGCTGACAGTTTCCTTTAAGCCTTTTGGACCACAAACATAGTGAGTGGTTTGCAAAAAATCGGGTGATTTTTTTATGATTTGGATAATTTGTTCAGCATTAAGTCTTCCATACCAACTATTCTCATTAACTTCTTTTGTATAGAACAGGTTTAAAAAAAAACTGTTCGGATAATCATGGTTAAGGGCTAATAATTGATCATAGAAAATAGTTTGCTCTTTGTTTGGATTACAATAAGATAACGTTACTGTTCCGATATTGTTTTTCAAGGCATATTTCAATATTGACATTAATGGCGTTATCCCACTACCTGCCCCCCATAAATAAATATCACTTCGGGAGTGATCTTTTGGAGCAACAAAATTCCCCATTGGTTCAATAACTTCAACCATGGTTCCTTCTTTGAACGTATCAATAATATGGTTTGAAACTATGCCATGATTTACACGTTTTACTGTAATGTTGAGTGTATTATCAATGCCTGGTGCTGAGGACAATGAGTATGGCCTTTTATATTTTCTATTATTAATTGTAACAATTAACGTAATATATTGACCTGGGACGTATGTTATTTTTTTTAAAGCGGGTTGCTTAAAACAGATGGTGGAGGCGTCCTGAGTTTCTTTAATTATAGCAACAACTTTTAGCGTGTAGCTTAACATACGCTTATGACATTATAGTTTTAAATAACCTTTTGACAAGTAATACTAATACTGTAAGAAAAGATAATGTGATTCCGCCTATTAAAAGTCCTTTAAGCTTACCAGATTTCTCTTTTTCTAGCGGCAAAATCGGCCTGTCAATCACCTGTATCAATGGTGTTTCCTTTCTTAGCGATACCTTAGATACTTCTAAATTCTTCACTAATTCCGTCAATATTGCCTGATTTGCCTGCACGTCCACCTGCCGGTGTTGAGAAGGTGTGCGCAATATTTGACGCCCTGGGTTAGCATTTGGAGTTGCATCAATAGATGAAGCCACCCCATAAATGGCAGCATTCAACTCACGCCGGACAGAATCTGTTTGATGCTGCAAAATTGAAACATTTTGTACAGATTTTTTAGTTTTTGTAGCTATATAAAAATCTGACACCGTTTTTGCAAGGATTTCGACAAAGTATTTTGAGAATAACTCGTTCTCGGAGTTTACCGCGATATTAACGATACTTAATTTTTTATCTGTTTTGGCTACTGACAAGTTACTTTTAGTGATAGCATTATAAAATGTGCCCAACACACTATCTTGTTGCAGAGAAAATTCTGCGCGATTAGCCCCCGGTGTAAATTGTATCTTTTTTAATTCAGGCTTATTTTCCCAGCCTTTCCTTAATTTATTAAAAGATATATATAATTCGGCCAAAGTTTCATCCTTACCTTTGATATTTACTGGGGTTAAAAGCGTTTTCTCAACCATTGACCGAGACTTCATTAATTCCAGTAAATTATCACCAGAAAATGCGCCACCGCCGCTACCACCCAAATCAAAACCAAACTGACTCGCTAACCCAGCCGCGCCACCAAGGCCACCCGCTTTGTCATCTTCCAAGGCAAAACTTAACTCAGCTTTATAAATTGGTTTTTTAAAATAGGCATAAGTAAAGCCCAATGCCCCGCCAATAATGCCTGCTATTAAAATTGTTACCCATTTAGATAGCAGATATCGCCACCATTCTTGGAATTTCAGAATCAACTCTTTTAAAGATATCTCGTCGTCTTTGGTGTTTTTTGTTTCTTGAATATTTACGGGCTTGTCCAAGGGGATTATATATAATGCGTGTCCTACTTCTTTAATGTATTTACTTGAAGTTATAAAATAACTCGCTGTAACTTTCGGCTATTATCGTTCGTTCAATAGTAAATGTTTGCAAATGTATAGTTTTTTTAAATGATGTATCTAATTTTAATATTAAGCTTAAAGCAACAAACTTCCTTTAAACTTGGGAAGATATTAACCCTTAAATGCTCTATTTGTTTTGATTTTTTTTCATTACATGATGGCACCAGATTTGCAGGATAAATTTTCATTACTCATCTTTGTGTTTTTACTGATGCCTATGCTCTATATTCTGTTTCTGATTATTTTAATAGGCGCTGAATTAGCGTACTTTCGTATTGCCGATCTTTATAACATTATCGATAAGCCCAATCATCGTAGTTCACATCAGGAAATAACGATCAGGGGAGGAGGGGTGATATTTCCGCTGTCGGTGATTTTGTGGTTCCCTTTCTTTGGCTTTCAATATCCTTTGGTCGTATTAGGTTTGGTTTTAATCACCTCAATTAGCTTTGTTGACGACTTAAAAGACATATCCAGAAGTATACGCCTGTTGTTTCATTTGATAGCCGTATCGCTTGCTTTTTATTCGCTAAATATTTTTGCTCTTCACTGGTACATCGTTATAGCTTCATACATTATGGTTGTGGGTATCATCAATGCTTACAACTTTATGGATGGCATTAATGGCATTACAGGCATTTATAGCCTTGTATTGTTTGCCACCCTATGGTGGATTAACCAATATCAGGTTCAATTTGTAAACCCCGGGTTGATAGTAACCTTAATTATAAGTGTACTTATTTTTAACTTTTTTAATTTTAGGAAACGAGCCAAATGTTTTGCAGGTGATGTGGGTAGTGTGTCATTAGCATTTGTTGTTGTTTTTTTATTGTTTAAATTGATATTACAAACCGACCAGCTCCTTTACATTTTGCTGCTGGCTGTTTATGGTATTGATGCTGTGTTCACTATCGCAATCAGGTTAGGCCTCGGCGAAAACATATTTCAGGCACATCGCCTACATTTATACCAGTTGTTGGCTAATGAGCAAAAACTCGATCACCGGGTTGTTTCTTTCGGATATGGAGTTGTGCAGTTATTAGTTAATGTATTGGTAATTTACAGCATTATTGGCGGGTCCCTTTCATTGGGCTTAAAGGGTTTGCTGCTATTGGCTGTTGCTTATGTGGGCATCAGGATGGTTATTATTCGCCGTGTTAAAGCGATAAATGCTGCCTGATGAACGGCAACACTATCTCTACTTCCTCTTCCCCCTCTTGCTAATCACCCAGATCAACAGTCCGATTATAATAAAAACCGAATAGATCCCCATACGGAAACCCAGCCGGAAGACAGATCCTACTATCGAAAAACAGCTGTTTAAAGTTACAGCCGTTACAAGCAGGCCTAAGTAATGGATTTTTTTCATCAGAGCGTGAAATTAAAAATTTAGGCCGATATTGTGATACTTAAATATCGGCTGCTATGTATACATACGTTAAATAGCGAGTGTTGTGTAACTATTACATGATAATTTTGTTAAAACTCAATCTAACTTACCACATAACCGGCGATGTGTAGTATTTTTATTGTTGATGTTATAGGGGCTAACCTTTTATGCGGACAATTATTGTAAGCTTATTGGTGTTATGTATGAGCTATGGAGCCATGGCACAGGGCTATGCCGTGGAAGGTAAGGTAACCGATGTACATGGTTTACCACTGGCCTTTGTGCCCGTGTATGTTAAAGGGACAACCAATGGTACTATTGCTAACGAGGTTGGTGTTTATAAACTCAGGCTTCAGCCCGGAACGTACACCGTGGTATTTAGGGTGATAGGGTATGAGCAGCAAACGGAGCAGGTGGTAATTGTTGATCAGAACGTAAAGCTCAATATGAAGCTCGAGCCCGAAAGCTACACGCTCGAATCGTATCTGCCTCAAGATACGGAGGTGGATAGCACCTATATCATCATGCAGAAGGTGATTGCAAAGCGCAAATTTTATTTAAACCAGGTGAAGGAATATTCGTGTCAGGTTTATTTAAAGGCAGACCAGAAATTACTCAATGCGCCACAAACGTTTTTAAAGGAGGATGTTGCTAAGGTATTGAACCTCGACCCTAACCGGCGGGGAATTATCAGTTTATTCGAATCGGTATCGCAGTTTAACGTGCGTAAGCCGGGTAAGGTGAAAGAGGTAATGCTCGGCCTGAAGGCGGCCGGCGGCGAAAATCCATTCGGCTTTAACAGGGCTACCGACTTGCAGGTTAATCTATACGAAAATCTGTTGTCGTGGGGAGGGATGAGTATGCGGAGCTATGTATCGCCTATTGCTGATAACGCGCTACGTTTTTACCACTACAGGCTGCTACAGCGTTTTACGGATGACGATAAAACGATAGATGTAATTGAGGTAAAACCAAGGCACGAAAACGAACATGTTTTTCATGGGGTGATTTATGTTATTGAAAACGATTGGCGGCTTTACAGCGCCGATTTGCATCTGTACAAAAGGGCACATATTGATTTTGTTGATACCCTTAACATTCGCGAACAATACATCCCCGTAAGGGATAGTATCTGGATGCCATTATCATTAAATTTTAGTTTTACGGGTAAAATTCTTGGGTTTAAATATGTAGGCTATTTTTTAGGGGTAGTCAATAATTACAACATTGAGCCCGATTTTAAGCCGGGATACTTTAACGGAGAGGTATTTGAAGTTGGAAAAAACATCAATAAAAAAGATTCGGTTTTCTGGAACAACTACAGGGCTGTGCCCTTACTGGACGACGAAAAGCGATATTATCATTTGTTTGAGGCTGCCGAAAAAAAGAATAACGCGAACCACGCCCGGGATTCTGTAAAAAGTAATAATAATAAATTCAGGCTGATCCCTTACGTGCTTAAAAATTACAAATATCACGATCCTTTTAAAAAGATAACCATATCGGTTCCATCGCCAACCAAGGTGGTTTTTTATAACACGGTAGAAGGTGCGAGTGTGGATATTAAGCCACAATTTTTTAAGGAGTACGACCGGAATAAAACTTTAACCGTTGAGCCCGAGGCGCGTTATGGTAGTTCTAATAAAATATTCACGTTTAATACCTATGTTAACTATCGTTATAACCCGCTGAAGCAGGGTGCAGTATATGGTAGTTTCGGATCTGATTTTTTGGATTTAAATAACTCCGGTACGCTTAGCTTATTCCTCAACTCGTTGAGCACCTTATTTACAGGCAATAACTATTTAAAGCTTTACAAGGCAGAGTTTGCTTCAGCCGGTACGCAGGGCGAAATTTGCAATGGCATTTTACTCAACGGCCAGATAGAGTATGCACAACGCGAAACAGTGATCAATACCACGTTATTTGCTATTGGTAAAGATAGTACGCAGCTAACCTCTAACGATCCGCGAAACCCGCACCCTAACCCCTTAGATCCAAACAGCAATGTGCCCCTTTTTCCTAACCATGTTGCGCTCTCTATCCGCGGTTCGGCTACGATAACCTTTAATCAGCAGTATACCATCAACCCCGATGGTAAATTTATCGAGCCTACCAAATACCCCAGATTGCGTGTCAATTACCGTAAAGGCATCCCGCGTTTTGGTTCGGTTGTAGATTATGATTTTTTATCGGCCGATTTTTTTCAGGATCAACTTAAATGCGGCATTTACGGTTATGCTTCTTATTTTATATCGGCAGGAAAGTTTTTTAACAGTAAAAATTTGTATTATCCCGACTATAAGCAGTTTCGCGGGGGGCAGAGTTTCTTCTTCGACTCAAGTTTAGGCAGCTTTCACTTTTTGGACTACTATACCTACAGCACTGATAAAAGATACTTTGAGGCTCACTATGAGCATAACTTCGCGGGTTTCTTTTTGGGGAAATTACCTTACATCAGGAGCCTGAATATTGAAGAAATAATAGGAGGATCATTTTTAACCCAGGAGCTATTGCCGGGTTATAAAGAGTACTATGTGGGATTAAAACGAAGTATAGTAAGATTAGATTACGGTTTTTCTTATGGGCGCAACCTGCCGGTTTTGCAGGGCTTCAGGTTTACCTACAATTTCTAAGGCTTAAGAATTTCGTGTCCAACAACTGTTGACCTCACATTAAAATTGATTGCTGCTCAGTCAAGATAAAACGCCGACTTAACTCAATACTCCGGAACTCAGTACTTTCCACTAAATAGTCACACTTTTACTTCTTTTCCTTGTTGGCGTCCTCGTCCTTACCTTCGCTACCTTCTTTAAAATGGCGGATACTTTGGCCAAGTCCGCGGGCAAATTCGGGTATCTTTCTTCCTCCAAATAAAAAAAGCGCTATAACAGCGATGATTATCATATCTGGTCCACTTAAAAACAAAAGCGTTGCATTGATCATTTTTTCTGAGATTTACAATTAATTGACTAAGTTACGAAATTTAATTAACTCGGGTTTTTATTTGGAGCGATGAAATTAAAAAGCCCCGGTAGGTAGCAAAATCTACCTTAACAGGCATACCATCTTTTGTAATCATGGCTGTGCTTTTAAGCTATAAAAAGTATCTTCGCACACCTGTTTGTTTCGTTATCGGTAATCGCTTTTTTATTTTAGCATTTGTTAAGGCCTGGGTGATTACATAAATACCGGAAACTAATCCCATACAGGGTATGTCGACGATGTTATTTACAGCTATAGGTTGGTTGGGCGTGGTTTTATGCACTGTTGGTTACCTATTGTTGAGTATGAAGTGGATCAGGGCCGAATCCTTGATTTTTCAGATACTCAACATTGTTGGCGGTCTTTGCTTAGCAGCCACAGCCGTTAACTCTCAAGATATACCCAATGCTGCGGCAAATCTACTCTGGATGTTTATTGGAATATATGCCTTGGGCAGGCACCTGCAGAAACGCTAATTCGGATATTTCTAAAATTTCATAGGCTTTTTGTTTATAATAATTAAGCCGTTCGGTATAGGCCTCTATATCGTTTTCCAGGGAAAGATAAAAATAGGCTCCATCCACCAATACAAAAATAAAATCGGCTGCCGTTTGCGGAGACTTAACCGAAGTTAGCCCCTTTTCATTGCATTGCTCAATAATAGCAGCTAAACCATGCCGTAACGAATCAAGGATGATCTTGTATTTCACCTTAATTTTTTCTTCGCGGAAAGCAAGAGCATAAAAAGTATAAAAAAGCCCATCATCAAAAAGCAGGTTCCATTCTTTCGAAAATAACATTTCGATAGTGTGCCGAAGGTTGGCTAAGGTTGCCTGTTCCTTGTCTTTAATGGTAAAAATCAATAAATAGCTTTCCAGTATATGGTCAATTAGTGCGTAGGTGAGGTCTTCTTTAGTTTCAAAATAATGTAAAATCAAACTGGGGTTAATATCCATCACCTTCGCAATTTTGGCTATGGATGTGTTTTCATAGCCTTCCTTTTTGGCCACTTCATAAAACATCTTAATGATCTCCTGTTGCCTTACTTCTTTAAGACTTTTCCGCCCCATTTTTTATTTATTTTTTCCGCAAACTACCAAAAAGAAAATTGTATTATCAAATTATTAATAAATTGATTGATTGTTCAATCAATTTATTAATTCTCCCTTAACCTCGCCTTAATATCAGTTAGACAATTTAGTTGGCGGTTAAAAACAACCATCGTTTATTAAAAAAACTACCAACACATGAAAAAAAAGCTACTTAAGTTTTTCCTGCTCTTGTTTATTTCAACGAGCGGCTTTGCCCAGGGAATCACCGTAACAGGGGTGGTGACTGACGCAAAAACGAGGGAGGTAATTCCCGGTGCAAACATTAATGTAAAGGGTACAAATGTACGCATGGCCACCAACAGCAAGGGCGCGTATACCCTCAGTGACCTTAAGCCAGACGCCGTGCTGGTTTTCTCTTTTATGGGCTATAAGCCGGTAACAACCCCGCTGAACGGGAGGACAAAGGTTGACATATCCTTGTCTGAAGATTATGCTAACCTGGACGAAGTTGTGGTAGTTGGGTTTGGTACCAAGAAAAAGATCAATATTGCAGGCGCGATAGATCAGATTTCCGGAAAAGAACTGGAATCAAGGCCGGTAACTAACGTAATGCAGGCTTTGCAGGGGTTGAGCCCCGGTTTAAATATCACCTATCCCGGTGGTTCGCCAGGTACGGTACCAACCATCAATATCAGAGGCTATACATCGATAAACGGCGGCTCACCACTGATTGTGATAGACGGTATCCCGGCAACAAGCAACGATGATATGCTCCGGTTAACACCTACTGATATTACATCGTTTACCGTTTTGCGCGATGCGGCTTCGGCCGCCATTTATGGTGCACGGGCAGCATTTGGTGTAATCCTGATCACAACCAAACAGGGTATTGCAGGCAGTAATGTAATTAGCTATAATGCCTTCAGCTCATGGGCTAAACCAACACTGCTGCCTAAACCGGTAACCGACCCTTACATTTTCTCGCGGGTGCTGGAAACTTCTACAGATAATACTCCCTGGGATTATGTTAATTATTCTGATGAGTATTACCGCTGGGCGAAAGAAAGATCGGATAACCCGTCAATTGCCGATACCCGCTTAAATCCGTCGGACCCTACAAAATGGCAGTACATGGGCAGTAACGATTGGTATAAATACTTTTTTAATAACGCCAGCCTGTCTAAAAGCCATACCTTATCATTCTCCGGTGGGGCTGTAGTCAATAACAAACCTCTTACTTATTATCTTTCGGCCGATTATGCCAAAGATAATGGCTTAAACAAACTAACGGATGATTATTGGAGCCGGTACGGACTACGGTCTAAAGTAGGTTTTTCGCCTGTTTCATGGCTTAAGCTTGATAATAACCTGAATATTTATCAAACCGGCCGCGCGCTGCCAAACTCAAATATTACCGACCTGTACTACCTGATGCCCACCGACGTAGCCACCAATCCTGATGGCACCTGGGCCAATACATCAGCCGGCCGGCTCGCCGCTAAGCTGGTAGATGGAGGAAAGAGCAAGCAAGACATGTTCGGCTTTCAGAATATCACCAGCGCCACCGCTTTGTTTTTAAATGGCGATCTGCAGATCAACGGTGATGCATCATTTAAAAGGGAGTTGTGGAAAACACACACCGATACAAAAAAATACAAAATTGGCTACGGGCCCAATGATATCCGTGAGGAAGGTGGTACCGGGTCTGTAACTGAAAACAATGGTTATCTGTATAACAACGCATTTAACGTTTATTCAACCTACAAAAAAACACTTGGCGATCATTTTTTCAGCGCCATGGTTGGTTTCAATAGCGAAGATTACAGCTACTCCACGGTAAATGCCAGTAAAGATGTGCTTATCTCTTCTTCGTTACCTTATTTATCGCTTACCAGTGGTACGGCTACCGCGAGCGGCGGATATTCGGCTTATGCAACAAACAGTGTTTTTTCGAGGCTTAACTACACTTATAAAGGCAAGTATATCTTGGAGGGAACAGGCAGGTATGATGGTTCATCCCGTTTTCCGGTATCAAGGAGGTGGGGCTTTTTCCCATCGGCTTCAGCAGCCTGGATTGTAAGCGCAGAAGATTTTTTCAAGCCGCTGGCGCCAACGGTGTCAACATTTAAACTGAGATCTTCTTATGGCGACCTGGGCAACCAGAACGTGGGCGATTTTGGCTATATCCAGTCGCTGTCCACCGGAACATCCGGTTACCTGATAGGAGGTACCGGCCAAAACCAGGTTATTACAGGCGCTCCCGGCCTCGGTGTAGATCCGCAAACTTATACCTGGGAAAGGGTATCAACCCGCAACTTTGGAACCGATATAGGCTTGTTTAACGATAAACTCTCTTTCACATTTGATTACTATATACGGGATACCAAGGGTATGCTAACCGGCGGACAGGAACTGCCTGCAGTGTTGGGCACCGGCGTGCCAAACCAAAACGCCGCCGACCTGCGCACTAAAGGCTGGGAATTATCGGTATCGTATCGGGACAGGTTCAATCTCGGGTCTAAACCATTCAGCTTTGACGCTAAAATATTTATAGCCGACTCAAGGACCAAGATCACCAAGTTTAAAAACGACCAGATGTTGTTCTCCAATTACCGTGAAGGGCAGGAGATTGGAGAAATATGGGGCTTGGAAAACGATGGACTATTTCGCAGCAAATCAGAAATTGCCGCTCTTAACGAATCGGCCATTGTTCCATGGGGCGCTTTAGCTATTGTAGAAGGATGGCCCAAATACAAGGACCTGGACGGAAATGGCAAGATAGAACGGGGCTTAAGTTCCAAAGATCCTAAAGATTTAAAAATAATAGGAAACAGCGCCGACCACTATACCGTTGGGGCCAATATCAATATGGACTGGCGTGGGATCGACATGGCCGTATTTCTTCAAGGAGTTTTAAAGCGCGATTTTTATCCGCATAATTACTTGTTCTGGGGGCCATATCAGCAGCCTTATGCCAACGTATACCCATGGAACCTGAACTATTACCGTGGCACGGCCGATTCGCCCGAACAAAGGGCCAAGCACTCGGCATCCTATATAGCCGCCGGCCTTGCCGATGCCAATACCAATTCAGAGTACCCGGTATTGCAGTCGTGGCTTGCCGATGCCAATTATGGCAGCGGGCTCGATATTCCGCAAACCAAATACCTGTTGAACGGTGCCTATCTGCGTATCAAAAACGTATCAGTTGGTTATACCATTCCGGGCAAGTGGATCAAAAAAATCGGTTTGAGCCGCCTGCGTTTTTATGCAACCGGCGAAAATTTGTATGAGTTTTCGGCTATTAAAAAATACATCGATCCTGAAGCTGTTAACCAGGGGGCAAGTGCCTGGGCATATCCTTTTCAACGCCGGTACGCTTTTGGTGTAAACCTCGACTTTTAACCACATGATGTTTCATCGCATATCAAATCACAGTCAAATGAAAAAGTATCTATATATATTATTTATAGCGGCGGTAAGTACATTGGCGGCCTGTAAAAAGGGCGGGCTCGATCGTTTCCCCCAAACCTCTATTTCCCCCGATCTTTTTTTTAATACGGAAGAAGACTTGGCATTGTATGTAAACGGTTTGTTATCCCAGCCCGACCGTAGTACTTACCTTAACGACCAAAGCAGCGATAACGTAGCTACTACGGCATCGGTTGAAGTGAAAAATATTATGGCCGGAAACGCCAACGCGCAAAACATCACTGCAGGGTGGACCTGGACAAGGTTGCGCAACATCAATTACTTTTTGCAAAGCTATCAAAAAGCAAACGTTACCCAGGCTGTTAAAAACCATTATGCCGGTTTGGCCAGGTACTACCGGGCAGACTTTTACCTGGATAAAATAAAACGTTTTTCTGATGTGCCCTGGTATTCGGGTACGCTTAATCCCGGAGACCAGGATTTGTATAAAGCCCGCGATCCGCGCAAGCTCATTGCCGACAGTATTATGGCCGATCTGGATTTTGCTTACAAAAACGTACGTGAAACCGTACCGACAGGTACGCCCGGTAAATGGGCGGTAGCAACCTTATATGCCCGCGCTGCGCTGTATGAAGGTACTTACCGTAAATATCATGACGAATTGGGTTTAAAGGAATCCGCAAACACTTTTCTGCAAACAGCGGCCAGGGTTGCCGGGGAGATTATGGCCAGCACAAAATTCAATATTTACAACACCGGCCATCCCGACCAGGACTATGCCGCCTTATTTTCGAGCCAGGACCTTACCAGCAACAGCGAAGTTATACTGGATAACATTTTTGATTTAAGTAAAGGCAAGGGCCAAAACGTTAACTCAACAGTGTTTGGAGATTATGAGCAGGCCCCCGCTAAAGATTTGATATTAACCTACCTGATGAATGACGGGAGCCGTTTTACTGACATAGCCAACTACGCGCAAATGGGCTTTGTTGACGAATTTAAAAACCGCGATCCGCGCCTGTCGCAAACTATGGTTTATCCAGGTTGGGTACGAGTGCCCGATGCTACGCCTTACATTCAGCGGTTAAATAAAAACTTTACAGGCTACCACCAATTAAAGGGATATGTAAACAGTACAGATAACAATATTTTAAACGGTGTTGATTTCCCGGTATACCGCTATGCCGAAGTATTGCTCACTTATGCAGAAGCCCTTGCCGAACTGGGCTCTTTAACACAGTCGCAATTAGATCAATCACTTAACTTACTGCGAAGAAGAGTCGGTTTGCCCGATCTTAACCTGGCCGTAGCCAATAGTAATCCCGACCCGGCTTTACAGCTGCAATATCCTAACGTAAGCTCCAATGTGGGCGTCATCCTGGAGATCAGGCGTGAACGCAGGGTGGAGTTTGCCTTCGAGAATATGAGATATGACGACTTGATGCGCTGGAAAGTGGGCAAACTGCTTGCCAAAAGCCCGGAAGGCATGTACTTTAAAGGCTTAGGTAAATACGACCTTACCGGAGATGGTGTGGATGACATTATTTTGATTGACAGGGCGGCAACCATCCCGGCGGAGGATCAGAAAGAGAGTAATTCCCTTGGAGTAAAGTTGGTTTACTACCGTGCCGGAACTATTGGCACCGATGCCACCGTTTACCTGAAAAACGGTAATAACGGCGGTAATATTGTAACAGAAAATATAGTGAGGAATTTTGAAGAACCTAAGTTTTATTACCGCCCTATACCGCAGCAGCAAATTGTATTAAACCCTAACTTGAAACAAATTTTTGGCTGGTAAAACACATGGATATCAAACGAAGAACCTTATTAAAGGCCGCGGGTTTAGCCGCGGGTATGGCAGCTACAGGCGCCATACCCGCCCTGGCCTTAGCACCCGAGGAGAACGAACGGAAAAACCGGAAACCTGTACTTACCGTGGCGCATATTACGGATGTACACATCAGGCCTGGCGATAACGCTCCCGAAAGATTTAAAAGTTGTTTGAAGCACATCGTCAGCCAACACAAGCCCGATTTCTTTTTAAACGGCGGCGATTCTATTAACGATGCTTCTTACGATAATGTGGTACGAGATGACGTTACCCGGCAATGGGCCATTTGGGATGATTGCCTGCAATTGTTAAATAAGTACGAGGTACATAGCTGCATTGGCAACCACGACCCCTGGTGGAAAGCTCCCGCAAAAACCGATGAAATGTACGGGAAAGATTATGTAGTAAAACGGCTTAAAATACCGGGCTGTTATTACAGCTTTTCAAAAAACAACTGGCATTTTATTGTCCTTGATGGTAATAACAGCAATATTTCGCTGGATGCTGAACAGTATAGCTGGTTGCAGCAGGAGCTTGAAAAGCTGCCTTCGCACACGCCTGTCCTGTTGATGTCGCACTATCCTATCCTGGGTACCACGCAGGTGCTGGTAGGAGGTGGGCATTCGGATTGTAAGAAACTTAAAGACCTGTTTTATAAACACAAGGATAAAGTAAGGATCTGCTTAAGCGGCCATAACCATTTATCAGATCATACCGTGTACAACGATGTGCTGTACTGCTGTAACGGCGCCATGAGCGGTTTCTGGTGGGGTAAAGGCGATACAGAATCAGCAGGGCCGGGGTATTACTTAGAAACCCCTCCCGGATATGCTATCCTGAAGCTTTACGCGGACGGAACCGTGGAAAACGAATATTTCCCGCATACATTTTAATTCAAATTTAAAACAACAACAATGTTTAAAACAATAATTTGCTTCGTAGCCTGTCTGTTTTTATCAATCGCTGGATATGCCCAGCAAAGGCAAAAAAAGGTGGTTTATATAATAGCTGATGGCATCCCGGCCGATGTGATGGAGCGTGCGGATATCCCCAATTTTAACAAAATTATCAAAGCCGGATCATACTCGCGGATGCATGTGGGCGGTGATAAGGGCACCTATAACGAAACGCCAACCATATCGGCAGTAGGTTATAACAGTTTATTAACCGGTACCTGGGTAAATAAACACAACGTGCCCGATAATAGCATCACTGCGCCAAACTACAACTACCGGCATATTTTTGAGATCTTCAAAAACCAGTACCCTGACAAGAAGACGGCTATTTTTTCCAGCTGGACAGATAACCGTACTAAACTATTGGGTGATGGCTTGCCCGCTACCGGTAATTTTAAGCCCGACTACGCTTTTGATGGCTATGAGCTGGATACTGTTCGCTTTAAGCATGATAAAAAATCTGATTATATGCACCTGATTGACGAAGAGGTTGTTAAGCAGGCCGCCAATACCATACAAACCAGCGCGCCGGATCTGTCGTGGATATATTTAGAGTATACAGATGATATGGGGCACCGCTATGGTGATAGCCCCGAATTTGATAAAGCAATTGATCTGCTGGATAAACAGGTGGGTAAGATCTGGGATGCCATCAATTACCGCCAGAAAAACTTTAAGGAGGACTGGCTAATTGTGATCACAACCGATCATGGCCGGGATGAAAAAACCGGCCGGGGCCACGGCGGGCAGTCCGAAAGGCAGCGGACTACCTGGATGGTGAGCAATTACAAAAACCTCAATACCTACGCGCAGTATTTTGACCTGGCCATTGTAGATATTATGCCCTCGATAGCCCGCTACCTGGATGTGAAGCTACCCGAAAGCGTTACACAGGAAATTGATGGTACGCCTTTTATTGGCCCGGTATCGGTAACCGCCCTTAAAGTTAACTATATACAGGATCATCTTGACCTGAGCTGGAAAGCTCTCGAAAAACAAGGCAAAGCCAAAATATGGCTGGCCACCACCAACGATTTTAAAACCGGCGGCAAAGATACTTACCATTTATTAGCAGAGGTTGACCTGAGCCAACAGCATTACTTTGGCGACCTGAAAAATTATCCTTCTGCATTTTATAAAATTATTATTGAAGCGCCAAGCAACACCCTTAATAAATGGGTCATGCTAAAGAAATAGTGCACAACCGTAATTTACTTTAATGGATAGGTTAATGTTTTAGGCCTTTCCGGCCCGATAATGAATAGTAGGACCGAAGGCCTTTAATTGGAAAAAGATTAAACGGATTAACGCACTTTGCAAATTCAAGCAAAAAGAAAAGATAGCTTGAGGGCTATCTTTTCCTTATTTAAGATTCCAGGTTAAATGTTGAGACTGATCGGCAACATAATAGTGGCTTACAGCAATTACCTGGAAAGCAAAGCCGAAAGTTATTTAATTAGAAGTATTACTGTCCGGAGTATAAGATCCGTCCTGGTTTTGATCACCATTTTGATCGGTATTTAACTCACCGTCTTTCCCAACAATTTTGTAGGCAACTGAGCCATCATCGTTGGTAACCGGTTGATAGTATACCCCGTTTAGTTCATAGTATTGCTGGCCGTCAATGGTAATGCTCTTGGCATCCTCTGGTAATTGTGGCACTACTGCACCCATTGGTGGAGCTACTACAGTATAAGAGCTACCGCCATCGTCATATTGCTGATAAAACAGGCCATTGTTATAATAAAACTGGTCGTCACCATAAAAGAAGGGGTAGTAGCCATAAGGCAATACATTAATTCTTAAACCTATGCGTGGAGCATAAAACCTGTTGTAATAACCGCCACCATAATAATGATGGAAGCCGCCACGGTATCCACCGCGGTAATAGCCACCATGGTTATAACCCCTTGATACTCCCGCATAGGCACGTTGCTGGCTCCTGTAATTTGAACCCGGGTTAGCATAAGACCTCGAGCCGCCATTGGCTTGCGGTACCGCATTTGCTCTTGGGCCGCTATTTGCATTTCCTTGAACTGAAGGCCTTTGTCCACCTGAAAAAGAGCCCCGGTTTCCGCCAAAAGAACCGCCGCTATGGAAACCGCCGCCACCGCTATGGAAGCCTCCGCCACCCCCGCCATGGAACCCTCCTCCGCCGCCACCGCGAGAGCCTCCACCCCGCTGGGCGTAAGTTAACGAGTGTATTGAAAGAGAGAAAATAACTGTTAATAAAACGGATGTTAAATATTTTAATGTAGTTTTCATGATTTTGATTGATTAGTTCCAGTTGTTTTAAACTGTTTGTTTAGAATAATAGACTGATAAATTGCGATAGGTTTAACCTGTTACAGAATAGTTACGATTAGCTGACATCCTGCTTACAATTACTAAAATTCTTTCGAATACCCCTCCATTTAGGTTTTAATGCGTTGTTTTAATATAGATAGTGTTATACAACGCCTTTATATATCTAAAGCAACAACATTATCATACAATTTATGTGCCAATGGCTAACCTGTCAGTAATCGGTAAATCATTTTTTACAAAAGGGGCATAAAAAAAGCCGCCTGTTTTGCAGGCGGCTTTTAGGTTTGTTTAAATTACGGATTTAAAAAATATACTTGGTACTTAAAAAATTCGAATCATGATTATTAACTATTTCGTTAAGCAGTTGCTTATTGGTTTCGTTAAGCTTGGTAGCCACCAATGAGCGGATAGAAAAGCTACGCAAGGCATCTACAACAGATAATGTACCTTCGGCGCTATCTTTGCGGCCGGTGAACGGAAACACATCAGGGCCGCGCTGGCATTGGCTGTTGATGTTTACACGGCTCACCAGGTTAACAAAAGGATCTATCAGGGCCGAAATTTCTTTCGCATCATTACTGAAGATACTAACCTGCTGGCCATGTACAGAATCAATCTGGTACTGGATAGGCTCTTCAATAGATTCATAAGGCACAACCGGGATGATGGGGCCAAACTGCTCTTCGCGATACAATTTCATTTGGCTGTTTACCGGATATACAATGGCCGGGAACACTAACGATGCAGCGGTAGCTCCACCATGATCGTTAATTACCTTACCCCCGTGAGCTTGGGCGTCTTCAATGCACTCTTTAAGGTATTCGGGTTTTTGTGGCTCTGCTAAAGGAGTAATGTTAACGCCTTTAAGCCAGGGCATCCCTAATTTTAGCTTGCTGATTTCCGCACTAAGCAATTCCAAAAATTCGTCAACGATGTCTTTATGTACAAAAGTGATCTTCAATGCGGTACACCTTTGTCCGTTAAAGGATAGCGAGCCCAAAACGATTTCGGTAACAGCCATTTGCAAATCAGCGCTTTTGGTTACAATAGCGGCATTTTTGGCATCTAAACTTAAAATGGCACGCAGGCGGTTAACCTTAGGGTGCATTTTTTTAAGTTCATTGGCCACCTTGCTCGAACCGATCAGCGTAAGTACATTAATTTTGCCCGATTGCATCAGTCCCGGTACGGTGTTGGCACCACGGCCATACACCGTATTCACTACACCTTTGGGGAAACAATCTCTAAAGGCTTCCAATAGCGGGTAATGTACTAAGGTACCATGCTTTGGTGGTTTAAACAGTATGGTGTTTCCCATAATCAGGGCGGGTATCAGGGTAGTGAAGGTTTCGTTCAATGGATAGTTGAATGGGCCCATACATAATACCACACCTAAAGGCGAGCGGCGCGATTGCGCAACAATGCCTTGCTCAATTTCAAAACGTGAGGATTGACGGTCAATGTCCTTTAAGGCATCAATTGTTAGATTGATGTACTCAACGGTGCGGTCAAATTCTTTGGTAGAATCAGCAATGGATTTGCCAATCTCCCACATAATTAACTTAATTACCTTATCGCGCTGTTCCAGCATTTTAAAGGTAAACTGTTCCACACAGGCAATGCGGTCGGCAACGCTCAGGGTTGGCCATTCGCCGCGGCCGTTATCATAGGCGGCGGTTGCAGCGTCAAGCGCTTCCATGGCTTCTTTTTCGGTACCTAAGGGATAACTTCCAATCAGCTTTCTTTTTAAACCGTCGGGTCCCGGGAAACATACCGGCGAATATACTTCGCTCACCGGCCCATCCCATTTTTTCATTTCGCCGTTGCTCAGATATTCCCTTTGGTGAACCTCCTCACCCAATTGAAATTCCTGCGGGATCTGGCTTTCCTCAATAAATAAGGATTTTAGTTGATCTTCAAAACTCATGTAATTGATTTCGTTATTTATTTTAATAATAAAGCGAGCCTGGTACCAGGCCCGCTTTTATCAATGGTTGCTGTTAAAGTAATTCTTCCGAGCTTATCGGGCTAAATTTAGGCACCAGGATCTTCATTACACTCCAGGCAATTACATAGGCCAGCGCGCAGGTGCAAAACATAATCAGATACGCTGTTTGCGGTGTTTCAATATAATGCTGGGTTAACCTACCCGCAAGTTGCTGGATAAGTACCCCGCCCAAACCACCGGCTGCACCGCCAATACCTGTAACGGAGCCTACAGCAATTTTAGGGAACATGTCGCTTACGGTAGTGAACAAATTAGCCGACCATGCCTGGTGAGCAGCGGCACCTAAACAGATAACCGCAATGGCAAGCAGCGATGCATTATCGCCAAATCTTGCTTTATCGCCAAAATATTGGGTTGACAGTAATGCCAGTGGTAAAACCGCAATGATCAGCATGGAACGCATACGCGCCTTATAGGCTTCCATACCCCGGTTCATAAACAACATGGGGATACGGCCACCGTATACACTGCCTAAAATGGCAATACCATATACTATAAATGTAGGCCAGCGTACATCGTGTGTGTTCATGCCGAATTGTTTTTTCAAATAATCGGGTAACCAGAACAACAGGAACCACCAAACACCATCCGTCATGAACTTGCCTACAAAAAAGGCCCAGGTTTGCGGATAACGTAATAATTTAAACCACGAAACTTTAGCCTTGTCTTCAAGTAACGAAACATCTTCAGAGGGAGCCACATGTACAACTACATCATCGCTATGTATGTAATCATATTCCTGCTTGGTAAGAAATTTATGTTTTGATGGAGCATCATACAGGATAAACCAGAAGATGAGCCATATAAACCCGATTGCCCCGGTTAAGATGAAAGCCATTTTCCAGCCTAATGCAGGCCCGAAATAAAGCATACACCAGGGCACAAATAAGGAAGCTACCATAGCCCCGATGTTTGAGCCGCTGTTGAATATACCAGTAGCCAAAGCTCTTTCTTTTTTGGGGAACCACTCGGCAACGGTTTTAATAGAGGCCGGAAAGTTACCTGCCTCGCCTATGCCGAACAAACTTCTTACAGCAATATTCAACGCTACGGTGCGACCGACAAAAGCATTTAAAATACCGAATGACGACCAGGTTATCAACGATAATGCCAGGCCCAGCTTGGTGCCTATCTTATCAATAACCCATCCGCTTATGATTGTTACAAAAGCATAAAAAAAGGTAAACCAGGATATCAGATTTCCGTAGTCAATGTTAGTCCAGCCAAATCCGCCCTGCTCAACGGGAGTACAAAAGTACTCCTTCAAATAACTAACCACCTGGCGGTCCATGTAGTTAATTGTAGTAGAAAAGAGAAGCAAGGCGGCAATGGTCCACCTGTATCTTCCCAATTTAGCTTCGGTCATAATTTTTACGATTTAGATATTGGTAAGTAGCAATTAACTTCTGCAGGCCTTCACTATTTCAATGGCCTCTTTAGTTGCAGCAGTTAATTCAGCATATTTTTGGTTTTCCATCACATCTTTGCTTACCAGTTTACTTCCCATCCCAACTGCGCAAACACCGGCTTTGAACCATCCGGAGATACTTTCTTTTGTCATGTCCACCCCACCTGTAGGCATAAACAATAAGTTAGGGAAAAGCTCTTTGATACCCGATAAAAACGAGGGGCCCAGGATATTGCCCGGAAACAGCTTGATTACCTTAGCGCCCAGCTTTTCGGCACGGATAATTTCAGATGGCGTCATGCAACCCGGAAACCATAATATATCATGTTTATCAGCCACAGGTACTACATCTTCAACCAATCCGGGGCTAATAATATAATCAGCACCGGCGTCAATAAATTTCTGCGCGGTTTCACCATCTTTAATAGTGCCTATGCCCAGGTACATATCTTTAAGCTCTGTATCGCAAACTTTGCGCAATTTTTCAAAATTCTTAAAAGCGGCCTCGCCACGGTTAGTGTATTCAATAGTTTTTATACCTGCTTCGTAAAGCGCATATAAAAGCTTCACACTTACTTCCGCATCCTTGTTAAAAAACAAGGGTAAAATACCTTGCTCCGGTATTAATTTTAAAAGAGTTGATTTTTTGTCCATGGTAATAGTATAATTTAATGCCTCAATACATTTTGGGCTAAAGTAGAAAGAAATAAGATAAAGATGATGGCGTAACAGGCATTTAGTACAATTATTTACGCAATCGTTCCCGTAGATTTTTTTATAAAAACTTAGTAATTAGTTATGTTTAGTGTAATTTTGGCAACCCTGCTTTTGCGGGTACAATACCAATCACTTATTTATCAAATTTAAATCATACTAAACGATGTCTAAAAAAGTCGTAACGCTGGGAGAGATCATGTTAAGATTATCAACTCCTGATTTTAAAAGATTTGTTCAAAGCGACACCTTTGATGTTACTTATGGTGGCGGTGAAGCAAACGTTGCAGCAGCGCTTTGCAACTATGGATTAAACGGAACATTTGTGTCCAAGGTTCCTGCAAATCCTATCGGTCAGGCTGCTATTAACCACTTACGCCGTTACGGTGTAGATACACAGTATGTTGCCCGCGGTGGCAAACGTTTAGGTATTTACTTTTTAGAAACAGGTGCTTCTATGCGTGCCTCGCAGGTGGTTTATGACCGTGCCGATGCTTCTATATCTGAAGTTGATGCCAGCGAGTTTGATTTTGACAAAATTTTTGAAGGTGCTGATTGGTTCCATACAACCGGTATTACCCCGGCCTTGAGCGATAAAGCTGCGGCGCTTACTTTAGCCGCATTAAAAGCCGCTAAAGAAAAAGGTATTACAACCAGCATCGACCTTAACTACCGTAAAAAATTATGGAGCAAAGAAAAAGCCCGCGAAGTAATGACCGAGCTTTGTAAATATGTTGACGTTTGTATTGGTAACGAAGAAGACGCTGATACCACTTTAGGTTTTAAAAGCGCTGGTACTGATGTTACCAAGGGCGAATTGAACCTTGACGGCTATAAAGATGTATTTAAACAAATGAAAGAAAAATTCGGGTTTAAATATATTGCTTCAACCTTACGCGAAAGCCATAGCGCATCTGATAACGGATGGAGCGCCTTAGTGTACGATGGTAACGAATTTTACCACACTAAAGAATACAATGTACGTATTGTTGACCGTGTAGGTAGCGGCGACTCGTTTGCCAGCGGTTTCATTTTCGGTTTAGTTACCGGCTTGCCAATGGCTGATGCCGCCGAGTTTGGTGTTGCTGCCTCGGCTATTAAACACACCATCCCAGGTGACTTGAACCACGCTACTTTAAGCGAAGTTCAGGAGCTGGTTAAGGGTGACGGCTCAGGCCGCGTTCAACGTTAGTAGGTAGTTATACTATGGTCCATGGTCGATAGTCCATGGACCATAGATAACTAATTAAATATAGTAGGTTTAGCTATGGACTATCGACCATGGACTATGGACTAAAAAACTCAATCATGATTATAGATAAATTAGCAGAAGCTGATAAATATTACAGCCTGCATAAAAACTACCAGGTAGCATTTGAATACCTGAAGGCTCAGGATTTACTTAACCTGGAAGTTGGCAAATACGAAATTGCCGATGGTGTTGTGGCTTTTGTAACCGATAAGGAAGGTGTTACTCCCGAGGTTGCGGCAGGCAAGTTTGAGTGCCATAATAAAAATATCGATATTCAATTATGTATCCGCGGTACCGAAACCATCGCATGGAGACCCCGCACAGATTGTATTGACCCCAGAGGCGAATATAACGACGAGAAAGACGTGCTGTTTTACAACGACGCTGCCGATACCACCTTCAAATTAAAAGGCGGTCAGTTTGCCATTTTTTATCCAGAAGATGTTCACGCGCCAATGATGGGCGAGGGGCTGATCAAAAAATTAGTAGTAAAAGTAAGGATAGCATAATAACTACCCTTATAAAAAAAGGCCTGCTTAAGATAATTGAGCAGGCTTTTTTTATTTAATACCCAGCTGATAAACTGGTATTCAAAATATGTTAGGATGATTACTGTTCTTCTAACTCCGGGTTATTGAAAATAAAACTTTCAATAATATTTGAAAGTTTAAAAACAATGATCTACATTTGTATATGGAATTAGGAAATCATCTCGATACATGTTTCATTGGTTTCTGAAAAATTAATTACTTAAACAATCAATATCATGAACTACTTCATCTTAACCTACACTTTTTACCTCATTATCAGTATCGCCCTTACCGTTTGGGTAGCTAAGGTTCTTTTTAAAAACGGCCGGATATTTTTAGTGGATATCTTCCATGGCAATACGCTGCTGGCCGATTCTGTCAATAAACTTTTGGTAGTTGGCTTCTACCTGGTCAACATCGGCTACATGAGCCTCGCACTTAAAGAAGTTGGCGCCATCCCGGATACGCAGGTAGTGGTAGAAGTATTAAGCCGTAAATTGGGCTGGATCATTTTAATTTTAGGTGGTATGCATTTTTTGAATCTGATTGTTTTCTTTAAGTTACGCAATAGGGCCCAGCAACAATTGAAGGAACAGGCCGAAAAAGCCAATAATTAAAGTGATATTAAGCTTGGCGAGTGCTTGCATTCGCCAAGTATTGGCGTAAAAATGTTAACAATCCCGTGGCTTTGACAATGAAGATAAGATTGGACACAAGTCATTATAAGTAAGAACCCGGCCAGCCGGAAAGAAATACGGATGACGTTTGAAAAACATCTTAAACTATGTCATGCGAGGTACGAAGCAATCGCACGGAGGCATGTTCGCACTGCATAGTTCGCGATTGCTTCGTACCTCGCAATGATATTTTTATACTGGCTGTCAATGATTTAAGAAGACATCATTATAAGCTCCCTACGGTCGGTTTTGGGTTACTTTTTGTATCAAGACAAAACTGCGTTAGCAATCATTCACACCAAAAACAAACAACAGTGAATAACGTGGCAAGCCCCTTCACGCGGCGATTGAGCGTGCCGATGCTCTAAATTAAGGATACTGATTGTCGGAGCAAAGGCAGCACATTGATAATCAATGCACCTAATATGATGCATACTTACCGCTTTTAGAAGATCCCTCCTCGCGTCGGGATGACATGATGTAGAGATGTTAAGTATTGAAAATCAGTATCTTAACAGCTAATCATTGCGTGATTTTAAAGCCAATATCTTTTTCATTGCTTTGTGGGCTCAAACTGAAACCGTAATACATTAATACCTTTATCAATTATGAATAAGAAAGTCGTTTTAGCTGGGGGAACTGGCTTTGTTGGCCAGTTTTTGGCTGCGCAATTGCGCGATAGTGGTTATCAGGTTTTGATCATCTCCCGGCAACCAGGCCATATCCAATGGCAGGATGATAAAGCGATAATGGAAGCTCTGAATAATGCCGACATGCTGATCAACCTTGCAGGCAAATCCGTTAATTGCAGGTATAATGATCAAAACAAGGCCGAGATTTTTAGTTCGAGATTGCAAACTACCAAAATATTGGGCGAGGCTATATTAAAGTGCAGCAACCCGCCCGAGCTCTGGATTAATTCAAGCACAGGCACCATTTACAGGCATGCCGAGGATAGGGCCATGACGGAGAGCACCGGCGAAATTGGGGGCGGTTTTTCGGTAGATGTAGCCACACAGTGGGAGCAGATGTTTTTTTCGTTCAATACGCCACGCACACGGCAGGTTGCCTTGCGGATGGCTATTGTACTGGGTAAAGCAGGAGGGGTGATGGGGCCATTTAAAAACCTGGTGAAATTTGGCCTGGGTGGCAAACAAGGCAATGGCAGGCAAAAATTCAGCTGGATCCATATCAAGGATGTGTTGAATATCATTCTTTTTATTAAAAACAATAGTCAACTTGCGGGGGTAGTTAATTGTTCATCGCCAAATCCGGTTGATAATCAAAAGTTGATGCAAACCCTGCGCGAAAGTATGAATATGAAATTCGGCCTGCCTTCGCCGGTATGGCTACTTAAAATGGGTGCTGTATTGATCAAAACGGAAACAGAACTGATCTTAAAAAGCCGTTGGGTAATACCCGAAAGGTTAACGGCGGCTGGGTTTCAATTTGAATATCCAGACATTAAATCGGCTATAACAAATTTGCTGAAATAATAAGTTAACCGGTAACTTATTCTGGCTTATACGCAAGGTATTAAATTAAAAAAAAGTAAAGGCGTTTAATCAGTTGCCTTTACTTTTTTTACGGTAAGCACATCCTGGCCGGTAGCGTCGCCTTGTTCCTGTAATTTACCAAAAGCCGCTGCTGTGGCATAGTTGAGTAATTCTTGTGGTTCGTGATTGTTATACAGGCCGTATATAAGGCCCGCCATAAAACAATCGCCGCTTCCGGAGCGATCAACAACGCCCGAGCAGCTAAACTCGTGCGAGTGATACGGTTTCCCCTGGGTATACAGGGCGGTATAGTATTTCAAGTCATCTTTATCACTGTCAAACCTAAAGGTGTTGGCAACCGTTTTACATTTAGGGAATCGGCGCATCATCTCTAAGGATGTAGCTTCGGCGTGGTCAAGGTAAGCCTGCTTGCTTCGCTTATCATGGATATGCTCGTCTATGGTGGTACCCAATAAGCTGTTGGCACTCCAGATGTTGCCCATTACCACATCGCAATGCTCAACCAATTTGGGCATTATTTCAATAGGCTGTTTACCATATTTCCATAAGCGCGAACGGTAATTTAAATCCACCGAGATGGTGATCTTTTTGCGTGAGGCAGCTTCCAGGGCTTCTAAGCAAACATCCGCAACGTTTTGATTAAGCGCTGGGCTGATGGCCGTAAAATTAAACCACGATACATCGCGCAATATTTTATCCCAATCAATCATGCCGGGCTTGAGTTCCGAAAAGGAAGAGCGATCACGATCATAAACCATGCTGCCCTTTAAGTCGGCACCACGTTCCAGGTAATAGATCCCTATCCGGTTACCGGCAAACAAAATAGACGAGGTGAAAATGCCTTTATACTCCAGATAATCGATCACATGGCGAGACATGAAATTGTCCGGTAAAACAGTACAATATTTTACCGGAACATTCCATCCGGCCAAAGCCGTGGCCACGTTAGCCTCGGCACCGCCCATGTATAAATAAAAGGGATGTTTTTCGGCGTCAGCATCTAACGACGCGGGTGAAACGCGCAGCAATAATTCACCGAAACACAAAACTTTACTTATCACCAGTTAAAATATTGTTGGGCGTTGTTATAACTAATATTCTGGATAACCTGACCTAACCACTCGATATCGTTAGGTAACTCACCATTCTCTACATCTTCGCCAAACAGGTTACAAACTATCCTTCTGAAATACTCGTGGCGCGGGAAAGATAAAAAGCTGCGTGAGTCGGTTAACATACCCACCATGCGGCTTAATAAGCCCATATTTGATAGGGTATTTAACTGTTTGGTCATGCCGTCCTTTTGATCTAAGAACCACCATCCCGATCCAAACTGAATTTTACCGGCAACAGAGCCATCGTTAAAGTTACCAATCATGGTAGCCATTAACTCGTTATCTCGGGGGTTCAGGTTGTAAAGTATGGTTTTTGCTAACTGGTCAGTGGTATCTAATCTGTTTAAAAACTTAGATAAGGCTACCCCCTGGCTAAAATCGCCTATCGAGTCCCATCCGGTATCGGGGCCTAAGTTGCTAAGGGCGCGGGCGTTGTTATTGCGCAAAGCACCCAGGTGATATTGCTGAACCCAGCCTTTTTCATGATCCCAAATGGCGAAATGATACAACATGGCCGATTTAAACTTCAGCACCTCGGTATGGGTTAAAGCCTGGTTGTTACGTATCTTTTGGAAGATAGCGTTAATCTCGGCATCGGTATAATCCTCAGCATAAATCTGTTCCAAACCATGGTCAGATACTTTGCATCCGTTGGCGGCAAAATAATCATGACGTTGTTTTAAGGCCGAAAGGTAGGCATCAAAACTGTGGATAGAAATATTGGTAACGGCTTCAACTTTGTCAATGTACGCGTTAAGGCCCGCAACATCATCAGCGTTCATTGCCTTATCGGGGCGGAAAGCCGGAGCTACCTTTACTTCGGCACCATCCTTTACAATTTTTTGATGATGCTCCAGGTTATCAATCGGATCGTCTGTGGTGCAGATCACCTTGACATTCATTTTTTTGATGATACCTTGAACAGAAAATTCTTTGGTTTGAAGCTGGGCCGTGCAATTTTCGTAAACATCTTTACCGTTAGTTTTTGATAGAATGGCGTCTACTCCAAAATAACGTTGAAGCTCCAGGTGCGTCCAGTGGTAAAGCGGGTTGCGTAAAGTATACGGAACCGTTTCCGCCCATTTTTCAAACTTTTCGTAATCGCTGGCCTTACCAGTGATAAAATGCTCGTTGATGCCGTTGGCACGCATGGCACGCCATTTATAATGATCGCCGTAGAGCCAGATCTGGGTAAGGTTTTCAAAATTGATATCATTGGCAATCTGGTCGGGCGGCAGGTGGCAATGATAGTCGATGATCGGCATCTGCTTAGCATAGTCATGGTAAAGCTTTTCTGCCGTTGCGTTTTGCAGTAAAAAATTTTCGTTTAAGAACTTCTTCATTATATTGTGATTGTATCAGGATTCTTTTTGATTACACTGATTTTTGGATTTGGGATTACACCGATTTTTTATTTATAAACTTTGTCATTTCGACTGGAAGGAGAAATCTTTTGCGCCTCGTATATACAGCTTGTAAAAGATTTCTCCTCGTTCCTCGTCGAAATGACAAATAAATGGGCGAGGTTTATTTTATAACGATATCCCGCGCTTCCACGGAATAAAGTCATCCTGCCCGTGGCGTACCGCGCTTACTTCAATTTCGCCACTGGCAACTTTGATCACGTAATCCAAAATCCGCTCGCCGGCTTGTTCAATCGTTTCGTCTCCATCAATGATCGAACCGGTGTCGATATCAATAATATCGCTCATTTTATTGAAGAGCTTGGTATTGGTTGATATTTTGATTACCGGGGTAATAGGGTTGCCTGTTGGCGTGCCCAGGCCGGTGGTAAACAATACCACGTTGGCGCCCGATGCTACTTCGGCTGTGGTTGATTCCACATCGTTACCGGGAGTACATAATAAATTTAAGCCCGGTTTGGTTACCTTTTCGGGATAATCCAACACATCAACCACCGGTGACGTACCGCCTTTTTTCGCCGCTCCGGCAGATTTGATGGCGTCGGTAATTAAACCATCCTTAATATTACCCGGCGAAGGGTTCATATCAAAGCCCGATCCTACTTCTTCGGCGCGTTGGGCATAAGTTTTTACCAGGTAGCTAAAGCGGTCGGCCTTTTCCTTATCCACGCAGCGGTCTATCAGGTTTTGCTCAACACCGCAAAGCTCCGGGAATTCGGCTAAGATAACCGAGCCGCCCAGGCTCACCAGCAGATCGGATGTATAACCGATAGCGGGGTTAGCTGAAATGCCCGAAAATCCGTCGGACCCGCCGCACTCCAGGCCAATAGTGATTTTGCTTAAAGGTGCAGGCTGGCGTACATTATTATTAGCTTCGATAAGCCCGGCCATAGTTTGGCGGATGGCCAGATCTAATAAATCCGACTCCTTACCAACCTTTTGCTGATCTAATACATACAACGGCTTGCTAAAGTTGGGCGAACGCTTTTTAATTTCTTCTTCTAAAATGGATACCTGTGCGTTTTGGCAGCCTAAGCTCATTACGGTAGCGCCCGCAACGTTAGGGTGGGTAATATAACCGGCCAGTAAGCCGCAAAGCGCGGTAGCATCCTGGCGGGTACCGCCGCAACCGCCGTTGTGCGTTAAAAACTTAATGCCATCTACATTAGGGAAAACACGGTTAGCCTTAGCAACAGCGGTACCATCTTTCACTTCGGTATATAAAACCTGATCGACGCTGCCGCCTTCTTTTACCAGGTTAATCAGTTGCTGCGCTTTGGTTTCGTAGCTATTATGCCTGCCGTAGCCCAATGGTTTTACCAGGGCATCCTGCAATACTTCAAGGTTACGGTTTTCGCAAAATACCATAGGTATAACCAGCCAGTAATTGCCTGTACCCACGCTGCCATCCTCGCGGTGAAAGCCCATAAAGGTTTTGCCTGCCCATTTTGAGGTATCAGGCTGTTGCCAGCTATCGTGATGCTGCGCGGTTAAAAAACCACTCGCGGCATGTTTTACATTAGCGGTGCTTAATAAACCGCCAGCTTGTATATCGCTTTGCGCCTTGCCAACCAATACCCCGTACATTATAATCTGTTGCTCCTGGGCAATCAGGTCTTCAGCAAATTTGTGCTTGGCTGCAATAAATTCTTTTACGGTGTATGTTCTTCCCGCGTACTCAACCGTTTCGCCGGGGTGCAAATCCGTTAGTGCTACTACTACATTATCGGCTGGGTGTACTTTTAATATTTTCTGCTTCATTATAATAATTTTCTAATTCACTTTTTGCTAATCAGTTCTAAAACGCCATGTTGCATAATAGCCGCTAATTTACTGGCAACGGCATCTTCAAAGCCAGGTAATATAGTCAGGTTAGGGCCATCCCAAAGGTTTTCGTTGGACAGGATGCTGTTTGTAACATCGTTAACGTTATCCAATTTCCAGGCTTCCTCAAATATCGCAGCATTATCATCGGTCACTTTATATTCAACGCCGTTATTGTTGCCAATGTATTCGCCTTTCGCATTTTTCTCAACTTTCATAAAGCGGATAAACGCGGCAAAACCCAGGGCTATATATTCGGGCACTTCGCTGCTTAGCCTGTAGTGCTGTAAAAGCAGGGGCAATACGCGCATTTTTATTTTAGATGAATATTGAGCCGATATACTGATCCATTGATGCTCAATATGCGGATTGCGGAACCTGTCAAGCACGGTGTTTGCAAAAGTATGCTTCATCGATTCGTTTATGCTGTAGGGGATAGCCGGGGATATATCATGGATCATCAATTGTGATAAAAAATCAGCAAACAAAGGGTCGTCCATAGCTGTTTTTACCGTTTTAAAACCAGATAAAAAGGCCACCGCACAGCTTAAAGTATGTGTTCCGTTAAGCAGGCGCAATTTTAATTCGCGAAAAATTTCAATATCAGGTGTTATGATCACTCCGTCATCAACCTGGCAAAAAGATAAAACCGATTTTACCTTTTCATCGCCCTCAATGGCCCAAAGGCTGTAAACCTCTGATACGATACGCAAATCATCTTTATAACCATCAACAGATTCTAAAATTTCGATAGTTTTAGCATCCGGCTTTCCGGGTACAATCCTGTCAACCATCGAATTGCAAAAATGATTGTATTTGTTTAACCAGTTGATGAAGTCGCTGCTCAGGTTATTGTTTGCAGCCAGTTCTAAAACAATATTTTTAAGTTTTTTACCATTATCAACAATCAATTCGGCGGGTACAATAACCAGGCCACTGGCTTCGGTTCCGCCTAAGGCTTTGTAACGCTCATGCAGTATCGCCAATAATTTACCCGGAAAAGATACAGGTGGCGTATTATGAATATCGTCTTCAACCAATTGAATGCCAACTTCGGTAGTATTTGATATCACCACCTGCAACTCGGGATTGCGGGCAAACTCCATAATGGCGGCCCAATCGTTACCGGCAGTTAATACACGGCTAATGGCAGAGCATATGATGTTTTCTTCAACCCTTTGGCCGTTATCGATACCTTTAATAGAAAGAGTGTACAAGCCATTCTGCTGGTCAAAATCGGTAGCGGAGCCTGTATCGGTTGATTTAACCACTACCACACGGCCATTAAAAATACCCTGACGATTAGCCTTATCAATAAAATAGTCGGGCAGGCCCCTTAGTAAAACCCCTGTACCAAACTGTAGTACCCTTTCGGGCAAATCAAACAATTTCTCGTCGGGCACCACCAATCCGGGAACGGCAATGTTTTTAAGGTTATTTTGTGAAAGTATCATATGGGTGTGTTATTTTGTTAAGTGTTTTTTTAGCCCAGTCGGGATAGGCTTATCTATTAGTTTTTGGTAATGGCATCTGTTTTTTGCGCATGAGCAGTACCATACCAGGTTAAACCTGCTGCAATACATAAGTTAATATACTTAGATGCCTTGCTCACGACGCGTTACCTGGTTATTTCTGAATTTGTTTAAGCGCCCATTTTACTAAATCATTGGCGGCTTTGTAATTATCATAATCAGCCGGTAGCTTGCGTCCATCGGTATATTCGTTATAAAACCACGGGTCACCTACTGCAAAAACTGTTCCCTTACCGTATTTGGCCGTGGCGATGATGGTATCTTTCCCGTCAACTAATTCGGCAACTGCCGGAGGGTTTACTTTAAAGGTCGAGATTTCTTTGATGTAGATCTTTTTAGCGGTTTTAAATATAGGATCGGTGGTAGGGATGTTGATTGCGCCGGTTTCAAAATGAGGTGTGGTTACGTGGTTGCGGCTATCCTCGTTAAATTGAATACCAAATTTAGCCATGAGTTTGTTGAGGTGCTTAAACTCGGCGTTGCCTGTATCGTTATTTAAAACAATCAGCATGCCGCCTGCCTTCACCCAATCGCTGATGGCTTTAACATGAGCCTCTTCGATGTATTTTGTGTTTGGGTTTTCTTTCGGGATGTCCGGATCAACGATGATATAAATATCGCCCTTTTTAAGGTTCGCGGCAGTAGGCGCCTGGTATAAGGTAGTGGTTTTAACTCCGTAGTTTTGAAATACATTGCCAAAAAAGGTAAAGCCGTTGTTATCCTGCTCATCCCATTTATAATGGTAAGAGATAGAAGCGCCGGTAACATCTTTTTTATGCTCATCGTTAAAATAGGAATCGAGTATAACGGTTTTGCCCTTGCCTAAGTTGCGGTTAGCCAGGCGTTCCATTTCAACGGCAGCCTGTAAAAAGGCGCCGATGCCTTTAGGGTCGTTGGTTACCACTTTCTCGCTCAGATAATAAGCATAACTGCCATCGCGGTAGGGCTGGCCGCCCAGGCCTGATACGCTAACCGTTCCTTTTAAATTGGTAAGGCCGTTGGCATCAACTTCAACAAATTCTTTAATAATTCCCTTATAACCTTTATCGGCAACAGCCAAAAAGCTTTCGGGCAAATAACCGAACCTGACACCTTTGGCCAGGGCATAAACAAACATAGATGATGCTGACGATTCCAGGTAATTACCTTTTTCGCCTGCTTTGTCTAATATATCGTACCAAACACCGCTCTTAGGGTCCTGGTATTTTTGGATGGCAGTAGCCAAACGGTTTAGTATTGCGATGATCTCCGGTCTTTTGGGATGGTTAGCGGGTAGGTAATCCAGTACATCAACTAAGGCCATGGCGTACCAGCCATCGGCCCGGGCCCAGAAATTGGCCGACAAGCCGGTTTTTGGGTCGGCCCATTTTTCTTTTTTGCTGTAGTCCCAGCCGTGGTACAATAAGCCTGTTTTAGCATCTCGCGCATGCTGCTCCATCAGGATATATTGCTTGGCTATATCATCAAAATCGGCTTCATGGTGAAATTCAGCAGCGTATTCGGCATAAAAAGATTCGGCCATATACAAGCCATCGAGCCACATCTGGTCAACATATCGCTTTTTGTGCCAAAAGCCGCCCTCGGGTGTGCGGGGCTGTTTTTTAAGCTGATCATACAGGGTGTTGGCTACGGTAAGGTATTTTGCAGTACCTAATGTATTATACAGCATCAGCATATTGCGCCCGCACAAAATATTATCAAGGGTGTAATCGTCGCTTTTATAGCCTTTAATTTCGGTGCCATCAGCATTGATCAGGTTATCCATGCTTTGCTGAATGTATTTAAAGTAGCTCCTGTCGGCAGTTTGCAGCCATACACCTTCAATCCCTTTCAGTATTACCCCTTCGTCATAGTTCCATTTTTTAAATGGCTTGCCACCGGCCGCTGCCGAGGTATCTGAAGGCATATTCTTCATGATCGTGGCGGCTATTCTTTGCGACATCGGTTTTTCCTGAGCGTAAACATTTAGCCCGGCCGAAAACAACGATAGCGTGAGGATACTTAATTGAATACCTTTTTTCATCAATGTTTATTTAATATGAATTGATTTTTGTGTAGCGCCATCTGTAAGTAACAATTTACTTTTGGCCGCCGAAGCAGGGGTATTGGTTACCGCAATATCCGATGTTTTGCTTCCGGATATTTTAAACAGTAAATCGCTTCCGGGTTTATAGGCGATATGATCCAGGTAGATACTCTGGCTGTTATCAATGCTAACAACCGGGTTGGTATCATCGGTAATCATCCGGAAGTTTTTAATGTATACGCCGGTAGCCTCGGTACATACCATTCCTTTTTTAGCTTTGATCACCATATCGTTAAGGTATAGCCCTAAAATGTTCATCTCGGGCAGGCCTCGTATAAACAAAGCAGTTGCAGCTCCGTTACAAACAATATTGCTGATATGAAAATCCTTAAACTGTGGTGTTGCCTCGGTTACCGGCAGCACCTCAACCTTGGGGGCATCGCGCTTTTCGCCGGATAGCGCAACCGGATCTTTAGCCATATAATACATATCAAACAAAATGGCCTCGGCCCCAATGTCTTTCATGTTAATATTGGTGACATAAATATTCTGTACTACGCCGCCACGCCCGCGGGTTGTTTTAAAGCGCAGGCCAACATCGGTACCCAAAAACGAGCAGTTATACACAAAAATATTTTTTGCTCCGCCGCTCATCTCGCTGCCTATTACAAAGCCGCCATGGGCATGGTAAACCACGCAATTACGTACAATTACATTTTCGGTAGGTTTGCCCAGCTTGCGCCCGGCCTCGTCCCGTCCCGATTTAATGCAGATGCCGTCATCACCCACGTCAAACGTACTGTTCTCGATCAGCGTGTTGGTGCTCGATTCAAGATCAATGCCGTCTCCGTTTTGGGCGTACCAAGGGTTTTTAACATTGACGCCACGCAGGGTAAGGTCTGAACATAAAAAGGGATGCAGATTCCATGCCGGCGAATTTTGAAAGGTAACGCCCTCCAGTAATATCCGTTTACAGTTGTTCAGTACAACCATGTTGGGTCGTAAAAAATCCTTGTATACTTCAAAGTCCTGTATGGAGCGGCCTTCCTTTAAAATCCCCGGATCTTTAGCCTGTGATCCTTTTAATGATTTTTCGGTTGGGTACCAGGTTTTTTTATCGGCGCTCAGCAATCCGCCCGATGCTATTTTATCCTGCCATTGCGTTGCGGTAAGTTTGTCTTTTTTTACCATGCGCCAGGCATCGCCGTTACCATCAATAATACCTGTACCGGTGATGGCTATATTCTGAAGGTCTTTACCGGATATGGGCGATTTACATCTGCCAGCCGGTAAACCTTCGTACGATCCTTCAACAATAGGGTACTGGTTAAAATCTTTGGTGAACAGCAATATCCCGTCACGGTCAATGTGCAGGTTAACGTTGCTTTTCAGGTCGATAGGGCCGGTTAGCCATACACCACCCGGAACAAGCACTACGCCGCCGCCTTTTTCGCTGCAGGAGGTAATAGCATCGTTAATGCTGTTGGTGTTCAGGGTAAGACCATCGCCTTTGGCATCAAACTGTTTAATATTAAAGGTATCGGTTTTAAAGGCCGGTTGTTTTACCTTGGGCAGGTTAATGCCAGGAAACTGTGCAAGTGCACAGGTACTTATTGCCAACAGGCCGAAACTTAACTTTAATACTTTATTCATTACCTGGTTTTGTAGTTATTTTAATTCGTCGATGGCCACAGGATCCATATCGCTGTAAACCTGGTTTTCGCCGGCCATACCCCAGATGAACGAATAATTGGCCGTGCCGCAACCCGAGTGAATTGACCATGGCGGAGAAATAACGGCTTCGTTATTCTTCATCACCAGGTGTTTGGTTTGCTGTGGCTCGCCCATCAGGTGTAACACAACCTGGCCTGGAGTTACATCAAAGTAGAAATACATTTCCATCCGGCGATCGTGCGTGTGCGATGGCATCGTATTCCAAACGCTGCCGGTGCTTAAAACGGTAAGGCCCATTACCAGTTGGCTGCTGCGGATACCATCTAAATGGATGTATTTGTAAATGGTACGCGCGTTTGACGTTTCGGCAGAGCCGATGCTTACCGGTGTGGCATCTTCCTTTTTCATCAGGCTGGCCGGATATTCTTTATGTGCCGGGGCCGATAGTAAATAATATTTTGCCGGGTTGGTAGCGTCTAAGCTCTTAAAGGTTACTTCCTTTGAGCCCTTGCCTGCAAAAACGCAATCCAGTTTATTAATGGCGAAGGTTTGAGCGTCAATTACAACTTCACCAGGACCGCCAATGTTGATAATTCCCAATTCGCGGCGCTCTAAAAAATATTCGGCACGTAGTTCAGGGTAGTTGGGTAAGCTGATGGGCCCGTTAGCCGGTACAGCGCTGCCTACAATTACACGGTCGTAATGGCTGTATACAAAGCTGATCTCGTCTGCCTTCATCAGGCTATCTACTAAAAAATTACCGCGCAATTCAGCAGTGGTCATGGTGCTCACTTCTTTTGCGCTATTATGATATCGTTGTTCCATTATATATTTTAATTTTGATTACACCGATGGGTTTTGATTTCACCGATTTGATTTTAGTGTTTTGATTTCGCCGATGAGTTTTGATTTCACCGATAATGTTTGTTTTTTAGCGGCCCAGCCACCCACCATCCACCGGCAGTATGACGCCGTTAACATAATCAGAGGCTGATGAGGCCAGGAAAACGGTTGCGCCGCCCAGGTCATCGGCTTGACCCCAGCGTGCCGCAGGGATACGCTCAAGGATGGATCTGCTCCTGTCCGGATCGCCTCTCAGTGCCTCGGTATTATCTGTGGCAATGTATCCTGGTGCTATGGCGTTTACATTAATCCCTTTTGAGGCCCATTCGTTAGCAAAGGCTTTGGTTAAGCTGCCTATAGCGCCTTTACTTGCCGCGTAGCCGGGTACGTTGATACCGCCCTGGAAAGTTAATAATGATGCCGTGAAAATAATTTTGCCCGAACCCTGCTCAATCATCCGTTTGCCCACTTCTCGGCTTAAAATAAAAGGAGCATCCAGGTTAATGTTTAAAACAGTGTCCCAATAATCATTAGGGTGCTCTACAGCGGGTTTGCGCATAATGGTACCCGCATTGTTCACCAGGATATCTATTTGCTGATTTTCGGCCAGCACTTGTTTTGCAAAAGCTTCCAGGGATACACGGTTACCAAAATCGCACTGGTAGGCTTTAAACTTACGGCCCAGCGATGTGACTTCCTGTTCAACCTCACTTCCGCTTAGGGCGATAGAAGCTGAAACGCCGATAATATCGGCCCCGGCATTAGCCAGGGCTAAGGCCATAGCTTTGCCAATGCCGCGGTTGCATCCGGTTACGATAGCTGTTTTACCCGAAAGATCAAATAATTTTTGTATTTGCATAAGTGGGGTTGTATATGTTGAGTTTTTAGGTTTGATATATTTCTCCAAGCAATTTTAAGGAGTTTTAAGTAGAAACTAACCATTTATAGGGAAAAAAGTTGTGCAATCGTTCCCGAGATAACCGGTTTAGCATCATACCTGGTTTAGTAATTTGGCGAAAATTATTAAATATTTAAGCATGATGTTGTTTAACTGTTAAGATAGCTTATGCTTATGGTAATATTGTTTAGTTTTTAAGAAGCCAAGGTTTAGGTATCCTGGTTTTTTACCGGTAATAATGTTATTAAGCACCAAGCCATAAATAAAAAAAAGCCTGTAATACAGGCTCCGTGATCGTCATGATGTTTTGCTTGGTTAAAGTATTTTAAACCCTAAACTGATATGGAACAAGCTGGCCCGTTGGCCATATTTTTCGTTAAGCCTGGTTAAGCCTCCCTCGTACCGGGCATCAATGGATATATTACCCAGGTCTACCCCGGCGCCGACCTGGTAACCCAAGGTGCTGTTATTGTAGTTTCCAAAATCGCGATAAGCCGAGCCGAGGTTGCTTGAAAAGCTTTCGTCCTTGCTTAAAATGTACGAGTAAACCGGCCCCGCCATAATGCGGAAGTTAAGATGGCTTACGCCGAATGATTCGCCAATCAACACCGGAACATCCAGCGTGGTGAATTTAACTTTGGCCGAACCGCCAGCGTTGCTTCCGTTGCTATCAAAATTAAACTGGCCGCCTTTGCTGCCTATATACATTTCGGGCTGGATGTAGGTGCTTTTGCCAAGGCGTGCCCAAGCGCCAAACTGGTAACCTGCAATGGTTGATTCTGATAAATTATCGGTATTAATCTTTGAAATATTGACACCGCCTTTTAATCCTAAGGTAAATTGTGCCCTGGCAGCTACGGTTATCAGCGTTAATATGGCTAAGCTTAATAGATACTTCTTCATCTGAGTAAATTTAAATTGGGGGTTATAAATTGATGTGATTAAAACAATTGATTCACAAAATTAATAAAACCGTATATAGAACTGATTTTTTTTATTTTTGTTCCAAATAAACTCACACAATGGCCGAGATCAATATTAGTAACAAGGATTGGGAAAGAGTAAAAATTAAAGTACAGCGTAAATACAACCATATTACCAACGAGCAGTTGGCTTATGCAGAAGGGCAGGAGGACGACCTGATTACGCGCTTAATGGCCTTAGTTAACCGCGACCGTAAGTACGTTGTTTTTACCTTAAAAAAAGCACTGGTAAATATTGATAACAACCGGTTGTAATAATTTTAACTACACCGCAAACACAAAGGCTTTTTTATTACTTTTATGTTTTTATAACAGTATAGTAACATGGAAAGGCGCGTTGTGTTGAGCAAAACTTATAAACGGATAGGGATAGGTGCCGGGGTATTTTCGTTGGCGTTGGTTTTGTGGAGTTTCAATGACGACTTATTCCAGATCTCAAAAAATCTGGACGTTTTTGCCTCGGTTTATAAAGAGATCAACATTAATTATGTAGATGAGGTAGACCCTGCCAAACTGGTTAAAACCGGTGTTGATGCGATGCTTGACGGACTCGATCCTTATACCGAGTTTGTACCCGAGTCTGAAATAGAAGATTATAAGCTTAAGTACGTAAGTACACAATATGGCGGCATAGGCGCAAGCATATTCACCAAAAACAAAAAAGTTGTTGTATCCGAAGTTGCTGAAGGCTTCCCAGCGCAGAAAGCAGATATAAGAGCGGGAGACGAGTTTGTAAAGATCAACGACATCGACCTGACTACAAAAAACAGCGACCAGGTGAGCCAATTACTCAAAGGATCCAAAGGCGCAGCCATTAAGTTATTGATTAAGCGCGATGGAGTAGCCACCCCAATACTTAAAGATCTGATTCGCGACGAGATTAAGCAGCCCAATGTATCTTACTTTGGTATGGTAAATGGCAATATGGGTTATATTAAGCTGGATAAGTTTTTAGAGAACTCCAGCGATGAGGTAACCAATGCCTTGGTTACGCTAAAAAAAAATAACCCTAATGGTATCATCCTGGATCTGCGGTCAAACGGTGGCGGCATTTTGCAGGAAGCAGTGAAAATTGTGAACCTGTTTGTGCCCAAGGATGTGGAAGTAGTGTCGCAAAAAGGAAAAGTAAAAGAAAAAAATTATACCTATCGTACCAACAACAACCCCATCGAGCCTGCTTTGCCTTTGGTGGTTTTGGTGAATAACCATTCGGCTTCGGCCTCTGAGATTGTGGCCGGCTCCCTGCAAGACCTGGACCGAGCCGTTATCATCGGGCAACGTAGTTATGGTAAGGGCCTGGTGCAGCAAACGTTTAACCTGCCTTATAACAGCCTGGTTAAAATTACTATCGCCAAATATTACACCCCTTCGGGCAGGTGTATCCAGTCGTTAGATTATACGCACCGCAATGCTGATGGTACGGTTGACAGGGTTGCCGATTCTACCATGCATGAGTTTAAAACCAGGGATGGCCGTTCTGTTTATGATGGCAGCGCCATTTACCCTGATTTAGTGGTTAAGCAAGAACGCTTTGCCAATATTACCCAGGTTTTGGTAGGCAAATTGTTTGTGTTTGATTATGCCACGGTTTACCGTAATGCGCACGTTAAGCTACCCGATCCCAAAACGTTTACTTTAAGCGATGCTGATTACAACGATTTTGTAAAATACCTGGCCGGTAAAGATTATAATTACAGTAATCCATCCGAGAAGATATTAAAAGACTTAAAAGCGCAAGCCACCAAAGACAAAGAGTTTAGTGATATTAAAGCAGAATATGACGCCCTGCAAGCTAAATTAACGAACTCGAAAGAGAATGACTTTGAGCAACATAAAGCGGAAATAAAACAGGTGCTTGAAAACGAAATAGTTTCCAGATACTATTTTGAAAAAGGCCGTTACGAATGCAATTTTAAATACGATAGGGAACTGGCCCAGAGTGTTAAGGTATTGCAGGATAAAAACATGGTGGCTTCTATTTTAAAAGGCGAGGGTAGCTACAAAATTATTGGCAAACCACAGATCACAATAGCCTCTACCAAGCCTGAGGTGAAGAATAAGGATTAAGGTAGGGCTTCCCAGCCATGCTAAGTATTCCACCGGGCGTCCGGAAAAAGAAGGATAACATTTCAAAAGCATAGTAAGCTATGTCATCGATGAACCAATCCGGCCAGCCCGAAAAAAACAGGAATAACTTTTGAAAGGCATCTTAAACTATGTCATTGAGGAACGAAGCAATCGCACGGAGGTATGTTCGCTCTGCTTAGTTCTCGGCTGCTTCGCAATGATGGTTTTTTGCTGTATGTCAATGACTTAAGAAGACGTCATTGCGAGGTACGAAGCAATCTCTAAGCTATGCAGAGCGGCTCTTTAGGTTTCAAGTTGTTGATTGTCAGTACGTATATTTTGCGTTGATAGTCAGTATTCTTTAATTTAGAGCATCGGCCCGCTCAAACGCCGCGGGAAGGGCTTTGTTCTTTTTGTCTTGACACAAAAAGAACCAAAAAAGTCAAGACTGCCCGATCCTTCCGCCCGCAGGCCAGCTCCCGGCCCGGCGTGCAGTCAGGCTTTTGCGCACATTTCCTATATCTAATTATAAGGTTCAAACGTCATCCCCGTTTTTTCCGCTGATGATCCGTTACCCGCAATAAAGCGGTTATGTACCCTCTTGCTTTCAAGCACTTCCCTAACGCAGCAAGGTTAAATTCCCGGTAATAAGATTACATGGCATATTGATGTTGATTATATAATAGTATACACCAGCCGGAAGAGGTTTGCCCTTTAATGTGCCGTCGAAAGGCTTGGGATAATTTTTCGACTCAAACACCAACCGGCCAAAGCGGTTAAATACCTGTACCGTAGCGCCCGGAAATTTCTCGAGCCCGGTAATTTTCCAGTAATCGTTAATGTTGTCGCCGTTGGGGGTAAAGGCGTTGCCGAAGCTAACATCAACCAGAATCACTTCTACATGTACCTTAAACCGATAGCTTTCGCACGAGCCAACATTGTAACTTACGAAATAATCGCCGCTCTGCTTTACATCTATATTGAACTGCCCATTAGCGCTGGTTTGGGCCGGTACAACATCATCATAATGCTCGTATAGCTTATATAGCCCTTGCGGTTGTACATTTTTAACGTACAAGGTTACCGGTCCGGGTGTACATATTTGCTGATTGCCAAGAATAGGCGCGGGCGGAAGATATTTAGCATTTTCTACCAGATGAGCTGTTGCGTCGATCAGACTGCCGCAAGGCGTGGCATCGGTAACCGTTAAATGGTAAGTTCCGGAACCGATATTAGTTAAAGAAGCGGTATTGCCTCCAACCGCTTTGCCATCGCTATCCGTCCAGTGGTAGGTATACGGCGGTACGCCGCCAGTAACCACCACACCGGTTATGCTGCCCATTTGCTGGTCGCATTGGTCGGGTTGTGGTGTCGGATTATTTGATGGGTCAAAGGCCAATAAGGGGATATTCAGCACTTCAATATCTTTAAAAAGTATAGAGGTACAGCCTGCAACTCTATCGGTAACCGTAAGGGTATATTTGCCCGGTACCGCATTTAATATGTCTTTGGTAGTTCGTACAATTTGTCCGCTTTCGTTTGTCCAGGTATAAGTTGCGGGAGTTGTGGTTGTGTTGAAATTGACCATGATGCTGCCGTTGTCTCCCAGGCCGCAGGTTACGTCGGCTTTAGTATAGCTTGCGGAAAATACATCGGGTGGGATGCGCGGAACTGTATAGGTGCGGTAATTATCACACCCATTGCCTGGATTTACAGCATGCAGTCTATAGTTACCGGGCGATAGTCCGTTTAGAAGTAACTTATCTCTATATTGCACAAGTTCAGGGCCACCATCTTTGAACCAGCTAAACTGTGATGCATTGCTAACCGTGCCTATGGCATTGATTGCACCATTTGATGCATCACAGGTAACCGGGGTAATACTGTTGGCTTCACCAATAAAAACGGAGAGATCTTCACCTACGTAAAGCGGCCCGGTACTCCAATTGCTGCATTGACTATCATCCTTCAGGGTAAGTGTATAATACCCACTTGGAACACCGGTTAGGTCCAGTGTTGTTCTGATCTCCTCATTATTGTTGTTTGTCCAGGAATATCTGAGTTGACCGACACCAGGGGTAGCAATGATGCCTGTGATGGAGCCGTCTTTCTCACCGCAGTGGGCATTTGGGCGGACCATCCTGCTGAGATCAAATTCCGGCCCGGGCAGGGGTACTATCGTTATTGGGTCGGATGTTACATCGCAACCGGCATCATCTGTAACGTGTAATACGTATTTGCCGCCCGGGACATTTGTATAATTGCCAGTGCTAACTACCTCATTCTTATCATTAACCCATTTAAATACTATGTTACCTGTACCACCCGTGATTGTAGCACTTACCGGGAAGCTTTTTTTCCTGCACTCTGGTACAGGTGGTTTAATCTGTATGTTTTTAATGCGTTGATCGTTAATGGTAAATCGTTGCGTTACTTTTTGGCAACCGCCGGGGTACTGAATAGTTAACACATAAGTTCCGGGCTGCAGGTTATCAATATTTTGCGTATCGCTCAAAGGGGTAAGTGTTGTTCCGCTTGGCTCCTTTTTGTCCCAATGAAATAAAATTCCATCCCGTTGTTGCGGAATGGTAATGCTGCCATTGTAGGCACAGGTATAGTTTTTAAGCACCGCTTCGTTATCCATCAAATTAAGCGACGAGAAAGGTGAGGTGTTTTTTGAACTGTTGGTTGCCGTAGCCACCACCGTGTGGCTGATTGTTCCGGAATATGACCATTTGCCCGAACCGTCAGACTGTACTGTGGCCAGGTATTCCTTACCCTGGCAATTTACATTGCCGCAATCGTCCGAGTAGAACAATTCTATCGCCGAGTTGGGCGTGGCAATACCGGCCACCTTATCGCTGCGAAAAGTAAGGATTTGGACAAACGGCGTTTGGTAATTGACTGACGAGACGCTGATGCCAAGGTTGCTGTTGCAAAAAATGCTGTTTTGAGTAATAGTTGCCTGGTTGCTGTTATATACCTCGATGCCATAAGTATTAAACCCGATATAGTTTTTATCGGTAGCGCCTGTGCCGCCGATAATGCCTTTGGCGCTCGCGTCAGACCGGATAGCCTCATAGTTGCCCAGGTTTTGTGTGCCGGTAATGTCGGTGCCAATTTTATTGTTAGTGATGGTATAGGTAGATGAAGCAATAAAAATCCCGTAGCCTATCTGCCCCGAAATCAGATTGGCAGATATATCAACATTGGTATTCTGAGAGCTGATGTTGATGCCATAGGTTTTTAGAAATGAAGACGCCAGAAAAATAGGGCTTTGTTTGTAATCCATTGTGCCCGAATAATCGGTCCCTATTTTATTGTTTTTGATGCTGATTGTTTGTTGTAAGGTATTGTAATAGTAGTTTGACCGGTTGATGGTTATCCCCGAAGCACAGGCGCCTATGGTATTACCCATGTTTGCATTATCGCCGCCGATAGTATTGGTGGTAAACGAGTTAATGCTGATGCCGTTAATGTTACTGATGGGGGTTATACCATCGTCTGATAAACCAATAATGTTACTTTGGATACTAATATCGCCCGAGTAGTAGTTGTAATAATAATTAGTGCCGTTGTAAATACCGTTAATATTGCCGCAAATCACGTTGCCCTTGCCTGGTGCCCCTATCTTGATTCCGGAGGCGTTTCCCTGGATGTAAATACCCGAACCTTGCTGGCCATCATAATTAACCAGATTGGTAATTTTGGCGAAATTACGAATGTATAGTCCGTAAATTTCAACTCCCTGGGTAATGTTAGTTGTGGTATAGTCGCCGGTGATCACCAATCCGCTAAAATAGGCGGGAGAGGTTTCGGGTTCTATAATTACCTTACTGTCAGACACGCCAAATGCGCTACTTGATTGTGTTGTACCATCGATCACTACATTGGCCGTAATTAAAGGCAGTTGTGTTTTTAAACGGATGATACGGTCGGATATCAACGATCCCGGTAAATTGAAAGTGATGATATCTTGTTCGGTAGTGCCATTGTTAGCCGCGGTGGTTAATGCTTCGCGCAAAGTGCCCGGCCCCAAGTCTGCATTGGATGTTACTACAATGGTTGCAGGGAAGGCGGTTGATACAAATAATATAAAAAGGAAAAATGCTAATGCTGTTTTAAGATACATAGGTGATAAGGATGCCCTAAAATACAATTTTCCTGATATTACTTCAATTATATTTAATTGATAACTAAAAAATTATAGTGAGTTAATCTATAAAACTGCTTTGATAATATTTTCCTATATTTCCTGTGCAAAATTTCACCGACAATGACACATGCCGAAATACTAAAAAAAGTTGAATGGAAGGATTTACGAAGTCTCAGTATTCGCGAATTGCTGATAGAGAACAACTTGACTATCCCTTGGGCCATCATTTCTTGGGTTCTGGCTTATTATGGTTATTATATTTTTGCCCTGCCGTTTTCAGCCTTTTTCTTTTTAACCGGTTTAAGGCAGGTGCATAATGGGTTTCATAATTCATTAGGTACCAATAAGTTTTTAACATGGTTTACCTTATACAGCAATAGTGTTTTGATGATGGTATCTATCCACGCGGTTAAATTTAACCACATCAGGCATCATAAATATTGCTTGAACGAGGAGGATTATGAAGGTAAATCAGCAGCGATGACATGGTATGGAGCTATATTATATGGGCCTATTCATATTTTTTTGATCCATAAAGTAACCTTGCAATTAGGCAACAAAAACTATGTACGTAATGTGCTTGTCGAATTAGCTTCTATCTCGCTGTTTCTTTTTGTGATTTTTTACTTCCATATTTATTTTCTTATTTATCATAGCCTTGTGATGATCATCGGCGAATTTTTAATGGCTTTTTTTGCTGTTTGGACCGTACACCATGATACACACGATTCTCCTGAATTTGCAAGAACGCAAAGAGAAAAATGGAAAAATAAAATAACATTCAGCATGTTTTATCACCTGGAACATCATCTATTCCCGGCGGTGCCAACTATCAAACTTCCGGAGTTATCCAAACGCATAGATCAAGCCTTACCCGAAATTGAAAAGAAGTCGACATTTTAATATAGCAGGTACTCATGCCTTTTGACTATTGCACCGAATTTTTTTAACAATAATAGGGGTTGGTTACTTTCGGCTCATTTGCTTGATTTAACCAACCCCAGTTATAATTAATAGTTAAAGCGATACCATAGCTTTAATTACGCCATTGGCCGGGTTAAGCCAACCTTCAAAATCATCTTTTACACCATCAAAGCCAACGCGGTGGGTAATGTAATTGGTCGGGTCAACCAATCCTTTTTTCATAGACGCTATCACGTGCTCAAAATCAGCACGGGTGGCGTTACGGCTGCTCATTAAGGTAGCTTCGCGCTTGTGGAATTCCGGGTGGCTAAAGCTGATCTCGCCTTTTTGTAAACCTACCAACACATATCGTGCGCCATGTGCCATATATTGAAAAGCATTTGTAATGGCTTTAAGGTTACCGGTAGCGTCAATTACAACCGTAGGGTAATCGCCACTGGTAATTTCTCTTAAAGCAGCATCCACATCGTCCGAAGCGGCGTTAATGGTATGATGAACCTTCAACTTGTCTTTACAAAAGTTAAGGCGGTTTTGGTTAACATCCATGGCAATAACCTGAGCGCCTGCAATGCGGGCAAACTCCATAATGCCGAGACCTATTGGGCCTGCGCCAACAACCAGCACAAATTCCCCTGGTTGCACATCCGCCCGGCGAACACCGTGCGCGCCAATGGCTAAAGGTTCAACAAGGGCCAACTCATCAGCGCTCAAACCTTCACCGTGAATTAACGCGTACGATGGTATGGAAACATATTCGGCCATGCCACCGTCAATATGTACGCCAAATACTTTGATATGGGTACAGCAGTTTGGTTTGCCCATTCGGCAGGCAATGCAGGTGCCATCGTTAAAGTAGGGGATAAAGGTAACCGCTTCGCCTTTGGTAAAACCAGGGGCGTCGTCAAAATCTACCAGCTCGCCGCCCAGCTCATGCCCCAGTATGCGTGGATAGCTAAAAAAGGGTTGTGTACCTTCAAAGGCGTGCAGGTCGGTACCGCAGATGCCTATCCGGTTTATTTTAATGATAGCATGCCCGGGAGTAAGCTGGGGCATTATACCTTCCTGGTATTCAAAGTGTCCGGGAGTGGTACATACTAATGTTTTCATATTTTTGAAATGTTAATTTGAGAATTATTTAATTAAAAAAGCACTGCTAAATCTCTCTCCATCATGTCATCCCGACGCGAGGAGGGATCTTTTAAAAGCGGTAAGTATGCATCATATTCGGCCCGCTGATTATCAATGTGCTATTTTTGCTCCGATAATCAGTATTCTTTAATTGATAGCATCGGCCCGCTCATTCGCCGCGGAAGAGCTTGTTACTTTTTGTCTTGATACAAAAAGTAACCAAAAAAATCAAGACTGCCCGATCCTTCCGCCCGCAGGCCCAACCCGGCCCGGCGTGCAGTCAGGCCTTTGCGCACATTTTCTATCTGCGTTTGTTAATCCATAAGGATCAAACGTCATTCCCTATTTTTTTTCCGCTGGCCGACATCCTTACTCAGGATGTCCTTCGACGGGTTTAGGATGACAGTTTTTGCACATAAAAAGGGTGTCATGCTGAGCCTGTCGAAGCACGGTGTGGTGGCCTCTTAAAGCAGTATTCCCTTGGCATTTCATCCGACAGAGACCGCGTGTTTTAAATCTCGCAATCACATAGCTTAAGATATTTTAAACGTCATCCGTGTTTTTTTCCGGCCCGCCCGGTCTTTCACTTATAATGACGTATTTTTAAGCGGTTGATTATCCTTTTCCCCGCTTAAATCGGATATTGAAAAATCCTGTTTACGCGTTAGCCAGAGCCCTATCCAGATGCACATAGCCACCATCAACATGCAGTATCTGCCCGGTTGTATGGCTCGACTTCTCTGAAAGCAAAAAAGCCGCTGTGTTTGCTATTTCTTCGGCGGTTGTCATCCGGTTTTCAAACGGGATCAGCGATACGATCTTTTCCAGCTTTTCATCCGGGTTGTCAAGGCCGTGTATCCAGGCATCATAAGCGGGTGTCCAGCATTCGGCAACAACAATGGCGTTTACACGGATACTATATTTTAACAGCTCAACTGCCCACTCTCGGGTCAAGGCGTTACGGGCACCATTGGCCGCAGCATAGCCCGAGGTATGCCCCTGGCCGGTTTCGGCAGTTTTAGAGGTGATGTTTACGATAGAACCCCTTACTTTTTTTAACTCGGGCAAAGCATAATGGGCCATTAAATAATAATGAACCATGTTTTTATGCAAGGATGCCATAAACCCTTCGTAATTACCATCCTCAAGGCCAACGCCGTCGTTAATGCCGGCGTTATTTACCAGGCCATCTATCCGCCCAAACTGAGCAACAACAGTATCTACCGCTTTCTGGCATTCGCCGGGTATGGATAATTCTGCGGCAACCTGGAAAGCTTTGCCGCCAGCCGCCTCAATTTGAGCAACAACAATATCATTATCCACTTTTTTGCGGCCTACAACTACCGGGATGGCCCCTTCGTTGGCCAATACTTTGCAAATACCCTCACCAATACCTTTAGCGCCACCTGTTACAATGATCACCTTATTATTCAGCTGTAAATTCATATCCCTGTCCCCCTTTGTGAGTTTTATATTATGCATGATAAAAACCGGCCGCATTGCCGCCCCAAAACATCGCCTGCTCATCAACTGATAAGGCAGATGTATATTGTTCAACAATGCCTTTCATCTCGGCATAGCTTGCCGCAACCTGGCATACGGGCCAATCGGAACCGAACATCAACCTATCGGCGCCAAAGGCTTCAAAGGCAACATCCAGGTACGGAAAAAAATCTTCAGCTTTCCAATTTTTCCAGTCCGCTTCCGTAACCATGCCCGATACCTTGCACCATACATTATCATGCTGCGCAACGGTATTGATATCCCTTGCCCACTCATCAATTTTTTTATCCTTGATATAGGGTTTGGCTAAATGGTCTATTACAAATTTTTGGTCGGGGAAATCCTCTACAAACTCACTCACATATTGGAGCTGGTCCGGAAAGATTAAAATATCATACGTAAATCCGTAATCTTTTAATTTACCGATGCCGTTCATAAATTGAGGCTTTAGCATCAGCGCCCGGTCCTCTTCGCCCTGTAGCACATGGCGAAAACCTTTCATCAATTTAAACTGACTATAATATTCCAGCCTGTCGGCGATGTTTTCGGCGCGCAGGTCAACCCAGCCCACAATGCCCCGGATAAAATCGTTATTATCGGCTAACGACAGTAAAAAATCATTCTGTGTCTCCGATTGATCGGCCTGTACGGCAATGCAGCCATCCATACCGTTTGCTGTTAATACAGGGCGCAGATCGGCCGGTAAAAAATCACGTTGGATAACCGACATGTCATCGTTGATCCAGCTATCCCTAACCGGATCAAAAATCCAGAAATGCTGATGTGCATCAATGCGCGGCATAAGCTTTTACGGTTTGTTTTGAAGTGCCTAAACCATCAATACCTAATTCAACCACATCACCGGCCTTTAAATAAATTGGAGGCTTAAAGCCCAGGCCAACACCGGCAGGCGTACCGGTAGAGATGACGTCGCCCGGAAGCAGTGTCATAAACTGGCTGAGGTACGAAATAAGGAAAGGTATTTTAAATATCAGGTTGGAGGTTGTGCCGTTCTGCATACTTTCGCCGTTTACGGTTAACCATATTCGCAGGTTATCCACATCAGCAATTTCGTCAGGCGTTGCCAAAAATGGGCCGATAGGAGCAAAGGTATCACAACCCTTGCCTTTGTCCCAGGTACCACCACGCTCAATCTGGAACTCGCGCTCAGATACATCGTTATGCAAAGCATATCCGGCAATATAATGATGCGCGTCCGCTTCTTCCACATAACTGGCTTTTTTGCCAATTACCACGGCCAGCTCAACCTCCCAGTCGGTTTTAACCGAGTTTTTTGGAATGATGATATCATCATAAGGGCCGGCTAAAGCGGTAGTGCTTTTCATGAAAACAACAGGCTCAGGCGGAATAGCCGCGCCGGTTTCTTTGGCATGGTCGGCATAGTTTAGCCCGATGCAAACAATTTTTGATGGCCTTGCCACCGGGCTGCTCAGGCGCACGCCGTCAGGTATAGGCATAAGCGAGGCCTGGTTGGCATCTAAAAATGCCTTTAAACGGGCTAAGCCATCAGTTTCAAAAAATAGCTCATTATAATCCTCGCCAAATGCCGATGTATCATAGTATTGATCATTCAGCACAACGCCGGTTTTTTCCTGGTTAATTTCTCCGTATCGTATCAGTTTCATAAGCCCCTCCTCAATCCTCCCCGGTAGGGAGGACTTTTTAATTTTTATTATATTATTACAATAGCCGCCAATGCTCACCTCCCCTTCAGGGGAGGCCGGGTGGGGCTCCTAATTATTCAGTTTAATAAATCCGCCATCAATAGGGTAATCGCAGCCGGTGATAAACGATGCCTCATCCGAGCACAGGTATAAGATCAGGTTGGCTACCTCTTCGGGTGTGCCCATCCGGCCTATCGGTTGCGATTTGGATAGTTTTTCAAACATTTCCTCTTCCCGGCCGGGATAGGTTTTGGCAATAAAGCCATCTACAAATGGGGTGTGTACCCTTGCCGGGGATACCGAGTTACAACGGATACCATAGGCCATATAGTCGCGGGCGGTTGATAAAGTCATGCCGTGTACGGCTCCCTTGCTCATGGAGTAGGCAAACCTGTCGGAAATACCTACTATGGCGCCAATTGATGACAGGTTTAAAATGGCTCCGCCGCCGTTGGCTTTCATGATGGGCAGTGCCGCATGGAGGCAGTTGTAAACCCCTTTTACGTTGATGCTGTAAACCCTGTCAAAATCCTCTTCGTTAGTGGTGTCGGCGCGGCCAATATGGGCTATCCCGGCATTATTAACCAGTATGTTCACAATGCCGATATAATCAAATATGGCGCTCACCTGTTGCTGGTCGCTCACATTGCAAGCATGTGCGTAAGCAATGCCGCCATCCGCCTTAATCTCGTCAACGGTTGTTTCGCCTGACTGTAGGCTCAGATCTAAAATATGAACATCTGCACCCTGTTTGGCAAATACCTTGGCTACCGCTTTACCAATGCCGCTTCCGCCGCCGGTAACAGCAGCTATTTTTCCTTTTAAGTTTAACATAAGCCTTTTTAAAATCCATTCGCCGTAAGGGCGATGCTTTTAAATTTTTAATTTACTATAATTGAAAAATCTTGTTCATAAAAACCCATTTCTCTCCGGGTTTTGCACCGGGCAAAGCCCGCTGATATTTCCACATCAGTTTTTCCCATTCCTGTACTTTTGGATTCGCCTCATCCATTGCTCCCTTACGTTCAAAAGTAAAAGTATCGTTGGTTTCGATGGTCATACATAAACGGTTGCCAAAACGATATATTTCCATGCTGGTTATCCCCGAGTCTGTAATGCTCCTGATTATTTCGGGCCATACCTGCGTGTGGTATGCTTCGTATGCGGCAATCAGAGTGACATCATCAACCAGATCGAGTGCTAAACAATATTGATTTGCCATTCTATTTAGTGTGATACAGATAGCGTTATTTTTTGAACAGCAAAGTTTTTGATTGCAAAGTATAGTATAACCAGGAAACAGATTGCTGGTACAACGTATGCTGTTTGTATATTAGTAGCATCAGATACCTTACCCATGATAACCGGGAAAATGGCTCCCCCTACAATAGACATAATCACTAAGGACGATCCTTGTTTTGTTTTAGAGCCCAAACCGCGAATACTTAACGAGAAAATGGTTGGGAACATAATTGACATAAAAAACTCAACACCAAACAGTGCATATACTGATATTTTGCCATGCGATAGCACTGCTAATGCCAACAATAAAATATTGATTACACTGTATAAAGCCAATAGCTTTGAAGGCGAGATAAACCTCATAATAAACGTACCGAAGAAACGGCCAACCATAAAACCAAACAGAGCCGCTGCCAGGTATTGCGATGCTGATACTTCTTCAATGCCTGCCACCCGTTGCGAAAACCGGATAAAAAAACTACTTACACATACTTGTGCCCCAACATAAAAAAACTGCGCTAACACGCCTCGCATTAAGTTACCCTCTTTAAATATGGAATCTTTAGCTTCCATTTCCGGATCGGCCGGTTCTTTAATTTCTGGCAAGGTGGTTTTCCATATCATAATGGCGATACTTAGCACAACTAAACCGATAATAATATAAGGTAGCTTTACAGACGAAGCCTCAGTATGGAAATAATTACTTAATTGCTCGGCACTCATGGAGCCTTTTTCTGAATCGGATAGTGTTTTACCCGACAGGATGATTTTACCACCAATAAAGGGAGCCATGGTAGCCGCCAAGCCGTTAAATGACTGAGCAAAGTTAATACGCTGTGTAGCACCTTCAGGATCGCCTAATACTGTAATGTAAGGGTTGGCAGCGGTTTCTAAAAAAGTAAGGCCGCTGGCGATAATAAATAGAGCGATAAGAAAAAATGCGTATTGCAGTGTCTGGGCGGCTGGATAAAACAAAAATGCGCCAATGGCAAAAAGCAATAAGCCCATGGTTATGCCGCCCTTATAACCATACTTTTTTATAAATAGCCCGGCAGGTATGGCCATTAAAAAGTAAGCTATGTATGACGCCGAATCGATAAAGGCCGACTGTACATCTGTTAACTGACAGGCTTTTTTTAGGTGTGGGATAAGGATAGGATTAAGATTCAAGGCAAATCCCCATAAAAAAAACAGGGTTGTGATCAGAATAACGGCAAACGTTTGTCCGTTCTTTTTTCCTTCTTGTTGTACCGTTGGGGGCGCAATTGGCTGCATAGGTTTTTCCGGATTAAGAAATATAAATTGGTTTATACAAAGAAAGAAGGTTTTGGCATATATTAATTTTTTTGATTTGCTTAAGTAATAAACTATTTTGGCATATAAATAACAATTTTATTCATATCGACGAGTTTTTAGTTTAATGAAACCACAACTGCTTAAAGTTACCAATGGCCCGGCTCACTCATTTAGTATCAGGCAGGATACTTTCCCGTACATCAATAACCATTGGCATTATCATCCCGAAGTAGAGTTAATTCACATCCGCCGGGGTGGCGGCACCCAGTTTATAGGGGATAATATTAAGCGGTTTAACGAAGGCGATGTAGTTTTAATTGGCGCCCATTTGCCCCATTACTGGAGATATGATGATACCTATTTCAGGGAAAATGCAGAAGTTCATGCAGATGCTGCCGTGATTCATTTTTCGGAAAACTTTTTGGGCGATCAGTTTTTAAATTTGCCCGAAAGCAAGTCTATCAAAAACTTGCTCGAGAAGGCCAAAAGAGGCATTTATATACCAGCAGAAACTGCCAAAGCGGCACGGTTGTTAATTAAAAAGCTGTTACTTAGCGAGGGGATGTACAGAATTATTACCCTGATTGAGTTACTATCAGAAATTGCAGCATGCAACAATCTTGTGTTTTTATCGTCGATAGGTTTCAGGCACGATTTTAACGATATAGAGAACGAACGCATCAACGCCATCTATGATTATTCGTTAGCCAATTTCAGAAAAAAAATACAGTTAAAGGAGATTGCCGAGGTTGCCCGCATCAGTGAAAACTCGTTTTGCCGTTACTTCAAATCGCGAACGCGCAAAACCTATTCCCAGTTTTTAATCGAGATCAGGGTAGGGGATGCCTGTAAGCTGCTTATTGAAGACAGGTTGAGTATCAAACAGATTTGTTTTGAATGCGGGTTTAACAACCTGGTTGGTTTTCATAAATATTTTAAACTGATTACCGGGAAAAGCCCATTAGGCTATCAAAGGGAATACACCAGGATTTAAAGCCCGGATTTTTGAATCCGAGCTTTCCTGTCAGTAAGTTTTGAATAGTTGTTTTGTTATTTCCAATGATTCAACGAATCTATCAGGTCGGGATAAATAAAACGATAGCCCAGATCCTTTTCAAGCTGAACTGAGTCAATCATTTTCCATCCTGCCAGTTCATCAATAAATTCGGGTAAAGGTAATCCGGCCTGTTGGGCGGCGGCTGTGTAAAAAGCCGCACGGGTGGGATGCGATGGCGCGGCTGCGTGATAAATTGGGGCCGTCAATTCCGCATTTAATACAGTTTTAATTACGGCAATACAATCATCCAGGTGGATGAGGTTTACAGGGGCTTTGCCATTAGGGATGTTTTTTTTGCCGGCAAAAAACCGGGATGGATGCCTGCCAGGGCCAATTAATCCGGCAAAACGGATAACGGTAGTTTTAAAGGATGAACACTGGGTAAATAATTTTTCGGATTTAAACACCACTGTATTTTCGTCAACATCATCAGTGTCGATAATGGGTTTGTTAAGTTCGGGATAAACGGAAGTTGAACTGATGAAAATTACCTTTTTAATCGGCGAGGACCGGGCAAAGTTTACCAGGTTGGCCACTTGTTCAAGATATTCTGTTTCACTCCGTTTTTTTAAAGATGGTGGCACATTAAACAGCAACGTTTCGCTGTTTAAAAATAAATTCGTATCCGAATCTTTTATTTCTTGCAGATGTACTAAATAAGGATCAATTTCGTTAGCCGATAATAAATTAATTTTATCAATAGTGGTGGTAGAGCCTTTAACCCTCCACCCACTGGCTACCAGTTGAATAGCTAACGGAAAGCCAAGCCATCCGCAACCTAAAATGCTTATATTTTTATCCAAAATTTGTATTTAAAATGCAAAGGTATCATTTAAATTTTTTGGCACTTCCTTTGTATATTTATCAAAAAATACAATCCATTATAATTGATATGAAAGCGTTCAAATTAAAGTTGGCAACATTTAGCATCGCATTGGCTATGGCATCAATGTTAGGTACAAGTTGCAATTCGTTAACAAAAACTCAAAAAGGTACAGCAATAGGTGCCGGTGCTGGTGGTACCATAGGCGCTTTGATAGGTAAAAGGGCAGGCAATACGGCCTTGGGTGCTATTATTGGTGGTGCTTTGGGTGGCACGGCAGGAGCTTTTATTGGTCGTAATATGGACAAGCAAGCAGCCGAAATAAAAAATACCGTACCCGGAGCGCAAGTAGTACGCGAAGGCGAGGGTATCATTGTTAAATTTGACTCAGGTATTTTGTTCGATATTGATAAAACAGCTCTTAAGCCTGTTGCTAAAACAAATATTGATCAATTATCGGCCTCGTTAAAAAAGAATCCGGAAACCAATATTTTGATTGTGGGCCATACCGATAATACCGGTACCGCGGCGCACAACATGGACCTGTCTGTCCGCAGGGCCGAAGCGGTAAAAGCTTACGCTATTGCTGCCGGTGTTGATGCATCTCGTTTAACAACACAGGGTAAAGGCGATACCGAGCCTATTGCCGACAATACTACAGTTGATGGCCGTACGCAAAACCGCCGTGTTGAAATTGTAATTGTTGCTAACGACCAGATGAAGAATCAGGCTAAACAAGTAGCTGTAAATTAATAGTGTTGAGCCTAAAGCTTTGAGTACTCAATGTTGTGTCCTCGAAACTTTAATACTCATAAATAAGCAAAGTCCCTTTCGTTAATTTCGGAAGGGACTTTGTTGTTATTATTAAACAAACAGGTTATATAATTGGTTAACTTTAAACCACAACAACCCAAATAAAACCATGAAAAAGTTATTACTACTTATTGCCGTTATTTTAACAGGCTCAATGGCGTACAGCCAAAACAAAGGACCTGTAGCTTGTTGCTATCCAACAGCCACGCAACGCTTTGCCATGCTGGCAAACAATCCTAAATTTGTTAAGGCACATCCTAATCCATTGCCTTTCCGCTTTCAAAGTGCTATAGCTAAAGCCATCACTTATAAAACCCCCGATGGCAAAACCGCTGTTGCTTATGAGTTGAAAGCCAAAAAAACAACTAATAATTATTTGCTGGTGGTACATGAGTACTTTGGGCTAAACGATTATATTAAACAGGTATCTGAAAAATTGTATAACGACCTGGGCAACGTGAATGTTATAGCCCTCGACTTATACGACGGTAAAGTAACCGCTGACCGCAATGAAGCAGCTAAATTAATGCAGTCCGTTAAAGAAGACCGCGCACAGGCTATTGTTAAAGGTGCCATTGCTTATGCTGGTAGCAAAGCGCGTATTGCTACCATTGGCTGGTGCTTTGGCGGTGGCTGGAGTTTGCAAACCACTTTGCTTGCAGGCAAACAAGCGGTGGGCTGCGTAATGTACTACGGTATGCCAGAACAGGATGTGGACAAATTAAAAACTTTGAATACAGATGTGCTTGGCCTTTTTGGTAATAAGGACCAGTGGATAAATCCGAAGGTAGTTGCCACTTTTGAAGAGAATATGAAGAAAGCTGGTAAAAAGCTAACTGTTTATAGTTACGATGCCGACCACGCCTTTGCAAACCCAAGCGGACCTAACTACAACAGCACAGCTGGCAAAGATGCTTACGCACATACTCTGGCCTTTTTAAAACCCCGGTTAAAGTAGCGTAATTTCGGAGTTCGGATTTTTTAAATGGTTCATGCCTGTAATTATAGGTATGAACTATTTTTATATAGTTAAAAATATGGCTAAACAAAGCGCGGGCATACTGTTATTCAGGTTGATAAGCAACAGCCTTGAAGTGTTATTGGTTCATCCCGGTGGGCCGTTTTTTAAAAATAAGGATTTGGGCAGTTGGAGTATACCGAAAGGCGAATTTTTGGATGATGAAGATGCTCTGCTGGCTGCCCGGCGCGAGTTTAAGGAAGAAACCGGCTTTGATATCACCGGCGATTTTTTAAAACTAAAGCCCGTTAAGTTAAAAAGCGGGAAAAATATACATACCTGGGCAGTAAAAGGCGATATTGATGCCGGTGCCATCGTGAGCAATACTTTTGAGATACAATGGCCGCCATCATCGGGTAGGATACAAGCATTTCCAGAAATTGACCGGGCAGCCTGGTTTACTGTAGACGGGGCACGAGATAAGATAAACCCGGCACAGTTTCCGCTGATTGAGGAGCTGCAAGTGATGTTAAGCAAACACACAACCCGAAAATTATAAAAGAGTCACTCAAAGGCGCCAGGACGCTAAGAAACGAGACATAAAAACTTTGCGCCTTTGTGTGCAAATCCTTTAACTTAATAGTGCTCGGGAGGGGGCTGAAGGGCCTGAAATATTTATTAAGCAGGCAAGTTATTAAACCCGCTTTTGCAGCTAAAGGTATAGTAAGGTATTTGTTTATAATCCTCTATATTTGCACCTCTTAAATTATAAAAATCATGATGGTATCAAAGTTGGCTCAAAACCTGCGGGGATCTGAAATTATTAAGATCGCGGGCGAGATCAATGAATTAAAAAGACAAGGACAGAATATTGCCAATTTAACCATAGGCGATTTTGATTCAAATATCTATCCTATTCCGGACGAGCTTAAGCAAGGTATTGTTGATGCTTATCATGCCAATCAAACTAATTATCCGCCTGCTGATGGCGTATTAAGTTTGCGCGAAAGTGTATCCGGCTTTATCACTTCAGAATATCATTTGGACTATAAACCAAACCAGATCCTGATTTCGGGCGGTTCAAGGCCGCTCATCTATGCCACTTACCTGGCCCTGGTTGATCCTGGCGAAAAGGTGGTATTCCCGGCACCATCGTGGAACAATAATCACTACTGCGATTTGTTAACTGCGGAAGCTACCATAGTACAAACCAGCCCCGAAAATAATTTTATGCCTACGGCCGATGAAATTCGTCCGCATTTAAAAGGGGCTGTTATGTTGGCCCTGTGTTCGCCGCTTAACCCAACCGGTACCATGTTCACCAAAAAAGCTTTGGAAGAAATATGCGACCTGGTTATCGAAGAAAATAAGAGCCGGAGCGCCGATGAAAAGCCTTTGTACGTTTTGTACGATCAGATCTATTCGCAATTAACCTTTGGGGTACACAAACATTACGATCCGGTTTCTTTACGCCCCGAGCTGAAAGATTACGTTGTATTTATCGATGGATCGTCCAAATGTTTTGCCGCCACCGGTGTTAGGGTAGGCTGGGGTTTTGGCCCGGCAGAAATTATCAACAACATGAAGGCCATTGTAGGCCACATGGGCGCATGGGCGCCAAAAGCGGAGCAGGTTGCCATGGCTTCGTTTTTAAAGGACAGGCCAAGTGTTACCAATTACCTGGACGCACTGAAAGAGCGCATTCAGGCCAGCTTGCAAGCATTATATAACGGCTTTATGGCGCTGAAGGGCGAAGGATTTTCGGTTGATGCGATTGAACCAATGGGTGCGATATACCTTACCGTAAAAATTGATTATACCGGTAAAACCACACCCGATGGTAACCTGATCAAAAACTCGGCAGATGTTAATTTTTACCTGATTAAAGAGGCTGGATGTGCATTGGTGCCATTCTCGGCCTTCGGTACTGATGACGATCTCACCTGGTTCCGCGCGTCGGTAGGCGCATGCGCTCTTGAAGAGATTCAGCAGATGATCCCGAGGATTAAAACTGCGTTAGCTAAGTTATAGTTTTAGAAGAGGCAAGAAGTGAGAATCAGGAAGTAAGAGGGTGGAGGGGAAGAGAGTAGAGAGTCAAGAAGTAAGAATCAGGAAGTAAGAGGTGATGCCTTTTCTTCTGGCTCTTACTTGTAGCCTCTTGTTTCTTACATCTCGCTTCTTGCTTCTCGCTTCTTACCTCTTGCTTCTTCTCACTAAGCTACTTTAGAGATATACTTTACCAGGCTTTTTTTAGCTACGGGTAACAGGGTTTGTTCCAGCGGAAAAGTTACTCCACTTTCTACATGGTAAACAGCCGGGTTGGGCAAATGCTTGTAGCGGTAAATCAAATCGCTTTTAATAGCTTCAGGTGTGTTTACCAGGTTTTGCTCATATACATCCACCAGGCGGGTATTAATGCCGCGGTATTTATCGTCTTTGGTTTCAAAAATGGTAATCTGGTACTCATAAACCCAATTGCCCTTCTGGCTGCCGTTGCGTAACGAGAAATAACCATGATAAGGGATGAGCGGAATTAACCCAACCGGATCAATATTGAGATTTCGCTCCACAAAATCATAGATTTCTTTACCCGTTTTAATTGTGGGGTCCATTTTATTAATGGCATAAGCTATAATCTGCTCAATTTCGAGCATCGAGCTATCATCCTGCACTATTTTTTTGTAGGTAAGTTTTACGGCGTCAATATCGGCCTTGGTTAACCTTTGCGGAAAAGCTTGTTGCAGGTGTGTTTTATTCTCCTTAAAACATACCAGGTTGTTGTAGTGAAATATCAAATCAGTTAAATTGGGATATAAACGGCTCTTATCAAAATGCCGGTTAATCTCCTGTAAATAGTCGAGCAGTACATATTTTTTATGCTCAAAATCTATGTAGCCCTCCACAAACCAATTAATTCCTAACGATTTCATTTTTGTAGCTCCTTTCCGGAGTTTAAATTACAAAAAAAAGGCCACTTTTGCATATGCCCAAAGGAACACTATTTTTAATTCCGGTTCCGCTTGCCGAAAACGCGGTAGCCAAATCACTTACGCCGTACCTGGTTGATACCATCAACAGCATAAACGAATACATTGTAGAAAACGAAAAAACAGCCCGGCGCTGCCTCAAAGAGGCCGGATTAAAAACACCGCAAAGCGAGTTGCTTATTCATGATTATGGAAAACACAACCGGAGCAGCGGCTTAGGCGAGTTTTTTGTGGGGCTTGAATCCGGAAAATCTGTTGGGTTGATGAGCGAAGCCGGTTGCCCCGGCGTGGCCGATCCGGGAGCCGATATTGTTGCCGAGGCGCATAAACGGAGCATTAAAGTGGTGCCACTTACCGGCCCGAGCTCTATTTTGCTCGCCTTAATGGCGTCGGGCTTTAACGGGCAAAGCTTTACATTTAACGGCTACCTGCCCATAGATAAGGCTGAACGCAGTAAACGGATCAAAGAGCTGGAGATGTTGGCAGAGCGGAATAACCAAACCCAAATTTTTATTGAAACGCCGTTCCGTAATAATTCATTGCTCGAAGAGGTTTTAAAGAGCTGTAACCCTAAAACCAGGCTGTGCATTGCTTGCGATATTACAGCGGATACCGAACTGATTAAAACCATGCCGGTTGCCAATTGGAAAAAACAAATCCCTGATTTGCATAAAAGGCCAACTATTTTTCTGCTGTTTCGTTCATAACAAATGAAACTTGCCACGCAACATACCTCTGTTTTAATTGTAGGTGCAGGCCCTTCGGGGCTGATGATGGCGGCTCAATTATTACGTTATGGCATCCAGCCAATTATCATCGACGATAAAAAAGGACCTACGGATCAGTCGCGTGCTTTAGCTGTACAGGCCCGCTCGCTCGAAATTTATCGTCAAATGGGCGTTTCAGACAGGGTTTTAAACGAGGGAAAAAAAGCTTTAGGGGTTGATTTTAGCCAGGAAGGTAAGCTGATGGCCGGGCTGTCGCTAAGCGATATGGGCGATCAGCAAACCCTGTTCCCGTTTTTGCTGATGTATCCTCAAAGCAAAAACGAACGACTTTTGCTTGATTTTCTTACTCAAAACTGCTGCCCTGTCTATTGGGATACATCTCTTATCTCTTTTAATCAGCAAGAAAAACATATTGACGTAGTACTGAAAAATGCCGGTGAAGAAATTGGCCTTAGCTGTGATTGGCTTATCGGCGCGGATGGCGCGCACAGCACGGTACGTAAACAACTTGGTATTCCGTTTAATGGCGATACTTACCAGCATGGGTTTTACCTGGCTGATATTACTTTGGAGCATCAGGAAGATGACCATATCCATCTTTTTTTATCGGATAGTGGCTTCGCGGCATTTTTTTTAATGCCCGAAGATAGGCGCTACAGAATAGTAGGCAGCCTGCCCCCCGAATTATCATCGATAGAAAAACTAACTCTCGGCGATATTGAGCCGCACCTCAAAAATATTACAAAAAACAAACTGGGTATTACCGAATGCCATTGGTTTACAACTTATCGCCTGCATCACCGCATGGCCGGGAGTTTTAATAACCAGCGGAGTTTTTTAATAGGAGATTCTGCGCATATCCATTCGCCGGTGGGTGGGCAAGGTATGAATACGGGCCTGCAGGACGCGTATAATTTAGCCTGGAAACTGGCAGGTGCCATTAATGGGCAGTATAACCCTGCACTATTAGATAGCTATGCCGCCGAGCGGATGCCTGTTGCCAGGGAGTTATTGAAAACCACAGATCGCGCTTTTAACTTTATTTTATCTGATGGCTTTTGGGCTGGGATACTCAAAAAATGGTTGTTGCCGAGTATTTTAAAAAAAGTATGGGGTAACGCCAAATTGCGTAAAACCTTTTTTACTAAAATATCGCAAATAGGAATCAATTATCGCGACAGCAAAATAAACCTGCATTTAAGCCAGTCCACCAAAATAAAAGCGGGTGACAGGCTGCCGTATCTTACGGTTTTTGACGAAAAAAAATTGATTGAAACCGACCTGCACGAATGGTGCAGTAAGCCGGGTTTTACTTTTATAGCGATGGGGCAGTTATCCGAAGGGGAGTTATTCAGGCTGGCGCGATGGATAACCCAAAACTATCCCGGTACCCTTAACTTTTTTTACCTGCCGCCAAGCAACAAAAACCGGCATGTTTTTAATGAGTTCGAAGTTACCGCCAGGCAGCAAAAAACATTGATTGTGCGCCCGGATATGTACATTGGGTTTATCAATGATGGCGTTGATATGGTTAAGATTGATAGTTATATGAAGAATGTGGTGGGGATGGTGAAGTGAGTGGGATATGTTGAACATAAATGCAAACTTGCTTGATCAAATAGATAGCCTTACCAAGGCCTGCACTACATTGCCAGGTTCGATTTGGAAGTTTGCCCAATTGTATAGAGATCACTTTACCGTATCTGCTGATACTGATTCTTGCTTAAGTTGTTGATTATCAGTATGGGTGTCATGCTGGTACTTCGTCAGGCTCAGTAGTCGAAGCAAGGTGCGGTGGCCTCTGCGAGCGCATACTGTTGTTGTTTTGTCTTCACAGGCTAAATCTTATAATGATGTCTTCTTAAGTTATTGATTATCACTGCGTATTTTTTTTCTGCAAAAAATCAGTATTCTTAATTTAGAGCCGGAGCCTTACTCAGTATGACACGCCCTTTTTTTGTGCGCGAAAGCGGTCATCCCGAGCCTGTAGAAGGACGTGCGGCATGGCCCTGTACGAGGTGTTTTTTTGATGCGGCTTATCATTTCGATTGCATAAGCCACTGATTGTCAATGCGTAAATTATTGCTCTAATATACAGTGTCACGTCCTGAAAAAGGTTTACACATTTTACTGATTAATCCTGTTTCAAGTTTACACTTTATTTTAGTCCTGTAATGGGTTTACAGTTTTATAAAGATAAAGAATAACTGTTGTTGTTTGCTTGTAGTGTTGGAATGTGGGAAACTCCTTCAGTTTTCCATATTCCAACACGTTTTTCTTTTTTTGCTTCTTTTTTTCTTTTTGTTATCTCCTTTCTTTTTGTTTAAAAGCTATGCCATCACTTTTGCTGTCGGATGGTTAAGCAGATTTCTCCACCGGCGCTTGATCGGGCCGGTTTGCGTGTGCGCCTTTTCCGGTGTCATCATATCCACGCTGCTGTGCGGCCTCATCCGGTTGTAAATATCGATGGCTATTTTTGCCGAACACTGCGCTTGATTACTATTCGAATAAGCATCTTCAAGCAGCTCCTGTTTAAGTATCCCGTTCACTCTTTCTGCAATAGCGTTGTCTTTGGGGTTGCCGCTTTGGGTCATGCTGATATTGATAGTATTAGATTTTAATAAGGTTACATAGCCGTCGCTACAGTATTGTGAGCCACGATCGGAATGATGTATTAATGGCTTATCGCTTGCCCTCCCTTTTAACGCCATTTCCAAGGCTGTCAGCGGCCCCTCTGCCGACAAATCAATATGCATACAGAAGCCAACAATCTTACGGCTATAAGCATCCGTTATCAGGCTCAGGTAAGCGAACTTCTTCTTTCTCAGACGTATGTAGGTAATATCACTTACCCATAACTCATCTGCGCGGCTTAACCTGATGTCCTTTATAAGGTCGGGATATTTCTTCATCCAGTGATTGGAATCTGTTGTTTGGGGCTGACTGCGCCTTCTCTTTACAATCAGTAAATCATTTTCCCGCAACAAGTCAAAAAGCAGATCCCTGCATATATACATGTCATGACCTTCCATAAATGGTTCCATCATCACATGCAGTTTCCGGCATCCAAGCCGAGGCTGAAAAGTACGGTGATAGAGTACTTGCTGGATAAGCAGGTCCTCCTCAAGCGATTTTTTGCCTGACAATTTCTGGTGCTGATAGTACGCCTGCGGTGAATGACCAAGCAGTCTGCAAAACCCACGAAGACCGCGTGGGCAACTTTGCATTTTCATTTGGACTGCCTGGTGCCATGTTTTTTTCGCAGGTCGATGCCGAGCTCCTTACTGGATATATCGAGCATAAAATCCTGCAACTCGATCTTTAGCCGCGCCTCGCGTAATTCCTTTTTCAGTAGATTTATGTCATCAGGTATCGGTAATTCTTCCTTCACCACCCGGACTATTTCTCTGGCTTTTTTTGGCTTATTATGTTTTGACATCACAATACGATGTACTTGATCACGGCTTATTCCGTACTTCGCTGCTAATATACGGTAACCTAATCCTCCTTCATTATGATCATAAAGGATTGCTGACACATTTTTATATTCCATTTTTGGTTTATTTAATGTGTAAACCTATTTCAGGACTAGACACAGTATTCTTAATTTAAAGCATCGGCACGCTCAATCGCCGCGTGAAGGGCTGTTACTTTTGTCTTGGTACAAAAAGAACCAAAAAAATCAAGACTGCCCGATCCTTCCGCCCACGGGCCAACTCCAGGCCCGGCGTGCAGTCAGGCTTTTGCGCACTTTTCTTTTTGCGCAAAATAGCTTACAGGTTTCGAATGTCATCCCTGTTTTTTTCCGGGCTGGCCGGATCGGATACTCGCAATGTCGATGGGATAAGAGGCTGATATTAATGAACTTATGCCATATCTGCGTGTCGTTGCCAAGTACGAAGCAATCTCTACTTAGGCAGATCGGCCATGCAAGTTCGCTCTGTATAGTTTAGAGATTGCTTCGTCGTTCCTCCTCGCAATGACGATGGGGTAAGTTGGGGGTAAAGAGCTGATTGTTAGTAATTACCGGCCGGCGTATAGTCGGGCCTTTCAAATTCTTTTAAAACTCCACTATCCTGAATTTACCCATGTATAGTTTCCTTCTTCCCATAATTCTTTACCACATTTGCTTCGTAGGCTAAAAAATCTTTCCATCTTCCGTCTACATCAATATCGCCGGCGTACTTTTTAGCCAGTCGCAAAAACATGGTATAGTGGGTGGCTTCGCTGATCATCAGTTCGTGGTAAAAAATGGACAGCTCATCATCATTGATATTTTCGGACAATACTTTAAAGCGTTCGCAGCTCCGGGCCTCTATCATGGCCGAAAACAACAACCTGTCAACCATTTGGCTTTGGCGGGTTCCGCCGTGCTTTAAAAACTTGTAAAGTTCGCCCACGTAATCATCTTTCCGTTCTTTGCCTAAATTGTATCCGCGTTTGATGATAATATCGTGTACGCGTTTAAAGTGGTCCATTTCTTCCTGTACAAGCAAAGCCATCTCCTGCACCAGGTCGGGGTAGTTGGGGTTTTGTACAATTAATGTAATGGCGTTGCTGGCGGCCTTTTGCTCGCAATAAGCATGGTCGGTTAGTAGCTCTTCAATATTGCTTTCCACAACGTTTTTAACCCATAGCGGGTCGGTAGGTAATTGCAGTTTTAGGATGGTTTTCTCGCTCACGAGAGCAAAGATAGGAGTTAGTTATGAAGACAAGAAGTGTCTTGCAGAGAACATCAATAAGGATGTTTTACTTACCTGTATAAACCCTTACTCTCAATAAATTTTAGCACCGGGTCGGGAACAAAAAACTGGACATTCTTTTTTTCGGCGATTGATTTACGGATAAATGTTGCCGATAGCTCCATTAAGGGCGTCATGGTGATATGTACGGAGGGGTGCGTAGCCAGATCAGTGTTTTCATATCCCGGACGCGGGTATACGTAGATCTGGTAGTCGCGCAGGATGAGTTTATAATTTTTCCACTTATGCAGCGATACCAGGTTGTCTGATCCCATAATCAGGGCAAAGGTATGCTCGGGATGTTTTTCTTTAAGCAGGGTGAGCGTATCGATGGTGTACGATGGCTGTGGCAGTTTTAGTTCAATATCGCTAACGCTTAGGTTTTCGCTATTGTCGGTAGCCAGGCGGGCCATTTCTAACCGGTCGTAAGTGTTAATCAGGTCGCCGTATTTTTTTAGCGGATTTTGGGGTGATACTACCAGCCATACTTTATCCAGATCGGTATGGTTGGCCATATAATTGGCTATAATTAAATGGCCGATATGTATTGGATTGAACGAACCAAATAGTAAACCGATCTTCATTGTGCCTGTTGCTGTTTTATGTTTTTAAAAAATCAGTAACTAACTGCCTGGCTTCCGCGCAAGCCGTTTCAAGATCGTAATTTTTTAGGATTATATCAAATTGAGGGGCATAATTCAGTTCTTTTTCGGCTTTTACAAAGCGTTCCTGCAGTTTTTCTTTACTATCGGTGCCGCGGCCTGTTAAACGTTCAATCAATACCTCTAACGATGGTGGCTGTACAAATATGGCCAGGGCATGCTCTTCGTATTTCCTTTTTAAGTGCAGGCCCCCTTCTACGTCGATGTCAAAAATCACATGCTTGCCTTTATCCCATATCCGTTGGATCTCCGATCGCAGGGTGCCATAAAAGGTGCCCGTATAAACTTCCTCAAACTCAACAAACTGTTTTTTGGCAATCCGGTGTAAAAACTCCTCGTTCGAGATAAAGTAGTAGTCTACTCCGTCCCGCTCATCGCCACGGGGCTTACGCGTAGTTGCCGAGATGGAAAATTCCAGGTCGGGTATATGGCCTAACAGGTGATGTACAATAGTAGTTTTACCAGCTCCGGAAGGCGCTGAAAATATGATGAGTTTACCTTGGGTCATGTATTCGGTATTGGGTTTTTGGGTATTAGTTATTAAGTTAATGAGTTATAGGTTATTACTATCCGGGTTTGCTTAAGCCAATAACCTAATAACCAATAACTGCTAACTAAAAAACTACAGCACGTTCAACAGTTGTTCTTTTATTTTTTCCAGCTCTTCTTTCATGCCTACAACTAATTTCTGGATGTTGGCATCGTTTGCTTTTGAGCCTATGGTATTGATCTCCCGGCCAATCTCCTGCGAAATAAAACCCAGCTTTTTGCCATTGGCATCGGCATTTTTAAGTGTTTCGATAAAATATTCGCAGTGGGTTTTAAGGCGTATCTTTTCCTCGGTGATATCAAGTTTATCGATGTAATAGATCAGCTCCTGCTCAAAACGGTTTTGGTCCAGGTTTTCGCGGCCCACGCTATCTGCTAAAAATTGGTTCAGCCTTTCACGGATTACAGGCACACGCTTAGGCTCCTCAATTTCAACCTTTTTAAGGTTATCCATAATAATGCCTATACGGGCCTTAATATCCTGCTCCAAAACATTCCCCTCATCTAACCTGAACTGCTGGAAAGCAGCTACAGCTTTTTGAAAAGTTTGCTCAACAATTTTCCATTCCTCGTCGGATACGGCATCATCATCATACTTAACCACTTCCGGTAAACCCAGTGCCAGCTGCAGCAGGTTAGAAGTTGGTTCGTTAAGCTCATCACTAACGGTTTTAAGCTGTTGGAAGTAGTGCTTTAACAACACGGTATCAATACCGGCCGCTTTAACAGCCTGGCTAACTTGTTCTATATTGATGGATAAGCTAACCTTGCCACGCTCCAATTGCTTGCTGCAATCGTTGCGTAACTGAAATTCTTTATCAGAAAACGATCTGGGGATCCTTAGAGTTAATTCAAGAAATTTACTGTTCAGGGATTTAATTTCAACGGTATATTTTGTGCTGCCCGAATCATAGCTGGCAAGTCCATACCCTGTCATGGATTTTATCATGTGCAAAGATAGAAATTTATTCAGGATACCTAAATACCCTTTAAAGTGATATTTAACAACCATTTAACAATTTTTGACATAGAAATAGTTATTTTTGAAAAATTGGATAGTTATAAAAAACAAATCGGCTTATATAAATGCACCTGCGCGGTGGTTGCAATACTGTTATGTTGTGTTGCTCTGTTGGCAAAAGCTCAAAACCAGGACTTTGTATTAAAAGGGGTGGTGTTAAAAAGCGGATCTAACCAGAGGATCAGCAAGGTATTGGTGGCTAACCTTAATAATGGCGCTATTGTAACAACGGATGATCTTGGAATTTTCCAGATCAAATGCGTAAAGGGCGACTCATTATTATTCAGGCAGAAAGATTTTGCTGACCAGAAAATAGGCATTATTACCGAGAATACCTTAATGGTGTACATGCAATCGGTAATTAACCTGAACCAGGTTGACATTAAAGGAGTTACCAAAAAGCAGGAAATGCAGGAGGTAATGAAACAGTACAACAGCCAGGGAATTTACAACAACGGAAAGGCAACTGTTGGATCAGTTGTTTCGAGCCCGCTGAACGGATTGTACGATTTATTGGGTGGCGGGCCTAAACATGCCAGAAGGTTTCAACGATACTCATCCAGCGAACTGGAAAATGCCGAGGTTGACAAGCGTTTTAATAAAAGCATCGTTGGGAAAATAACGGGGCTTAAAGACGAAGAACTAACTAAATTTGTAGAATCATACAAGCCATCCTACCCCGACCTGAAAGGATGGAACGATTACGACCTGATTAATTACATCAAAAAATCGTTTAAAGATTACCAGGACAATGGCCTGCGCCCCGGTTTACAGAAATTAAATTAAAGCCGATAAGGTTGTATTGTTAGGATTTGAGAAGTTGCTTACAAAAAGCTCCCCGATCTGGCCAGTCAGGGATATACTGAACTTGTATTAATTTCGCCTGTTTGCCATCGTAAACCAGACATAAAACTTTGCGCCTTAGCGTCTTTGCGGGCAAAATTCCTTAACTTAATAGCCGTTGGAGAGGGTTGGACGGGTGTTTCTGCGCTATGTATTAATTACGCTTGTTTGTTTAAACTCGCTGGTGTCTCCAGCAATATCAGGGTACTGAGAGTTTTTTTTAAATACTCAGCGCTTCGCAAGCCTTTTCAGCAGCTAATTTTTCAGCATTCTTTTTGTTAAACTCTTTGCCAACCCCTAAAACTTCGCCATCAATACTGGCCTGTATCGTAAACAATTTGGGGCTTTCCCCTTCTTTATTTTCAACCAGATCAAAGGATACATCTTTACTATGGCGCTGGCACCATTCAATCAGCTTACTTTTAAAGTTGCTTTCGGTTTGCTCCAGCTTATGGATATCGATATGCGATTTAATGATGTGGTTCACCAAAAAGTTTTTAGTGAAATCGTAGCCTTTATCTAAGTAAACCGCTCCTACCAAGGCTTCAAAAGCGTCGCCCAGTAATGAGCCCTGGCGGGTTGAACCAACCATGCGGCTATCATACTCTATCAATTGTTCAAAGCCTAATTTTCGGGCTAATTGGTTAAGATTTACCCGGCTTACTATTTTTGATCGCAATTCGGTTAAAAAGCCTTCGTCTTCGTAGGGATAAAGTTTAAAGAGAACCTCGGCCACAACACAACCCAAAATCGCATCGCCTAAAAACTCAAGGCGCTCGTTACTATTTTTTACGCCTTTTTTTACGTTTTGAGCCACCGATTTATGCCTGAAGGCTAATCGGTATAAAGACAAATTGCCCGGCACAAAGCCGAGCAAGTTTTTTAACGCTTTTACGTATTTTCTGTTAGGAGAAAAATAAAGTTTATAAACCCGGAGAATTGGCATCCAAAACGATTAATCCTGGTATTTAGTAAAAATAACCGACGCGTTATGACCGCCAAAGCCAAATGTATTGCTTTGTGCTGTTGTAACTAAACGTTCCTGGGCCTTATTGAAGGTAAAATTCAATCGAGGGTCAAATTCCGGATCGTCGGTAAAATGGTTGATGGTAGGCGGTACAATGTTGTGTTTTACCGCTAAAATGGCCGCAATGGCTTCAATAGCTCCGGCTGCACCCAGCAGGTGCCCCGTCATTGATTTGGTTGAGCTGATATTCAGTTTATAAGCATCCTCGCCAAAAAGGTTAACGATAGCCTTGGTTTCGCTAAGGTCGCCCAGCGGGGTTGATGTTCCATGAACATTGATATAATCAATATCGCTTGTTTTAAGGTTGGCATCTCTCAAAGCACCTGTCATTACCAAACGCGCGCCTAAGCCTTCCGGATGCGGAGCCGTAATATGATTAGCATCGGCACTCATACCTCCGCCAACAATTTCGGCATAAATTTTAGCACCACGGGCTTTAGCGTGTTCCAGTTCTTCCAGTATGATGGTGCCCGCGCCTTCGCCGGCCACAAAGCCATCACGATCCTTATCGAAAGGCCGCGAAGCGGTTGCTGGGTCATCATTACGTGTAGATAAGGCATGCATAGCATTGAAGCCACCCATGCCTGCCTCGTTAATAATAGCTTCTGAGCCGCCGGAAATGATGATATCGCTGATACCCAACCTCAAATAGTTGAAGGCATCAATGAGTGCATTAGTAGATGACGCACAGGCGGAAACGGTTGAAAAATTGGGTCCGCGTAAACCATATTTGATAGAGATATGGCCTGGAGCAATATCCGCTATCATTTTAGGAATAAAAAACGGATTGAAACGTGGTGTACCATCACCTTTGGCAAAGTTAATCACTTCGTCCATAAAGGTTTTTAAGCCACCAATACCAGATCCCCAGATTACACCTATGCGGTTAGTATCGAGCTTGTCAAAATCAAGCCCTGCATCAACTACGGCCTCATCGGTCGCAAATAACGCATACTGCACGAAAGGATCGAGCTTTCGTGCTTCTTTTCTTCCTAAGTAACCGTCGGCATCAAAGTTTTTTACTTCGCAGGCAAATTTTGTTTTGAACTTTGAGATGTCAAAACTCTTGATTATATCAGCGCCACTCACCCCCTTGATCAACGAGTTCCAGTAATCTGGTACATTGTTGCCAATAGGTGTAAGTGCGCCGAGCCCGGTTACTACAACTCTTTTGAACTCCATACTAATTGTAGTGGCGGAGTTTATTTAACGTTTTTTTCAAGGTAAGCGATAGCTTGACCTACAGTACCAATTGTTTCTGCCTGATCGTCAGGGATGGCAACGTTAAATTCTTTTTCAAACTCCATGATTAATTCCACGGTGTCTAATGAGTCAGCACCAAGGTCGTTTGTGAAACTTGCTTCTGGTGTAACTTCACTTTCGTCAACACCTAATTTTTCTACGATAATAGCTTTTACTCTTGAAGCGATATCAGACATAGTCTTTTATGATTTAATGATTAATAAATTCTGTGCAAAGAAAAATAAATTCTGTCAATTATCAAATCTAAAATCTTTTAGCCACATAATAACATAATTGTGTGCCAAAGGTTGATCAATTCCATTAATTTATTTTGCGGATTTTTTGCTAAAGGTACTCACGAAGTTTTGTCTGGGCAGCTATTCAGCAATTTATTTTTCCACAATATCGCTTTAAAGCCGCTTTAACCTTATTATCAGCACAATGCTAATAGGTTATGGCGCGTTTTTAACGCATTTATATTTTTAAATGATGATACATCAAGGTTTCATTCGTACTTTTATTGCCACTTAATGTATTGAGTTTTGAATAAAAAAGTACTGAAATTTGAGATCGATCTTGATTTTGTGCTCCTCGCCATCACATCATCATTGAAAGATTACCGGCTTTGTTACATGGTTAACAGGGATCTTAATTTCAATTTCGTTAAATCAGAAGATCTTTTTCTTCATCCGTTGCACGGCGAAGCGCCCTCGTATTTCTCATTTTATAAATATTGCTGGGAGAGCAGCGAGACTGAATTTTACCTGATATCCAATAAGGGATCGGAAGGATATCTTATTCCGGAGATGAACAAAACGGATTATTTGCTGATGATTAAAAATTATATCGATGTTAACGATCTGGAAGACATTGTTTTACGTCTTAATCGTATCCCCGAAATTGTAGCGGCGGTGAAGGTTGATCCAAAAAAAATAAAATCACGAGAAAATCTGCTATTTTAGCGGCATATTTGCATGGTGTAATAAGTACACTATATGACTGAAAGTTATAGATAACCTAAATATTATGAAAGTTTCAAACAACCGGACTAAAATTGTGGCAACATTGGGGCCCGCATCCGTAAAAAAAGACGTTTTATTATCAATGATTAAGGCTGGGGTGAACGTTTGCCGCCTCAACTTTTCGCATGGAAAGGCTGAAGACCACCAAAAAGCGATTGATACTATTCGTGAAATTAACGAGAAGTATAAAATAAATGTAGGTATCCTGGCCGATTTACAAGGCCCCAAAATCAGGATAGGCCTCGTTAAAGACGGTGGAATCCACCTGGTAAATGGTACACGCATCAACATGACGACTAAGGAGTGTATTGGCGATGATAACCAGATTTACATTACTTACGACACTTTTCCACAGGATGTACACGCCGGCGAAATTATTTTGCTTGACGATGGTAAGATCCAGATGAAGGTAGTTACCACTAACCGTAAAGATACCGTAGTTTGCGAAGTAGTGCATGGCGGTATTTTAACATCGCGTAAAGGTGTTAACTTGCCTAATACTAAGGTTTCTATCCCAAGCTTAACAGAAGAGGATTTGGTAAACCTTAATTTTGCATTGCAAAATGATGTAGAATGGATAGGCTTATCGTTTGTACGTACTGCCGAGGATATTATCGACCTGAAACGTATCATCAACCGTAGTGGTAAATCATCAAGAGTGATTGCCAAGATTGAAAAACCCGAAGCGATATTAAACATTGATGCTATTATTGCCGCTACAGACGGTGTGATGGTTGCACGTGGCGATTTAGGTGTTGAAATGCCTTTAGAAGAAGTTCCGTTGCTGCAAAAAATGATTGCCCGCAAGTGTCGCGCAGCTTCAAAACCGGTGATTATTGCTACCCAGATGCTCGAATCAATGATCACTACGCCACGCCCTACCCGCGCCGAAGTAAACGATGTTGCCAACTCTGTACTGGACGGCGCCGACGCCGTGATGCTTAGTGGCGAAACTTCGGTAGGCGAATTTCCGCTGATCGTTATTGAAACCATGGCTAAAATTGTTCATAATGTAGAAGAATTAGGCTATCCTTTTAACTCGCCAAAAGATTCGCCAATTAACCCGGCTAATATTATCGGCGATGCTGTTTGCAGTTCGGCCGTGTTTTTATCTGAACAAACTAATGCCGTGGGTATCGTTTCCATGACAGTTTCAGGTTATACCGCTTTCGAAATTTCAAGTCACCGCCCTAAGGCAGCAACCTATATCTTTACGTCAAACCGCAATCTATTAAATGCGATGAGTTTAGTTTGGGGTGTAAAGGCTTTCTACTACGACAAACTGGAAAGTACTGATAAAACCATTAGCGACGTAAATAACATATTAAAATCTGAAAGCTTAATTGAAAATGGCGATATCGTGATTAATACCGCTGCTATCCCAATTGCCAAGCAAGGCAAAACCAATATGCTAAAAGTGACCGTTGTTGAATAAGCGATAACTAACAGCAAACAAAAGCGAGGCCGTGTCAAAATGGTGTGACCCCAAAAAGTTGGACAGTTTACAAAATTAAGTTTTTTGTACGAGAGCTCGGTATTCCACCGGGCTCTTTCCATTTAACCTGTTTTTTATTCTTTCATTGTTATAGTAATGAATGTATTCTTTTAACGAAGTTATAAATTCTTCCGCAGTTTCAAAGCTCTGTTTGTACAGTAATTCTGTCTTTAAGATCCCAAAGAAGCTTTCGGCCAAGGCATTATCCAAGCAGTTTCCCTTTCTGGACATGCTTTGAATAATTCCATGTTTTTCCAAAGCCTTTCTATATCCATAATGTTGATATTGCCACCCTTGGTCAGAGTGAAAAATAAGTCCCCTTATATCTTTCACTTTATCAAAAGCCTCATATAACATTTCATCTATCATCTGCATATTTGGAGATTTTGAAATACTATAAGAAATGACTTCCCCGTTGAACATGTCAATTATAGGAGATAAATAGATCTTCTCCCCTTTAATGTTCATCTGAGTGACATCCGTAGCCCATTTCTGATTAGGCAGATTTGCCTCAAAATCCCTTTCAAGTACATTAGGGGCAATTTTACCAACCTCACCTTTGTATGAGCGATAACTTACTTTCCTGATATTGCATTTTAGGCCTAATGTTCCCATCAATTTTTGGACAGTCTTGTGATTTATGCTATAACCCCGGTTCTTCATTTCGGCGGTGACCCGCCGATAACCATATCTGCCTTTATGCAAGTGGTATATACTTGCGATCTCTTCTTTTTCATGCTTGTATTTATCATCATTTAGGCGCTTGCGATGATAATAAAATACAGAACGAGCCATCTGTTTGCAATCCAATAGAATTGAAACATCATGTTCGGGCCTTAGTTCTTCGATGGCTTTTGCCCACTCATGCGTTCGCGGGCTTCTTTTTCCTTGACTAAGGCCGTGACTTTTTTTAATAGTGCGTTCTCCGCCCGCAAACGGCTATTTTCCGCCTGGAGCTTCTCTACTTCTGTTTCAGGTTCAAGCTTCTTTGATCTTCCCATGCATTTAGGTGGTCGTCCAGGATTCTTTTGCTGGTATAGTACTGCATATCCCTCAACCCGTACTGATCTTACCCAGCGCTCTAAAGCAGTCTTGCTTAATCTATATTCCAGAACAACCTGATTTAAAGGTACTTTTTTTTCTATGACAAGCCTTACAACTTCTTCTTTGAAATCAGGCGTGGGCTTGACGTTAGGTTGTTTGAGCAGCCCACTTTCGCCATAAAGATCATATTTCCGAACCCATTCCAATATCATGCCTTCACGGATATGGCGTTCGCGGGATATCCGTAGAATCGGCTTTCCCTTTCTTACTTGAGAAACTACATCAAGTTTCTCTTCAAATGTGTGCTTTGACATAAATAATAAACCCCAAAAGTTTTTGTCTAACTTTTGGGGTTCACTTCAAAATGGACAAAGCCTTTTTTTATGTGGTATGGCCATAAAAAACCAGTTGCTAAAACACCGGCTGATGTTGTTTTAAATCATTAAAAAAACTAAATTATTTAAAACACTTCGGCCGTACAAACCTTTATAAATAGCCTGTCAAGGTTACCGAAGTAATAGTTCCAACATAAAATAATGATCCTTATCATGCTTTTTAATTTTTCCATAACATACTTTTGACTTTCAATAATTTAGATAGTTTAATCTGGATTAAAACTCCGATTTATGGTTTTTGTTGTATTAGCCCGCCCGTTTTACATTTTAACAAATGCCAGTCTCTGTAAAATCAGACATCCATTTTTTCATAGTTACCAACATGATATTAATTTATATTTCAGCAGTTTGGCAGTTTCCGGTGCCAGCAGACCCCGATAGTTCACAGGTTGTTGAAAACTATAAATTAAAAATAGTACCCTATAGGTTAAATTCGTTACCCAATCCCCTAAGGTTTTTATTTTTCTAAAAACTTCAAACACACGTATATATGACTAAAGATATTTCAAAAAAAAACGGCATCAGCGGTAAAGGGCTGAAAATTGACAGATACTTCAGTAAAGAAGGTGTAAATGTGTATAACCAGTTTAACTATGAAAAACGATCGTCGGTGATACGAAATCCCTCGGGCGACGCCGTTTTTGAAATGAATGATGTTGAAGTTCCGCAGGCCTGGTCGCAGGTGGCAACGGATATATTGGCTCAAAAATACTTTCGTAAAGCAGGCGTGCCTCAGCCCGATGGCACAACCGGGTATGAGAAAAGCATTAAGCAGGTAGCCCACCGTATGGCCAATTGCTGGAAAGATTGGGGCATGCGTTATGGCTATTTTGCCACCCCTAAAGACGCAGATATATTTTACGATGAATTAGTTTATACCCTGGTTGGGCAGTTGGCTGCGCCCAACTCGCCTCAGTGGTTTAACACGGGTTTATATAGCTCCTACGGTATCAGCGGTAAACCGCAAGGGCATTATTATGTTGACCCGGTGACGGCAAAGCTGGAGAAATCAACATCTGCTTATGAGCGCCCTCAACCACATGCCTGCTTTATACTTTCTGTTGACGATGATTTAGTGAACGAGGGGGGCATTATGGATCTTTGGGTTCGCGAAGCCCGTATCTTTAAATATGGATCGGGTGTAGGTACAAACTTCTCTAAAATACGTGGCGAAAGCGAAAAGCTTTCGGGCGGCGGTTATTCATCCGGCCTGATGTCTTTCCTTAAAATAGGCGATCGCGCCGCCGGGGCCATCAAGTCAGGTGGTACTACCCGCAGGGCCGCCAAAATGGTTTGCCTTGATCTGGACCACCCCGAAATAGAAAGTTTTGTGAATTGGAAGGTTGAAGAGGAAAAAAAGGTGGCAGCTTTAATAGCCGCAGGATACTCTTCGGATTATGAGGGCGAAGCCTACCGCACTGTTTCTGGGCAGAACTCAAACAACTCCGTGCGGATTCCTAATAGTTTTTTCAATGCATTGAAGGAAGGAAAACAATGGGATTTAACAGGCCGTATGAATGGCCGTGTTATTAAGTCAGTATCGGCGCAAAAACTTTGGGACGATATTGCTTTCGCGGCCTGGGCCTGTGCCGATCCTGGGGTACAATACGATACTACAATTAACGAATGGCATACCTGCCCCGAAGGTGGCAGAATCAACGCATCAAACCCATGCTCAGAGTATATGTTCCTGGATAATACAGCCTGTAACCTGGCCTCTATTAACCTGGCTCATTATTTTGATGCGGATACACGCGTATTTGATGTAAAGGGCTTTGAACATACTTGCCGCATCTGGACTATTGTATTAGAAATATCTGTGTTAATGGCGCAATTCCCCTCTAAAGATGTAGCCCAGTTATCTTACGATTACCGTACCCTGGGTTTGGGTTACGCTAATTTAGGATCGGCATTGATGGTGAACGGAATCCCTTATGATAGTGATAAAGCACGGGCCATAGGTGGCGCCATTACTGCTATCATGACGGGCACTGCCTATGCTACTTCGGCCGAAATGGCCCGCGAGATGGGGACGTTTAGCAAGTATGCCGAAAATAAAGAACATATGCTGCGCGTAATGCGCAACCACCGCTATGCGGCCTATAACTCTACCGAGAATTACGAAGGGCTGGAGATTGCGCCTCCGGGAATTGATCAGAAATATTGTCCGGATTATTTACTCTCTGCTGCCTGCAATGCCTGGGATAAGGCGGTTGAAATGGGCGAGCAATATGGGTACCGTAATGCACAAACCACGGTTATTGCGCCCACCGGAACCATTGGCCTGGTGATGGATTGCGATACCACAGGGATTGAGCCGGATTTTGCGCTGGTGAAATTTAAAAAATTATCTGGTGGAGGCTATTTCAAAATTATTAACCAGGCGGTGCCTGCGGCTTTAAAAAACCTGGGTTATAAAGAACACGAAGTTACAGCCATCATTAACTATGCTAAAGGAACAGCTACTTTAAACGGCGCTCCACATGTTAATTTGAATTCGCTTAAAGCAAAAGGCTTAACGGATAGTGAGCTCGAAAAACTGGATAAAGCGGTGGTATCAGCATTCGAGATCAGTTTTGCATTCAATATCTGGACGTTGGGTGAAGATTGCCTGAAACGTTTGGGCCTGACAGCGGAACAGTATAATGCACCGGATTTTAATTTATTGCGCGCATTGGGTTATAGCAAAAAGCAAATTGCGGAAGCTAACGAATACATCTGCGGCAACATGACCGTTGAGGGCGCACCTTATCTTAAAACAGAACATTACCCTATATTTGACTGTGCCAATAAATGCGGTGCTAAAGGTGAGCGTTACATCCATGCCCATGGCCATATTAAAATGATGGCATCGGCACAGCCGTTTTTATCAGGCGCTATTTCTAAAACCATTAATCTGCCACACGAAGCCAAGGTTGACGAGATTAAGGATTGCTACCAACTATCATGGCAATTAGGTTTAAAGGCAAATGCCCTTTACAGGGATGGTTGTAAGTTATCCCAACCGCTATCAACCAAGTCTGACCAGAAGGAAGAAGCCGATGATAAACTGGATACCGTAGAGGAAGTATTAGGCCAGGCCGCCAATGTAAAATTGAGCGATTTAACTCCCGATCAGGTTTTGGAAGCGGCTATCGCCATTATGGAGAAATCAAAAGATACGGCCTTTATGCGCCAGTTATCGCGTGTGGTACAAAAAAAGAACCTGCCTTACAAACGCCGCGGCTTTACTCAAAAAGCAAGTATTGATGGGCAAACCGTATTTGTACGCACCGGTGAGTATGAAGACGGTACCCTGGGCGAAATATTTGTGGATATGCACAAAGAGGGTGCAACCTTCCGCTCGCTAATGAACTGTTTTGCCATAGCCGTATCGGTTGGTTTGCAATATGGTGTGCCGCTGGAAGAATATGTAGAGAAATTTACCTTTACACGTTTTGAGCCTGCCGGTATGGTGGTAGGCCATGCTAATATTAAAAGTTCAACCTCTATTATTGATTATATCTTCAGAATGTTAGGGTACGAGTATCAAAACCGTACCGACCTGGTACATGTTATCACAGAGCAGAATGGCATTACGGGCAATCCGCAGATGGAAGACAGTGATTTTAATACTGATGTAACCAATGTTTACGAACCGGTTCAATCTAACCCGGCAACAAATGGTAAATTGCAGTTAAGTGTTGATTTGAGTATGGGAGTGCAAAGCGATGCACCAAGCTGCAATGTTTGCGGCCATACCACCTTACGCTCAGGTACCTGCTATAAGTGTTTAAACTGTGGCAATAGTATGGGGTGTAGTTAAACAACGGAGCTAAGCCAGCTTTATATAAATTAAATGTGAATGGAGCCCCGCTTTCTGGCGGGGCTTTTTTATACAAAACTAAGAGCTGTATTAAATTAATTCGCCATAATGGCGTTGCTGCAGCTATTGCTCAATAAGTCTGGGGATGGTTAAGCTGCTACGTTTTTCTTTACAATGCGGGATGCTATAAATGCAAATAAACCCTGTACCAACCCAAACAAAATGCCCGAAAGTATTCCTGTTACTATCATCGCTAAAACAATGTGCTCTTTCATCGGCATCATTTTAATCATTTCGGGATGATGGGCCGCATACGATGGGTAGAAGATGGTATGCGATGCCGTAAGCCATACGCTGTTGAGTACGCTTACAAAAAAACCATGGGCAAAATATTTTGTGGCACAAACTTTGGCTATAAGATAGGCGCAGATGACAAAAATAGGCAGCCAAAAAAAAGGCTCTGCATAATCAGGGATGAGTGAAATTGTTCCGAAGGCCATGATGAGGCCTAATAAGGATAATTGAAAAATGAGCTTCCAGTTCATTACGGGGCGATTAATCAGAGATATGCTTTAAATATAAAGCTAATTTTTAGTACAAGCAATGGTTTTTAATCAATCTTAAATTATCTAACAGATACTACTATATTTAAAACCTAATAATAACAAAACATTTTATGACCTGGTATGAAGATGAGGTAAAAAGCCTGGAAGAAAAAAGATCAGAATACGCGTACCCTCCGGAAACAATATTTTACGGGAGTTCGTCCATAAGGCTATGGGAAACCTTGTCAACAGATTTTAGCGATTACAAACCAGCAAACCTGGGCTTTGGCGGATCAACACTCGCAGCCTGTGTTTGGTTTTTTGATAGATTGATTACCCCTTTGAAGCCCCGGCGCATCGTTTTTTACGCCGGCGATAACGATCTTGGCGACGGAAGAAACGCAGAAGAAGTTTTTATATTTTTTCAGCAATTAATGGTTCGCATTCAGCAAAATTTTGGCGATATTCCTTTCGCATATATTTCGGTTAAACCGAGCATATTAAGATGGGGTATTAACGATAGGATCAAATACACCAATCAATTGATAGCTGATGAAATTAAAAAGCATAACAATGCTCAGTTTTTAGATATTTATTCGCAAATGACTGACGAAGCAGGATATCCGAAGCGAGAGCTTTTTATGGCCGACGGCCTCCATTTAAATGCCAAAGGTTACGATATATGGCGTAGTACTGTATTAAAGTATTTACAAAATTTATAATACGCTTAATCATTTGTTTACATACAGCGTAGATTTACTGATTAGATTTGAATCGGATCATGCAAAGGGCATATTTTAAATGGTTTAGTCCGGTATTGAAAAAAGACATGGAACTGCTGGTGTTTGGCCACGCGGGTACCCGTGTATTGTTTTTTCCTACCCGGGCGGCCCGTTTTTATGATTACGAGAACTGGAAGGTTATTGATGCCATAAAAGATAGAATTGAAGCAGGCGAAATGCAAATTATTTGTGTTGACAGCGTAGATCATCAAAGCTTTTACAACCGCAGCATCTTCCCGGCCGAGAGGATACGCAGGCATATGCAATACGAGCAATATATTACCCAGGAAGTATTGCCGTTTTCAGAGGAAAATAATCCCGGCTCATCTTTGTTTGTGGCCGGTTGCAGCCTTGGTGCTTACCATGCTGTAAATATCGCATTTAGGCATCCGCATTTGTTCACCAAAGTAGTCGGTATGAGCGGTAGGTATGACCTTACCGTGGCACGAGGTGTTTTTTTAGATCTGTTTGATGGTTATAGTGATGAAGATGTTTATTTTAACATGCCAAATCAATACCTTTCCAATTTAAAAGATCCGGATATTTTAAATCAATTAAAACAATTAGAGATTATTATTGCTATAGGAATTGAGGATGCATTTTTAGAGGATAGTAAGAGTTTGAGTAGTATTTTGTGGAGTAAACAGATCTGGAACGCGTTGTATATTTGGGATGGTGAAGCGCATAAAGCAAAATTTTGGAGAAAAATGGTGCAGATTTATTTTTAATCCCGCTTTTTCATTATTTATATATCAATTTCTTTCCTGTTATTGTGCAACTAATTTTATTTAATATACTTTTGCTAAAACATTAAAATTTAATTAATAACAAACATGAACATTTTTGTAGGTAGTCTTCCGTTTAAAGTTGAAGAAAGTGAGTTAAAAGAGGTTTTTGAAGAATTTGGTGAAGTTACTACGGTAAAGATTATCACTGACAGGGAAACAGGCAGAAGCAAAGGTTTTGGCTTTATTGAGATGCCAGATGATGAGGCAGCTCAAAAAGCGATATCAGAAGTAAACGGTGCTGAACTTTATGGCAGAACCATCGTTGTAAACCAGGCTGAAGAGAAGAAAGACAGGCCATCAGGTGGCGGCGGTTACAGCCGTGGCGGTGGTGGTGGTGGCGGTTACAACCGCGGTGGTAGCGGTGGCGGTTACAAAGGCGGCAGCGGTGGTGGCGGCGGTTTTAAAAGATAGTTACCTGTTTTAATAAGGGAGTATTACCACGGTTTTCCTCTTTTCTTATATTTAACATTTTCTTTTAGCTCAATTTTAACGGCATTACCGTAATAAATATTAACCCTACCAGCAATGGCCCCGTGTTACTGGTAGGGTAATTTTAAATGGAGCTCACACTTTTAAGTGCTTCCGCAAGAACCGCATTGCAATTCCAAATTATCTTAGTGGCTTAAAAAGTTTAGCCAAACCTATAAAAGTTTCGTCTGTAATACTTTCAGGGGCTTCAAACTGACGTTTGATCAATTCCAGTGAGAATGCAATACTTCCTTGAGTGGTTTTTACGATCACGTCATGATGGTTAACCGCATGCCCTTTATAATCGCCAATAAGGGGATCATATTGAGATAGCCTGATTAATAATTCAACAATGGCGTAAGTAGGTAAGGTGTTTTTTGTCACGCCACAAAGGTAGTTAATATAGCGAATACCTTAAATTAACATTTTGTTAACCATGTGTGCGTGTGTTAACATGCTTCGTTTTATTAACAACCGGCATTTTATGCCTCATCGAAAAATAAATTTAAATTATTTTAGTTTTAAAACTCTCTATAGCAGGTAATTAAACTATTGAAATAGCTTTTCGGGTAATGAAAGTGAAAATAAATTTTGACTTTGTAAATAAATCTCTACCTTTGCAGTCCCAAAAGAAACGGTTTAAGTTTCTGAAAAAGGGAAAATTTCCAAAGCAATTTTGGGACTAACAAAACAAGAAGATTTGAGCCGGGCAACCGGTGAAAAATATAAAAGGAAAAGCGTGAGGCGGATCCGATCAAGTTCTTTAAAAAGAAGTAACATGTAGCGTAGCGGGGAGAATAACCTAAGGGAGATTCGAACCGTGAGAAGAAGAGAGTATCTGTATAAAGATATATAATACAGATTCTACAAATAATAAAGTAGGGTCAGAGATTTAAAAACTTAAAATTTACAATGGAGAGTTTGATCCTGGCTCAGGATGAACGCTAGCGGCAGGCCTAATACATGCAAGTCGGACGGGATAGGAGAGCTTGCTTTTCTTGAGAGTGGCGCACGGGTGCGTAACACGTATGTAACCTACCTTATCCAGGGGGATAGCCTCTCGAAAGAGAGATTAAGACCGCATAACATTATTGAACAGCATTGTTTAATAATCAAATATTTATAGGGATAAGATGGGCATGCGGGACATTAGCTAGTTGGTGTGGGTAACGGCCCACCAAGGCGACGATGTCTAGGGGATCTGAGAGGATGACCCCCCACACTGGTACTGAGACACGGACCAGACTCCTACGGGAGGCAGCAGTAAGGAATATTGGTCAATGGGCGGAAGCCTGAACCAGCCATGCCGCGTGCAGGAAGACGGCCCTACGGGTTGTAAACTGCTTTTGCAGGGGAATAAACCCTGGTATGTATACCAGGTTGAATGTACTCTGAGAATAAGGATCGGCTAACTCCGTGCCAGCAGCCGCGGTAATACGGAGGATCCAAGCGTTATCCGGATTTATTGGGTTTAAAGGGTGCGTAGGCGGCTTTTTAAGTCAGGGGTGAAAGACGGTAGCTTAACTATCGCAGTGCCTTTGATACTGAAGAGCTTGAATGAACTAGAGGTAGGCGGAATGTGACAAGTAGCGGTGAAATGCATAGATATGTCACAGAACACCAATTGCGAAGGCAGCTTACTATAGTTCGATTGACGCTGAGGCACGAAAGCGTGGGGATCAAACAGGATTAGATACCCTGGTAGTCCACGCCCTAAACGATGAACACTCGATGTTAGCGATATACAGTTAGCGTCTAAGCGAAAGCGTTAAGTGTTCCACCTGGGGAGTACGCCCGCAAGGGTGAAACTCAAAGGAATTGACGGGGGCCCGCACAAGCGGAGGAGCATGTGGTTTAATTCGATGATACGCGAGGAACCTTACCCGGGCTTGAAAGTTAGTGAATGATTCAGAGACGGATCAGTCCTTCGGGACACGAAACTAGGTGCTGCATGGCTGTCGTCAGCTCGTGCCGTGAGGTGTTGGGTTAAGTCCCGCAACGAGCGCAACCCCTATGTTTAGTTGCCAGCACGTCAAGGTGGGGACTCTAAACAGACTGCCTACGCAAGTAGAGAGGAAGGAGGGGACGACGTCAAGTCATCATGGCCCTTACGTCCGGGGCTACACACGTGCTACAATGGTCAGTACAGAGGGCTGCTACCTGGCAACAGGATGCCAATCTCCAAAAGCTGATCACAGTTCGGATCGGGGTCTGCAACTCGACCCCGTGAAGTTGGATTCGCTAGTAATCGCGTATCAGCAATGACGCGGTGAATACGTTCCCGGGCCTTGTACACACCGCCCGTCAAGCCATGGAAGCTGGAAGTACCTGAAGTGCGTAACCGCAAGGAGCGTCCTAGGGTAAAGTCGGTAACTGGGGCTAAGTCGTAACAAGGTAGCCGTACCGGAAGGTGCGGCTGGAATACCTCCTTTCTGGAGCAGATACACAAGCTCGACGATCACAACAAAAGAACCGCTACGCACATGTTTATTTCTTTTTATAAAAAAACACCCAAAAGACAAGCCAATCAGTGGCTGTAACTAATAATAGGTACAGGACCAACAGTTGGCAGTTCAAGAAAGTCTGAAGTCATCAGTCGCAAGTCAGAAGTTAGCAGTTAGCAAAACAGCTAACGGAGAACAAGCCGACTCAAGACTAATTACTCAGGACTGCAGACTAAAAAGTCCGGTAGCTCAGTTTGGTTAGAGCACTACACTGATAATGTAGGGGTCAGCAGTTCAAATCTGCTCCGGACTACAAGGTGAAGCAAGAGCAGGAAGTAAGAGGCAAGAAGCAAGAACAAAAAGCTTCGGGCCAGAAACTTCAAGCTTAAAAGCTGTCTTAAGGGGGATTAGCTCAGCTGGCTAGAGCACCTGCCTTGCACGCAGGGGGTCAACGGTTCGAATCCGTTATTCTCCACGATACCCACCAGTTTACCTAACAAGGTAAGGATATTGAAAAAGGCGATCCGCAACGGAAGACCGGGGTAAAAGTTCTTTGACATATTGGAAGAAGTAAATTAAAGAGAAAACAACAGTAGAGACGTTGTCAGGCTTTAGAAGTACGGAAATAGTAAATAAAGAGGAAAGGGGTTTAAATCTCAATACTCAATACGCACTACTCCATACTAATAAACAGGCAACCATCAAAAAAGCATACATACCGAGCAAAAGGCGGTATAGTAGAAGAAAGTAAGAAAGGGTACACGGGGGATGCCTTGGCTCTCAGAGGCGATGAAGGACGTGATAAGCTGCGATAAGCCGCGGGGATTAGCAAATATGAATTAATCCGCGGATTTCCGAATGGGGAAACCTATCCATTTGAAGAATGGATGCATAATATGCGCAAACCTGCTGAACTGAAACATCTAAGTAAGCAGAGGAAGAGAAAACAATAGTGATTTCCTGAGTAGTGGCGAGCGAAAGGGAAGAAGCCCAAACCAGGTATGTTACGGCATACCTGGGGTTATAGGACCACAACATGAATAACTGAATGAAACTGAACAGGGTGGGAAACCTGGCCATAGAGCATGAGAGCTGCGTAAGTGTAAGTTAGGTTAGGATAGTGGAATCCTGAGTACCGCGAGGTCGGAGACGCCTTGTGGGAATTTGCCGGCACCATCCGGTAAGGCTAAATACTCCTGAGAGACCGATAGTGAACCAGTACCGTGAGGGAAAGGTGAAAAGAACCCCGAACAGGGGAGTGAAATAGAACCTGAAACCGTGTACTTACAAGCGGTCGGAGCAGCGCAAGCTGTGACGGCGTGCCTTTTGCATAATGAGCCTACGAGTTACTCCTCTCTGGCAAGGTTAAGTGGTTCAGCCACGCAGCCGAAGCGAAAGCGAGTCTGAATAGGGCGTGCAGTCAGAGGGGGTAGACGCGAAACCTTGTGATCTACCCATGGACAGGTTGAAGGTGCCGTAACAGGTACTGGAGGACCGAACCGATAAACGTTGAAAAGTTTCCGGATGATCTGTGGGTAGGGGTGAAAGGCTAATCAAACTGGGAAATAGCTCGTACTCCCCGAAATGTTTTTAGGAACAGCCTGGCGGTTGAGTTATATAGAGGTAGAGCTACTAATTGGGTGCGGGGGAGTCAAATCCTACCAAATCCAGATAAACTCCGAATGCTATATAATATACGCTGGAGTGAGGCTCTGGGTGCTAAGGTCCAGGGCCGAGAGGGAAAGAACCCAGACCATCAGCTAAGGTCCCTAAATTACCACTAAGTTGAACTAACGAGGTCCGATTGCACAGACAGCTAGGATGTTGGCTTGGAAGCAGCCATTCATTTAAAGAGTGCGTAACAGCTCACTAGTCGAGCGATCGGGCATGGATAATAAACGGGCATCAAGTGGTATACCGAAGCTATGGATTTGCAGCAATGCATCTGGTAGGGGAGCATTCTAACACCGGTGAAGCAGATACGTAAGTTACTGTGGAGGTTTTAGAAAAGCAAATGTAGGCATAAGTAACGATAAGGCGGGAGAGAAACCCGCCCACCGAAAGACTAAGGTTTCCTGATCAACGCTAATCGGATCAGGGTTAGTCGGGGCCTAAGGTGAAGCCGAAGGGCGTAGCCGATGGATAACAGGTTAATAATCCTGTACTTTTTGTAACTGCGATGCGGTGACGGAGTAGTGAAACTGCCGCGATCTGACGGAATAGATCGTTAAAAGGCGTAGGTATAGAGCATGTAGGTAAGTCCGCAAGCTTTGCTGAAACCCAATAGTACTGCGAGCCTTCGGGTAAGCAGATAGAGCAGGTAACCAGACTTCCAAGAAAACCCGCTAAGCTTCAGGTTATAAAAACCCGTACCGTAAACCGACACAGGTAGTCGAGGAGAGAATCCTAAGGTGCTCGAGTGAATCATGGCTAAGGAACTCGGCAAAATGGCCCTGTAACTTCGGGAGAAGGGGCGCTGGCAGTAATGTCAGCCGCAGTGAAAAGGCCCAGGCGACTGTTTAACAAAAACACATGGCTTTGCAAAATCGAAAGATGAAGTATAAGGCCTGACACCTGCCCGGTGCTGGAAGGTTAAAAGGGGATGTTAGTCGCAAGGCGAAGCATTGAATTGAAGCCCCAGTAAACGGCGGCCGTAACTATAACGGTCCTAAGGTAGCGAAATTCCTTGTCGGGTAAGTTCCGACCTGCACGAATGGTGTAACGATCTGGGCGCTGTCTCAGCCATGAGCTCGGTGAAATTGTGGTATCGGTGAAGACGCCGGTTACCCGCAACGGGACGGAAAGACCCCATGCACCTTCACTATAGCTTAACATTGATATCGGGTACAGGATGTGTAGGATAGGTGGGAGACTGTGATCTGGCTTCGCTAGGAGTCAGTTAGTCAACGTTGAAATACCACCCTTTCTGTATTTGGTGTCTAACTCGATAATATCGAGGACATTGTTTGGCGGGTAGTTTGACTGGGGTGGTCGCCTCCAAAAAGGTAACGGAGGCTTTCAAAGGTAAGCTCAGTACGCTTGGTAACCGTACGTGGAGTGCAATAGCATAAGCTTGCTTGACAGTGAGACAGACAAGTCGAGCTGGGTCGAAAGACGGATATAGTGATCCGGTGGTTCTGCATGGAAGGGCCATCGCTCAAAGGATAAAAGGTACGCTGGGGATAACAGGCTGATCTCCCCCAAGAGCTCATATCGACGGGGAGGTTTGGCACCTCGATGTCGGCTCGTCACATCCTGGGGCTGGAGAAGGTCCCAAGGGTTGAGCTGTTCGCTCATTAAAGTGGCACGCGAGCTGGGTTCAGAACGTCGCGAGACAGTTCGGTCCCTATCTGTTGTGGGCGTTGGAAGTTTGAGTGGGGCTGACCTTAGTACGAGAGGACCGGGTTGGACGAACCTCTAGTGAATCTGTTATGGCGCCAGCTGTACTGCAGAGTAGCTACGTTCGGAATAGATAAGCGCTGAAAGCATCTAAGTGCGAAACTAGCCACAAGATGAGACTTCCATAGAGGGTCGTAGCAGACTACTACGTTGATAGGTTACCGGTGTAAAGGTGGTGACATCATAGCCAAGTAATACTAATAACCCGAAGCTTTCTCATAGCAGGTAATAACGGTGAGCAGAGGAAAGAAACAAGAAAAAAGAAACAAGACTTCGGTCGTGCTTCCTGACTCTTAACTCTTGAATCTGTTCACTCAACACAAAGCTGTTGTTTTCTCTGAAAGTTACTTCTTTCAATAATATGTCATTGTTTGGGTGTAAGCTCTAAGCTACCACTAACAAACAAATAAAATATCAGATGACAGTATAGCAAGTAATTGGTGCTATAGCAGAAAGAGATAAAAATCTCAATATGCAATGGGCCATACACATAACGCGATACTCGAATCTACAAGAAATTCAGGTGCCTATATCGGCGGTGTCTACCTCTTCCCATTCCGAACAGAGAAGTCAAGCCCGCCAGAGCCGATGGTACTGCGGTAAAACGTGGGAGAGTAGGTCGGTGCCCAATCTTAAATTAACCTCGCTAACTTTGTTAGTGGGGTTTTTTTATGAAATATGCTTTTTCTCTTCTCTTGCTTCTCGCAGCTAAACTCATGCTTCTTGAATCTAAACTCTTGACTCTTCCTCACGTGGTTGATAAATTTCAACAAAACCGATAACATTGTTACCGCTTATAAACAAATGTTAAAGAAAAGACACCTTGACGATTAGTTATCGGTTTTCAGGTACGTAATTTAGATGTGTAAATATCAGTTCAACAACACCTATTCACAACATCAATGGAGACAGATAAATTTAAAGTAACCATACACATGGTTTCAAGTCTTGACGGATATATTGCTAAAAAAGATAATAGCGTTTCGTGGTTTGAAACACCTGATAACTATGAGAAAGGAGTTCACGTTACTGAACAAGAAACGGCGGAATTTCTTAAAAAGATAGACTGCTACATAATGGGTGCCACCACTTATGAGCATGCACTGGAACTCTCTAAAGATTATGGGTGGGTTTACGGAGCCGTGCCAACTATTGTATTAACCCACGGAGAGCTTCCGCTTGAACGGCAGAATATCGAAACTTATTCTGGCGACCTGGTCAAACTGGTAAATGAAAGGCTTAAACCCAGCTACAAAAATGTTTGGCTTATAGGCGGCGCTAAGCTGACCAAAGATTTTATTCGCTTAAACTTAGCTGATGAAATAAGGCTTTCGATTTTACCTGTTATTTTAGGCGATGGAACGCCGTTCCTTGATCTGATAGAGCAAGAACATGCATTGCATCTAAAAGATGTAACAGCGTATAAAAGTGGCATGGTGGGCCTATGTTACGAAATTAGAAAGTAATAGAATGTTACAATGGGTTTCTGTGGGAAATCTACTAAGATACTCCGATTAATTTGCGGTTTTTTTGTGGTTACTCACGTTGTTAATTATAATGACGATGTATAAGCTATTGATTATCAAGGTGTATTTTTTCTCCTAAAATCAGTATTCTTAATTTAGAGCCGGAGCCTTGGTCAGTATGACACGCCCTTTTTTTGCGCGCGGAAGCGGTCATCCTGAGCCTGTCGAAGGACGTGCGGCATGGCTCTGTACGTTTTTTTGATGTGGCTTATCATTTGGATTACCCAAGTTGTTGATTATTAGCGTGTTTTTATTGCGTTGATAATCGGTGTTCTTAACTTAGAACATCGTCCCGCTCAATTGCCCCGGGAAGGGGCTTGTCACGTTATTCACTATTGTTTGTTTTTGGTATGAATGATTGCTACGCAGTTTTGTCTTTATACAAAAAGTAACCAAAACTAAGCGAGAGCAACCTCATGAATACATTGAAAAACAAACAATAATGAATAAACCGACCGTAGGGAGCTCAGCCACACCTTAAAAAAACAAACACAGGTGAATAAAATCAAGACTGCCCGATCCTTCCGCCCACAGGCCAACACCCGGCCCGGCGTGCAGTCAGGCTTTTGCGCACTTTTCTTTCTGCGCAAAACAGCCTACAGGTTCCCAACGTCATCCCTGTTTTTTTCCGGCCCGCCGGGTCCGTCACTTATAATGACGACGTATCTGGCGGCTACGATAGTGAGCTATCGCTAAACCAAATGCTTTCCTTTTTTCCCCAGTTTTTTTAGGCTGATTCCAGATACCGATTTTTAAAGATTAACGATTTACAAATTGTTATAAAACAGCAAAGCCCCTGATGGGCAGGGGCCTTTACTAACCAATTATAAACCTAAATTATGAGAAGAGCTGTAGGAGAAGGAGTCGAACCTTCACGAAGTGGTTATTCTCATTGCTGAGAGTTTCCCAATATCTTCGCCACCGCGACAAGGAGGTGTGTCTGCCAAAAATTTCACCATCCTACAGGATATAATTCAAACTATGGAATTAACCGGAATTTGAATTGCTGTTGGGGAAGGATTCGAACCTTCAAAGAGTGGTTAGCCCGCTTCGGGTTTTCCATGATCTCCGCCACCGGGACAAGGAGGTGTGTCTGCCAAAAATTTCACCACCCAACATTATTATTTAAAAGAACAAGATTAGCTTTTAGGTTTTTTGCTTGATACAAATTTAACACGCTTATCCATTCTTTGCAAATATTTCAACAAATTATTTGCATTTTTATACAATTTTTAATTAAACTTGTATTTAGATAAATATTTATAAATTTATGTCTCACAAAAAAGCCCAAAATTTAGAAATTGATAATTTGGATATCCAAATTTTATCAATATTGATGAAAAATGCGACTACCCCTTACACCGAGATAGCTAAGGATTTAATCGTATCCGGCGGAACTATCCATGTACGGATGAAAAAGCTTGAAGAGATGGGAGTGATCAAGGGCGCCAATCTTGAGGTTGACCCGCAAAAACTGGGATATGACATCTGTGCTTTTTTAGGTATCTACCTTGAAAAGGGTTCGCAATACAACGAAGCCGTTAAGCAGCTTAAATCAATTAAGGAAATTGTAGAGCTGCACTATACAACGGGTAGCTGGAGTATCTTTGCAAAAATTGTATGCCACGATACCAACCACCTGCGCGAAGTATTGAACGAGCAGATTCAAAGCGTAAAAGGTATCCAGCGCACAGAAACTTTTATATCTCTTGAAGAGAGCATCAAAAGGCAAATTACGCTGGATTAATTTTACTTGAACTTGCTTTTTAATGCTGCTAATTTAGCTTGCATATCGGTTTCTTCATCGCGTTGTTTAACCGGGCTTCTCAGTTCGGTTTGATTGTTCCGTTGCTTTGGCATCATTTTGCCGGTTTGTTTTGTAGTATCTTTGGTTTCGTTATCCTTCATCGATAATGCAATCCTTTTCCTACTTTCATCTACATCGGTAACCGTAACCTTTACCTTCTGATGCACCTTTAATACTTCGTTTGGGTCTTTAATATAGCGGTTAGTAATCTGGCTTAAGTGCACCAATCCATCCTGGTGCACACCAATATCAACAAAGGCTCCAAAATTGGTAATATTGGTAACAATGCCGGGCAATTGCATGCCTATCTTTAGGTCGCTTATCTGATTAACGCCTTCGGTAAAGCTAAAGGCCTCGAACTGCTCGCGCGGATCGCGACCGGGTTTAGCCAGCTCAGCCATAATGTCGTTAAGTGTTGGCAAGCCTACCTGGTCGGTAACGTATTTTTGTAACGAGATTTTTTTGCGCAATTGTTCGTCCTGCATCAAATCCTTTACGTTGCAATTTAAATCTTTAGCCATTTGCTCAACCAGCGCATATCTTTCGGGATGCACACCGCTCGAGTCGAGTGGGTTGTCTGCATTACGGATGCGTAAAAAGCCTGCTGCCTGTTCAAAGGCCTTATCGCCTAAGCGGGCAACCTGCCTTAAATCGCCGCGCCTTTTAAACGCTCCGTTTTTGTTACGGTAGTCAATAATATTTTGAGCCAATTGCGGGCCTAAACCCGAAATGTAAGCTAAAATTTGTTTCGATGCCGTGTTCAGCTCTACACCCACCGCGTTTACTGAGCTCATTACGGTATCATCAAGGGCAAGCTGTAATTTATTTTGATCTACATCGTGCTGGTACTGCCCCACTCCGATTGATTTAGGATCTATCTTGACCAATTCCGCTAATGGGTCCATTAGTCGCCGACCGATTGATACCGCTCCGCGAACGGTGATATCTTTATCCGGAAACTCTTCGCGTGCAATTTCCGAAGCGGAGTATACCGATGCTCCGCTTTCGTTTACCATTACAATGGCTACGCCTGCCAAGTTTAAGCCCCTTATAAAGGTTTCTGTTTCGCGCCCGGCGGTACCGTTCCCTATCGCAATAGCCTCGATATTGAATTGGGTACACAAGTGCTTAATCGTTTTCTCCGCGTCTTTTAAATTTCCTGCACCGGTATGTGGGTAAATGGCAGTATTCTCCAATAACTGTCCTTGTTCATCTAAGCAAACCACTTTGCAGCCCGTACGAAAGCCCGGATCAATGGCCAATACTCTTTTCTGGCCGAGTGGCGCACCAAGTAATAACTGGCGAATGTTTTCAGCAAACACCCTGATCGCTTCCTCGTCTGCCTTCTTTTTGGTAAGCAGCCTTACCTCGGTTTCCATAGATGGTTTTAAAAGGCGTTTATAACCATCGGCTACAGCCAACTTAACCTGCTCGGTACAATTGTTATTGCCTTTTACAAATTGATTTTCTATAATTTGGAGTGCATTTTCTTCGGGAGGCAATACATCCAGCCATAAAATTTCTTCCTTCTCGGCACGGCGCATCGCCAGTATCCGGTGAGATGGAGCTGTTTTAAGGGGTTCCTTCCAGTCAAAGTAATCCTTGTATTTAATCCCTTCTTCTTCTTTACCGGCAATCACCTTGGTTTGAAATTCGCCTTTCTCTAAAAATACTTGTCGTATTTGTGTGCGCAGTTCGGCATTTTCGGCAATATGTTCGGCTATAATATCACGTGCGCCGGCTAAGGCTTCGTCTAATGTGGAAACGCCCTTCTCCAGGTCGATATATTTTTCGGCTTCGGCCTGTAAATCAAGTTTGCCTTGTAATAAAATTACGTCGGCTAAAGGCTGCAAGCCCTTTTCGCGGGCTACAGAGGCACGTGTTTTACGTTTAGGACGATAAGGAAGATAAATATCTTCGAGGATAGTCATGCTTTCGGCGGCATTTACAGCCTGTTCCAGTTGGGGCGTTAATTTACCTAACTCGGTTAACGATTTTAAAATAGCTTCGCGACGTTTATCCAGTTCGCGTAGCTGCTGCATGCGATCACGAATGGCGGCTACCTGCACTTCATCAAGGCTACCGGTTAACTCTTTGCGGTAACGGGATATAAAGGGTACCGTGGCGCCTTCGTCTAATAAACCGATGGTGGCGTTAACCTGTTTTTCGGTTATAGAAAGTTCGTCGGCAATTTTTTTATAGTGGGATATCATTTTAAACAAAAATTGAGGTTGCGAAGTTGCGTGTATTTATATAAAAATCAAAAAACTGCTTATCAACAAAACGTGCAAATTTTGAGGGTGATTAAGACTTAAAATGTTTTATTGTTGTTTTTTTTGACCGAACGGATAACCACGATAAAAGCGATGATGATAAATACACTGGAGGCTGAAGCGATGATGACGCGTGATGTTTGGTGCTGGTTGATAGCGTTTATAATGCTGTTGGCGTTTAGTGCAAGCAAGCCAACGAATACCAGGAAGGGAATAAGTAGCTTCTTTTTTAACTCGGAGTCCATAATCTAAAATTAATGATAATTGCCGAATGCGTTTAATTTATTTGTTGATTGCCTGGCAAAGTTTGCTTTTCTGTCTCGAATAGCCCCTGTAATTGGCCCTTTTTGCCGTTTTTATTTGGGATTGGAATAGCTAACTTTACCTGAGCAGGCAACCGATTATAACACCAAATATAAATAAGATGCAAAAAATAACCCCGTTTTTATGGTTTGATAATAACCTGGAAGAGGCTCTTGATTTTTATACTACGATATTTAAAAATTCGAAAGTTAGCCATGTTAGCCGCTTGCCCGACGGTGCACCCGGCGGTAAAGGCAAGATGCTTACGGCCACGTTTGAGTTGGAGGGACAAGAGTTTATGGGGTTAAACGGCGGCCCGATGTATAGCTTTACACAAGGTGTTTCTTTTTTTGTGAAGTGCGAAACCCAGGAAGAGATTGATTATTATTGGGATAAACTATCTGCCGACGGACAGGAAATTAAATGCGGTTGGCTGAAGGATAAGTTTGGCTTACCTTGGCAAATTGTGCCACCGGCTTTAGGAGAGCTACTCAGTAACCCGGATCCGGCAAAATCGCAGCGGGTAATGCAGGCGATGATGGCGATGGTGAAGCTGGATATAGCAGTGTTGAAGGCTGCGAGTGAGTCGGGCTGATATTCAAAGTAACAGCAGACCTGGCTTTGCGCAAAAGATTTCTCCCGCTGGTCGAAATGACATCAAGGTGAGTATTGCCATAAAAGCCATTTCGACGAGGGATGGGTAGATTCTTTTAAACGATATTATATCACTTTGATTACCCGGCAAGGGTTACCTGCGGCAAATACACGGCTGGGAATATCACGGGTTACCACGCTTCCTGCGCCTATTACGGCTTCATCGCCGATAGTTACGCCGGGGCAAATAATTACACCGGCGCCCAGCCATACGCGGTGACCGATGGTAACCGGCTTACCCAGTTCGGTACCCGAAAAGTTTCGTTCCGTAGGATCGATGCTGTGGGTGGCTGCAAGGATCTGCACTTTGGGGCCGCACATAACATTATCGCCTATAGTTACCGCTGCAACATCTAAAATAACACCATCAAAATTCATGTAGAAATCTTTACCTACCGAGATATTGAAGCCATAGTCGCAATAAAATGGAGGCTCAATCCAACTCCCTTCGCCTTTTTTGCCAAGTATCTGCCCGAGCATGGCTGTTTGGGCTTCGGTTTCATGCATGCCAACCTGGTTGTAGGGACCTAATATCTTTCGAACCTGGGTACGCAGTTCGATCAATTCGGCATCGTTGGCGCGGTAGGGCAGCCCGGCTACCATTTTTTCTTTTTCTGTCATTTGCGTATTGTTATTAAACAAAAAAGGCCCCGATTATCTCAGAGCCTTTATATTTTTAATTCAACAAATTATTTTCTAACGTACATTACTTCTTTTACCGCTTTAACCACTTTTTCAGGATTTGGTAAGTATTCCTGGATCAAAGTAGGCGCGTAAGGCAATGGAACATCACCACCCATAATACGCAGGATAGGCGCATCTAAATAATCAAAAGCATCCTTTTGTACTTTAAAGGCAACTTCGGTAGCTATTGAACCTAATGGCCAGCTTTCTTCAACAATAACCAAACGGTTTGTTTTTTTAACCGAAGCTATTACAGTATCATAATCAATTGGGCGTACAGTACGTAAATCAATTACTTCAGCTTTAATACCTTCTTTGGCCAGTTCCTGGGCGGCTGCTATAACAACTTTCATTATTTTACCAAAGCCAACTAAAGTAACATCGCTACCTTCGCTAACAACCTTGGCTTTGCCAATTTCAATATAGTAAGTCTCTTCTGGTACTTCGCCTTTATCGCCATACATTAATTCCGATTCCATGAAGATAACGGGATCCGGATCAATAATTGCTGATTTTAATAAACCTTTGGCATCTGCCGGGTTTGACGGAACAACAACCTTTAAACCGGGGCAGTTAGCATACCAGTTTTCAAAGCATTGGCTGTGTTGCGAGCTTAACATACCCGCGTTACCTGTTGGGCCACGGAATACGATAGGCACAGAAAATTGCCCACCACTCATCGACATGATTTTGGCCGCGCCGTTAATAACCTGGTCAATGGCTACCAATGAGAAGTTGAACGTCATGAACTCGACAATTGGTTTTAAGCCGTTCATGGCAGAACCAATAGCGATACCGGCGAAGCCCAACTCAGATATTGGTGTGTCGATAACACGTTTTGCGCCAAATTCATCTAACATACCCTGGCTTACTTTATAAGCACCGTTATATTCGGCAACTTCTTCACCCATCAGATAAATTGTTTCGTCCTTGCGCATTTCTTCGTTCATTGCTTCGCGAAGTGCTTCTCTGAATTGTATTTCTCTCATTCCTGTTGTTAAATCAAGTGTTTTAGCGTCTGCAAATATAATGAGTAAACTTAATAATGCAACTCCTGCTCACCATGCTTATGCCTAAATATTCTAAATATTTCAGGTATTCGTGGGTGTATCCTTAACGGTAACGTTTCCAGTACGTTTTAAAACCCCCCAACCGCTTAATTCGCCTTTTACCGCACGGCGGATGGATTTAAAAAGTACATAATACATTAACTGGCGCCATATAAAACGCTGTGGAATAATGTATATCAATTTTTTATAATTCTCTCTTTCCAGCCGGAAGGCAATTACACCTACAATCAGATCCACAACCACAAAGGCTACGTAATAAATCAGGATTTTTTCGCGATGATCGCCAAATAAGCCGAGTATCATCATCAAGTCGGCCAGAGGTGAAAATAGCGGCAGTATAATCTGGAAGATCAGGATGTTGGGCATACCCACCATCCCAAAAAACTTATACTTTTTGTTAAACAGGGCGTCTCTGTTTTTCCAGAAACTTTGCATTACGCCAAAGCTCCATCTAAAACGTTGCTTAAGCAACATGTTGATTGATTCGGGCGCCTCGGTATAGGCAATCGCTTCGGCGCAGTTCTTGATAATATAATCCTGCTTCAGAATGCGCATAGTTAAATCGCAATCTTCGGCAAGGGTATCGTAAGTAAAACCTCCTGCCTTGGTGATAGCCGCTTTGCGAAAGGCACCAATAGCACCCGGAACAACGGTGATGCTGTTCAGCAGATCGAACGCGCGGCGGTCCATATTCTGGGCTGTAATGTATTCGATGGACTGCCATCTGGTGATCATGTTGTTTTCGTTACCAACTTTAACTGTCCCGGCAACGGCCCCTATTTCCTCATCGGTAAAATAAGTCATTAAATGATAAACCGCGTCGTCTTTTAATTGCGTATCGGCATCAATACAGATCACAAACTCGTGGCTGGCCTGGCTGATGCCAAAGTTTAATGCCGATGCTTTTCCACCGTTGGGTTTGGTTAGTATTTTAACACGTGGGTTTCCTTCGTAAGCGGCTTTAACAATCTCGAAGGTTTTATCCTTTGAGCCATCGTCTACAAAAATGATCTCGAATTCTTTGTATTTGGTTTCCAGTAAGCTCTGGATCGTTTTTGTAGCCGTCACCTCCTCGTTATATGCAGGTACAATGATGCTCACCGGTGGCAGGTTAACGTTAGCCAAGCGCTCGGCAACTTCTTTTTTATCTTCAAAAAACTGCCTTAAAGCCAAAATGCCAATTAATATTACCCTGCCCATCGCCAAAAATATGGCCGAGAAAAACAGGTATAATAAAAACCAGTTGCCATAAAAAACCGATAGTATAAACATGTTGTACAGGCTGCCTACTATGCCGCTATCGGCATCGTCGGTGATGGGCGGCATCAAGTCGTTTTTAGTTTTACCCAACACATCGGCAATGGTTGTAAACTGGTAGCCCTTGCTTTTAAAAAAGTGAATAATTTCGGGAAGGGCCTTTACGGTTTCTTCGCGGGTATCACCACCTGCATCGTGCAGCAATATCATGGAGCCTGCATCTGCCTGGGCTTTAACCCTTGCTATAATACTATCTGCTGTTACGCCGGGTTCCCAGTCGTGCGGATCGATGGATTCGCCGATGTTGATATAGCTTTGCTGGCGGCTTAACGCTACCGGAATTACCTCGGCAATAGTTTGCGGCTCGGCATCGGCATTAAAGGGCGCCCTGAACAGGATGGTGCTGCGCCCGGTGATTGATTCGATGAGCCGCCGTGTGGCATTTAACTCGAGGGTAACCCGCTGAAGGCTTACCGTTGATATATCGGGATGGAAGAAGGTATGATTGCCAATTTCGTACCCTGCTTCGTACTCCTGCCGTAGCAAGGGGATGTTTTTTTCAACCATCGACCCTACTACGAAAAACGCTGCGGGTACCTTTTCCCGTTTTAATATTTCAAGTATCTGGGGCGTGTAATCCGGATCGGGACCATCGTCAAACGTTAATACCACCTTTTTAGGCGCATAACCGTATTTCCGTATTACGTACTTGGTAGGCAGTTTAATATAATCCTGATTGGTGATGGTGAACGTTTTAGGATCAATGGATATTTTGATTTTACCGGGGGATGGTGTTGAAACCAGGTCGAGTACCTCGCCATCACCCGCGTAGTCAATCCGGTTATTTAAGCCTACTGTGGTTAGTTTAGCGGTATCAACACCGGTTTTGTGTAGCGAATCGAGCGAAAGGTTCTTGTCGAAAAAACTCCACAGGCGAGGATCTTCAGAGCCTAAGCGCCAAAGGGCTATGCCAGCTGTGGCCCAATCATCGGCCATGCGGATAATGTTGAAATTAGTTATTGCATCGGTAAAATATACCGAGTGAGGCATGCTATTAAGGTCGGTATACTTATAATGCAAATTGGCAGATTCGGGATTAAAAATAATCTTGCTTTTATGCTCATAAGCGGTACTGATAGCTTGTTGATAGGTGATGTTTTTACCGATGCTGTTTTCGGGCCAGTCATAACCATAAGCTCCAACAACTAATATTACTTTGCTGCTGGGTATTTTTTCGCAAATATCATCCAAAATCGCTTCAACCCAGTGCTGGTGGGAGATATCGCCATCGTTGCTTGATTCGGTATGCTGATCATAAGCCATTACAAACAGGTAATCGTTATATTTTACCAGCTCTTCAACGTCGTATTCATCATTCTGAGGTACAATATCCTGGGTCACTAATAAACCCCTGGGGTGCAGGGCTGCGTAAAGCTCTTTCTGAAAGGTGATAAAATTGGCGCTATTGCGGTCTTTCAGGTCTTCAAAATCAACATTTACCCCCTGTAAATTATATTTAACCAATTTGGCAATAACGCTGTTGATAAAGGTTGTACGAGCTTTTTTGCTGGCTATAATACGCTCAACATCTTTAGTATCCCAGCCGCCTTTAACGTTATTTACGTTTACATAATTGGAGATCTGGGCGATGATGGGCTTTTTATACTTTTTATTGAGACGCATTAATGCCGTATCAATTTTAGCATTAACGGTATCGGCGTTAGGGGCTATAAAAAACCATTCGCTCACAATCATATCCAGCTTTCCGATATGATCTGCAAGCGAATTGAATGATTGTGTATCCCAGTTTACATAAAAGGCTGCATTGATACGGTCCTTGTTGCTCGGGTGCTTTAACTGGTGCAAGCGTAAGTTGTGCCTGAGCTCCTGGATCTGCGCTTTCTGTAATTTAAAATCCTTGTACTTGGTTGAATGCTTTAAGGCCTCTAACTCTTCTTTCGAAATTTTTTTGGGTGCTTCAGTTAAATTAGGCAGCAGGGGATACTCTTTTGATGTTATGGTGATCACAGCACCCACTACACCGCATATTAAAACAACAACTAACAATCGGCTGAGCCACTTAAAGCGTGTCCATCTTCCGGGAGTGTCTGCCTGAAAAACTTGTTTATTAGACGACATCAATACTTTTAAATTTAGGGAAAATTAATTGGTAAGAAAATGGGGTTAAATATCGTCCTGATTTATTTGCCAGGTTTAATTTGATCGATGTTTGAAAAATCGACGCCACATTTACAGTTTGAGCCACAGCTCTTTTTTGCAGAGATACTATGATATACCATCCGGCCCAGGTAAAACAGGGCTGCTGCAAAAAGTAATAAAATAATAACGATCTGAAAATTCATGATGCAAACTTAAATAATTTTTTTGCCTTTAAATTCCGCCGAGGCGATATAAAAATCTAATCCTCATTAATCAAAACAATAATTATTAAATGTAGCACTATTCGTATTATATAACAAACGTACGCTATTCCATTTTATTTTTTATAAAGGCTACAGTGCCTCCCACCCAGTCAAAATCCTGGTTATAACGCACACCAATCATTTTACCCTTACTTAGCCGCGTAAGGTTGATAGCAAGGGTGGGCTTTCGGTCTCCATCTGGCCAAAGATACAACAATCTTATTTCAGCTTTAACCCCTCCATCAGGGGCTTGTATGGCGGGTTCGTAATTTACTTTTTGTTGCAATATCCAGTTATGCTTATCGCTGAGGCTTTCAATATCGTTTTTTTTGACGTCGATAATAACCCCTTGCCCCGCAAATGAAAAGAGCGGTTTCAATACAAAATTTTCCAAATCGGCGGGGATTTCGCCCAACTGATCAACAAAATAAGTTTTCGGTACATAATCGCCATTTAAAAAAGGCATGGTGTATTTACTAATGCGGTAAAACCAGTTGGGGTGCGTTATCCACTCTACGTCAAGTGGTTGTCGTATATCAACCATCGCGTTTAAAAGCTTATGGTCGTTTTCAATCTCGTCAAATATCAGGCGGTTATAAATTCTTTTAATCTGTTTTAGCTGGCCGTTTACTTCATAAAATAATTGGTTGCCCAGCTGTTTTAAATCCTGCAGGGCAATTATGGGGATATGCAGGTATTGTTGTGTGATTAGGAAGTCTACAACCGTTTTTTGATCGTAAGCGCTTACATCCATTAAAACCACTTCTTCGGGCTGGTAAGGGCCAACGATTGTTTTTTTTAGCAAAGCGATGTAAGCCTCTTTATCCAATCCGCTAAAGTAAATCGTCCAGTCCCTGTCCGGAATTTGGAAGGTTTGCTGATAATGCTCTGCCAGATGCACCTGGAAGCCGAACAAAGACGGGAAGCCTTGCAATTCAATCAGTTTGGGTACCAGTTCGCCTTCGGGGTTTTTACATACCCCAAAATCGAGCGCAATAAAATGTGGATGGTCGTTCTCTTTGGCAACTTTCCAGTTTTGGGGTATGGCTTTTTCCGTTAAGTTTTTAAAATCGGGGCGTAATATAGTGTCTATAATATCATTGCCCGCAACTATCAGTTTATTTTTGAAAGCCTCGTCAATAAAAACCGGCGTTTCTGCCACCCTGAATTCAATTGGCCTTGAAAGGCCGGCATTGAGCTCCCTTAAAAACGACTGGTATTTTGCGTTTGCGAAATTGGCGTTAAACGCGGTTCTTGCTGATGGTACCATGGCATCATTCCTCCTGCAGGCTTTGCAAAGCCTGGTATAAAAAGTTAGGGATGATAGTTTGATGGGTAAGTACTATTTTATCCGGATGGGCAAGGCTATTCAACATATCATCATAGCGCGCCTGCCCGTATTCGTTGATAATGAGTTCTTTTTTCTCATCATCGGCAAAATGGATCTTCATCCCTTCCGGATCAGCCTCGGGGTGAAACTGTGTTCCAAAAAAATATTTGTTAAAACGGATAGCCATCATGGCGCGTGGTAGCGGAACATGTGGACGCTCTTTTTCGAGCGAAAGTAATTGTGCACCAGTTTCTTCAAAACGTTGTTCGTTTGGGTTAATTACTTGCCATTCGCGCGAATCCACGATATAAAAAGGATCGGCCAGGCCTTCAAACAGAACTTCGTTTTTGCCGTCTTCGGTAAGGTGGGTGGGGAAAATACCAAACGACTCGGCATTCCGCATGTTAACATCGCCCAACTTTAAGCGGCGGCACATCAGTTGGAAGGAATGGCAAACAAAAAGCACGTGTTTTTTTTGAATGGCATCTGATTGGTTATGTGTGTCGATAGCATCAATCAGATCCCAGTATTGGCGCTCCCATTCGGTACCCTCGGAATCGATCGGGCTTCCCGGACCCCCACTTGATATGTATACATCGAAATCAAGGGACGGCACTTCATTTTTGCCGCGCAGATCAAAAATCTGGTAAGTTAAATTGACGTTATGTTTGGCTTTATATTGTTTAAGCAGATCCTGAAAACTGCGCATGCCCTGATTAGGGTAGTCTTCATATAAATCTATAATGGCTGCCTTTATTTCGGGTTTATCTGTCTGCATCGTATGTAATTTGCTGATATTCTTTGTTTAGCGCAAAATTATAAATATAAACAAAAATCAGATAGCTGTATTTACGTTCCCAATAAAGTTTGCGAAGTAATAAAATCAACCACATCAATAAAATTTTCCTTTTGCTTGTAAATTTCTAATTGCCTGTCGGCGCCTGTGCCGTGCTCTAATATTTTGTGTACATATTGCAGGTCATCGCGGCAGCCCAAATCGTCTACAACGTCGTCCACAAAATCCAGCAGCTCAAGGATGAGCGCGCGGGTGTTTACTTCAAGCTGCTTGCCAAAGTCGATCATTTTGCCATCGATGCCATAGCGCGCGGCACGCCACTTGTTTTCGTTAATTAAGGCCCGGGAGTAGGTGATGAAATTCATGTTCTGTAAGCGCAGCTTATACAGCTTGGCGCATAAGGCCTGAAATAGCGCCACAAAGGCCATTGTCTCGTTAATCAGCATAGGGCAGTCACAAATCCGGAATTCGATGGTTTCGAAGAAAGGGTGTACCCGAATATCCCACCATATTTTTTTTGCATTATCGATGCAGTTGGTTTTAACCAGCAGCTTAATGTAGCTATCGTATTCCTCTATGCTGCTAAAATGGTCGGGTATGCCGGTACGTGGAAACTTATCAAAAACCTTGGTTCTGAATGATTTAAACCCAGTGTTTCTGCCCTCCCAAAAAGGCGAGTTAGCCGAGAGCGCAAATACGTGCGGTAAAAAATAGCGTACCTGGTTGGCAATATGGATGGCCATCTCGCGCGACTGGATACCTACATGCACATGTAAGCCAAAAATCAAGTTGGAGCGGGCGGCTTCCTGCATCTCGTCCACAATTTCAAAATAGCGTGGATGATCGGTAATCAGCTGATGTTGCCAGTGCGAGAAGGGGTGAGTGCCGGCAGCGCCTATCCGCAAGCCTAAATCACCGGCTAAGCCCGCTACTGTGCGCCTTAGCTTGGTTACCTCTTTACGCGCCTCGGTGGTATTGTGGCAAATGTGTGTGCCTACTTCTACCACGGCCTGGTGCATTTCGGCCTTTACCTGGTCTTCCAGAATTTTCTGGGCACCATCTACAATTTTTTGCTCGTGCGATTTGAGTTCCCGCGTTACAGGATCAATCACCATAAACTCTTCTTCAACACCTAAGGTAAACTCGTTCATTGCTGGGTGTATTAATGATATAGACTTGTTATTGTAAAATGCTTATTCCAGTATTGTTTTATCTCACCGAACGCCATTACTTCATTGTATCTGCCTATTTAAAGCACTCGATTGTCAATGATACTTATCTCACCAGCGTCATTGCGAGGAACGAAGCAATCTCTACACAGGCAGAGCGGCTCTAAAGGTTCTCTCTGTGCATAATAAACATTGACTCGTCGTTCTCCTTAATATTACGTCTTTTAAGTCGTTGATTGTCAACGTATTTTTTGCCCTGATTGTCAGTATTCTTAATTTACAGCATCGGCCCGCTCAAACGCCGCGGGAAGAAGCCCCACCCAACCCTCCCCGGTAGGGAGGGCTTAAAAAGTCTCCCCTACCGGGCATATGCGTCAACCTAAGGTAAAAAGGCAATATCGAAATCCTGTTCAAAATTGGGTCTGACTCTTTTATCGTAGGAGCAGTACCTGGCTAAAGTAATTAGATGATATCCTATCTTGCCCTTATAACTTTCTATGGCTTTAACGACCTGTATTATTTTAGAGGCATTTTTTATGAGATACCGGACTACTTTTATCATACTCAAGCCCCTTTTCTGATGTTTTTTGATGATCATTCTGGCAGGCGAAAAGATATACTGGATGTAAATGATGATCATGATAAATCTCGCATAAAGGATAAGTGACAGTTGTTTTTTCGAAACATTATGGATCTTAGAAAACTCCATGTTACTTTTCCAGGATTTGAATATGATTTCAATCCGCCACCTCAGGCTATATACTTTGAAAAGAAAGTTATAATCTGCGTCCTGTCTGGAAATGGTAGTCATAAAAATGGACCATGACATCAGGGCCAGGCACTCTTTACCCGGTTCCTTTTTGGCCTCTTTCTTAGCCTTCATCCTGCGCCTGTTTGCAATTTCGTCACTTACAGGCAAGGCGACTATCCTGATTTTTGTACCTTTTTCATTATTTAAAGTAACCTCAAAATCAAGCTGTTTTTTTGATTGTAATTCGGTGAGCAGGTTAATTCTTTCTTTTGTTTGGCTGTCTAAAAGTACTATATTACTCTGATGCCTGTATATGCAGTCCGCTTCTGCTGTCCAATGCCTCTCGATTTCTTTAAGGGTTAGATACCCCCTGTCCCGAATAACAAGGTCGCCCTTTTCTATCGTTAATTCGGGGGCGGCTTTCTGATCGTTCTTAGTATAAGAATCGATGGTAAAATAAATAAAGCTTTCAGTTATCAAATCGTAAACACACTGAATCCGGGCATTACAAACACTGGACTGGGCGTTGGAGACGCCCGAAAAAAAGCCAAACAACCTAAGGGGCAACTTAATGATTGTGCTGTCCTGCACTAAAACACGCTTAAATTTACCTGCCCTGCGCAATGAATCGATTTCTTCCTTTCCGATTCTACTGATAATAACAAGGGCCAGTATCTTTTTTAAAAAAAGCACACATGATTCTTTGCTTGTCTTTTTTGCAATTGCCTGCCTACTTACAGAAACAGTAGTTTCCGCATCTATTTTTGCCGCCAGATCATTAAAGCTAACCGTTCCATGCGTGGCCGCGCAGCAAATGGCATATAAAATATCGGCAGGCTCTATAAGACCTTTCCGTATCAGAAATCCGGTATCAATTGCTATTTTCTTTATTTGATCAGCACCAATGTTCATGGCATTTAGCAACGCTAAAAAATCGACCTTTTTCATTATGTCTTTTTGATTAATGGGTAAAATAATTTATATTTACATAGTATATATACTATGTAAATTAATCAAAAAAAATGGGATATAAAGTAAAAGTTCAAAAAGTTGAGCGAGGAGGCACCAAATCGTTTTATGTAAACTTCCCGGCAGCAGTTGCCGATGCTTGCCTGTTAGAAAAAGGCGAAGAAATGGAATGGTTGATAGAAGATAGAAATAGCTTCGTACTAAAACGTGTAAAGAAAGCCAAAACTAATCTTCCCAAACAAGAAAAAGACAAGTGAAATTAATCGCGCAAACATCTTCTCCAATAATGTAAGGTGTTAGGTTGACGCATATGCCTACCGGGGGAGATTTAGAGGGGGCTTTGGACTGCCCGATCCTTCCACCCGCGAGGCCAAACCCGGCCCGGCGTGCAGTCGGGCCTATGCGCGCTTTCCTTTTTTCGTCCAACAGCCAACAGCTTTCAAACGTCATCCCCTTTTTTTGGGGCTGACGGGATCCTTATCCATGATGATCGCTTTCGCGTACACAAAAAAGGGTGTCATGCTGATACTTCGTCAGGCTCAGTAGTCGAAGCACGGTGTGTGGACCTCTACAAGCGGCATTCTGTTGTCATCTCATCCTTCTGCGACCATCGATTTAAAATTCCTACAGTGGCGCTATTTTAAATCGATAGTTATCAATATTTTAACTCTGTTCTTCGCTATTTTTTACCTGCTTTTTTAGGCTTAGCTTCTTTTTCCACTTTAGCTGCCGTAACCTTCGTCTCTTTTCCTTTTTTCGGTTTTGCTAACGGCTCAGTCATAACCGGCTTAGCTGCTGCTTCAGCTTTGCTTTCTTCTTTTTCAAGCTTGGCTACTTTCTCTTTTTTAGGCTTTGGCGCAGGTTCTGCAATAGCCAGCCCTACGGTAACGTCAGCCTTAATTGTTTTTTTAGGTTCGGCGGTTATCAACGGCAAACCTGCTGCCGATGTTTTGATAAACTTGCCCCAGGTTAAGTTATCCTGTCCGTCTTTTTGCTTTTTAGCCCTTTCAATGGCGTAATTTGCAGCTGTTTCAACCACCCACTCAAAATTCTCTTCACCTACGCTTTTAATATCGGCATCGGGAGCCGGATTGCAAAAATCGATGGCGTATGGTATGCCATTGCGTATGGCAAATTCAACAGTGTTAAAATCATAACCCAAGTATTGGTTCAATTTAATCACATAATCTTTTACCTGGTCTAATAGTTTTTTTGAGGCCGGGGCTTTGCCGTGTTCATAACGTAAGTGATGCGGGTTGCGGGGTTCGTACTGCATAATGCGTACATGCTCGCCGCCAATGCAGTAGCAACGGAAATAGTCGTCGAAGGTTATTTCTTCCTGCAGCATCATCACGTATTGTTTGGTTTTATCGTATTTGCTGAAAAAGTCTTTTTCGTCGGTTACGCGGTAAACTTCTTTCCAGCCGCCGCCGTCAAAAGGCTTCATATAGGCCGGGAAGCCAACATACTCAAATATGCCTTTCCAATCTAAAGGGTAGGCCATATTACGGAATGAGGTTGATGTGGTATCGTCGGGCAGTTCTTTAGACGGCAGTATTACCGTTTTAGGTACCGGGACGCCAATTTTTACGGCCAGCGCGTTGTTGAAAAACTTTTCGTCGGCACTCCACCAAAAAGGGTTATTAATTACTGCAGTGCCGCAAATGGCCGCATTTTTTAAGCTGGCGCGATAAAAAGGTACATCTTGTGATATCCTGTCTATAATAACAGCATAATCCAGCGGTTCTGCCTGCATTACTTTATCAATACGTATAAATTCGGCAGTAATTCCTTTTTCTGCCTTTTCATTAACCCTGTCAACAAAGGCCTGCGGAAATGTGTTTTCCTGCCCAAATAGAATGCCAATTTTTTTCATAGTTGCAATATGTTCTGATATAAAATAAGTGCTTAGCTTATAAAATCCTATTACTTATTTTGTTTAATAAAATTGATGCTGTATGCAGCTTTCAAACTAAATGCCATTGTGCTAAGCTGATTGTTGTAAATATGCTATGTTAATCAAAACAAAGAAAAAAGTTAAACTTATATCGTATATAAACAGTATGTTATGATTATTTAATAGTGGATAAATAATGAGGAAACATTTGGCGCCATACCGGCCAATCGTGCGTTCCGTTACGGATGTCGAGCCAGTGGTTGATGTGTTTCTGCTTTAAGATATTGGAAAGCCTGATGTTTTCATCCTTACAAAAATCGTGATCGGCTGTACCTAAAATGATATTCATGCGCCACAGGTCAGGGTGATTATCGCCTGGCAAAAAATCAACAGGGTTATTATAAAAAATATCGTTGTTATAAAAGCCGTCGGTAAACCGCTTAATGTCAAAAACACCGCCCATTGAAAACAGGTGCCCAACCTTTTCGGGATGCTTAAAGGCGAAGTTTGCCGCATGATAGCCACCAAAGCTGCATCCGGCAACGGCCACGCGGTTAACGCCGGTTTCGTGCATGGCCCATGGTGCCAATTCTTCATTTAGCATTTTATCGTACGCTATATGCGTGCGGGCCCTATCTGCCGGGTGAATGTTTTTATTGTACCAGCTCTGCCCGTCGATAGAATCGATACAGTATATTTTTACCAGGCCATTATCTATAAACCAGCGTGCACTATCAATTAAATGAAAATCCTTGTTTTGATAATAGCGCCCCATGGAGGTAGGGAACAGGATAAGCGGATAGCCACGATCGCCAAAGATCAGCATATCCAAATCCCTGCTTAAGTTGCGTGAGTACCAGCGTTTGTATTGTTCAGTCACGGTAGCTTAATTTATTGTAATATAGGGTGTTTGTTTTAAAAAGGCAAATGCTAATTAAAATGAGCGGCAACAGGCTAAACATAATTGCAATGTTTACCGTCTGATTAGCAAACATCAGTTACCTTTGTTGCCTTTAATTTAATTTGGAATAAGGATGTACATGAGCTGGCCTATTGCTGAAATGACTATCACAGAAGAGACAATAACTATAAACTCTAAATTGTTGGGGCGGGATGTAACCTGTAGTCTGCTAATGCCTGTCGATTACAATAAAACCGAGGCGCTGAACCTGTTGTTGCTAAACGATGGGCAGGAGGTTGAAAATTTGCAATTAATACCAGCCTTGCAGCAATTATACAACACATCAAAAATAAAACCGCTATTGGTTGCAGCCATACACGCTAACGAAGACCGGTTACAGGAGTATGGTACGGCAAGCCAGGCTGACTATAAAAATCGCGGCAGCAAGGCGAGCGATTATAACCAATTTATTTTAGATGAGCTTTTACCTTTTTTGCATCAATACGTAGGTATTAAAAGTTTTGGTACAACAGCTTTTGCCGGTTTTTCGTTAGGAGGACTTACCGCCTTTGATGTGGCATGGCATAACCCAGAAGTATTTGATAAGGTTGGCGTATTTTCAGGATCATTTTGGTGGAGAAGCAAAGGGCTTGACGAGGGCTATAGCGACAATGATCGTATTATGCATCGCCTTGTGAAGGATACACCCGGAAAACCGGAACTGAAATTCTGGCTGCAAACCGGCACGCACGACGAAACTGCCGACCGCAACCAAAATGGAATTATTGATTCTATAGACGACACCATCGACCTGATAGCTGCGTTGGAGCTTAAAGGCTATCAACGCCCCGCCGATATTCAATACGTTGAAGTGGTTGGAGGCAAACATGATATGCCTACCTGGGCTGCAGCCATGCCTAAGTTTTTAACCTGGGCGTTTAAAGCTTAAAAACGAAAGGCTATACTGGTTTCGAAGTAAAAAATACTTGGTTTATAGGGCGAACTGATTTCGAGATTACTGGTTATCTGCTTTTCGGCAGCTGTGCTTTGCGGCAGGCTATTTTGTGCAAAAGCATAAGTAGGTGTAAAGGTGAACCTGAAACAGCCCGATTTATATTCTACAGGAACGGAAATTTCATAGTCCAGCAATTTGAAGTCGCCCAGGCTATTATTGTAACTGGTAACCGCAGTGCTGGCTACTTTTTTATTGAGCTTGCCTTTACGTTGCAGGTATCCGCCAAAAAAGTGTTGGGAGCCTGCGTTTAATCCCGCTTGAGGGCTGACCTGTAAGTCATCGTGAGCAGAAAACGGGGTTTCAATTGTAAAATCGTGTGATAAACTTGGATTGAGCAGAATATCACTGGAGATGCCGCTTTTGTTGATAATATAATTGAGGCTCATGGCTGGGGTAATGATGCCGGCCAGGTCATAATCAAGATAAGTATTTATGATGCTGCTGAATGATGATGAAACCTGGGTGCTGGTTGCGTTATAAAACAATTTGGTAAATGATACCCCGCCTTCCATATTTTGGCCAATGGTATAGTTGTACCCTGCTTCTATATTGCCACCATCAAGCTTGTTTTTTTTCCGGTTGGTGATAAAATCAAGGCTGCCTGAAAAATAAATTCCTGATTTTAACGAATAGGTGATGTTGGGTGATAGTCCCGGTGTTGATACGGTATCTGTACGCCCCAAGTATACATTGTTGCTGAGATAGTTTAGCCCTATTTTAAGGGAAGCTTTTTTTTGAGATGATGTATCAGTTTGTGCATAGGAGTAAGAAACCAATAAGCATAGCAGAGCTATAGCCGGAAATTTGTAAACAGCCGTCATTTGCAATAGGGTTTAATTAATTGAGGACTGGTTTGACGAATTAAGTATGCAATGGTTTAATTGCCGCTTATATGTATTTTCGCATTAAACCCTGGTGCAAAGTAGGGGTCATATGATTATAATTAACCAAGCCATAAGATAAAGTTAATGTGTTTTAGATAAGTGTTGTTGTTTTTTGAATAGGCTGCTTCTGTTTGTGGGGGCAGTCTTTTTTTTGTGGGTGATTAAGGAGGGGCATGCTCAGGAAGTATAAGAAGGATATTTTATAATGGAATCTATATAAGTTGCTGATTGTTAATGATTAATCGTCATTGCGAGGTACGAAGCAATCTCTACATAGGCAGAGCGGCTTGTGCAGGTTCACACTGTATAGCAGAAGTTGCTTCGTCGTATCTCCTTGTAATGAAGTCTACTTAAGTCATTGATTATCAGTGCGTATTTTTTCTGTAAAAAATTAGTATCTTAATTTAGAGCCGGAGCCTTACTCAGTATGACACGCCTTTTTTTGTGCGCGAAAGCGGTCATCCTGAGCCTGTCGAAGGACGTGCGGCATGGCCCTGTACGAGGTCTTTTTTTGATGCGGCTTATCATTTCGATTGCATAAGATACTGATTGTCATACTGTATATTATTGCTCTAATATACAGTATTCTTAATTTAAAGCATCGGCCCGCTCAGTCGCCGCGGGAAAGGCTTTGTTCTTTTTTCTTGACAAAAAAGAACCAAAAAGTCAAGACTGCCCGATCCTTCCACCCGCAGGCCAAACCCGGCCCGGCGTGCAGTCTGGCCTTTGCGCACATTTCTTTCTGCGCAAAATAGCCTACAGGTTTCAAACGTCATCCCTATTTTTTTCCGGTTGGCCGGGTCTGTTACTTATAATGACGTCTATGTAAGTTGTTGATTATCAATACTAAATATCTCTCCACTATGTCATCGACGTGAGGAGGGACCTCCTATGATGAAATATGCAAGGTAAACGAGGCAAAAGGGCTTAAAAAGGGGTTATAACACGTATTGCTTAAATGTTTTTGGTCAAAGCATGGCCCTGTTTGTTTAACTTTCCAGTGCAAATCAAAAGAGGAAACAGGCGCTGCTGAGGAGCAACCTGCCAGCAATATGATTTGCTGAACCACGGATAAAGGCCTCTGTCAAAGGAGGCTTTTTATTTATCCTGTTCACTGAATGGCTAAAAAAACCTTCACGAATTTTTATTTTAATGCGTTGATAAATGACCAGCTAACCTCCTATAAGCAGACACTTTGCAGGCTGCAGGATCGCGTTCAAATTATTTGGATAAAAGGGCAACCGTAACCTTTTGTATAGCAGACACCTTTCGGGCCGCAGATCCCTCGCTTCGGTTTGCCCATTTCATAAAAAAACCAAACCGGCTTTATCAGGCATTCGTCCTTTTGGACTTATTTGACAACCGAAGTTACGTAAGGTTTTTGATTCTTCATAACGAAACGTATCCGGTTGAGCATTTTTTTAGCTATCCTGATGATGGCCTTATTCTTTTTCATTCTTTTGCAAAGGTTATTGAAAGCCAGCGTCATGGCCGGGTCGAGCCTGACAGCTATCCAAGAGGCCTCGATAAGCTTCTCCCGTAATTGGTGATGGGCTCTTTTAGTGAGCCCCAATATGATTTTTTGATCGCCGGAACTATGTATATCCGGCACCAGCCCCACATATCCACACAAGGCATCCAGGGAATCAAAGCGTTCAATGTCGCCGATCTCTGTAACCAATAATAAGGCGGTAATCTCGCCTATACCGGGGATGGTACGGATCAGTTCTATGATTTGTTGATAACGTGGCTGCCGGGATAAGGCTCTGACTTCCCTGGTGGCTGTGAGTACCATGATACGTGTCTGCTGGTATCCCTGTAGCAGAATATCCAGGTTGATCCGGGCCGATGGAGGTAAGCAAAGGGCCTTGAGCAGGCAGATATAGTGATTCGACCAGTATTTATCCGTGTCTACCGCCACTGACTGATCCTGGAAGTTGAGCCATCCTTTTATTTGGTTCTTATAGCGTGTCTGATCTTTGATCATTTGCTGGTAAACACGGATAATACCGCGGTCATCCTGTTGCTCGATGCCAGGCACGAAGATACCTTTCAGGGCTCCTTCACTTAATGTTTTACTGAGTTTCCGGCAATCGACCGTATCTGATTTGCGCTGCTTTTCCTTGTCTGTCAGCGGGACATCGGCAGGATTTACGACGATGCAGGACATCCCCAGCTCACTAAACTGTCGCTGATAGCCAAAGCCGCAAAAACCGGCTTCGTAAACGAGCCTGTAATCGGCCGAAGGATAGTTCTGTTGTAGATGCCCGCTTAAGGCCTTAGGTGAAGGTTCCTGGGAAAACGTCTTTAGCTCCATATGGGTGCTGCGAAGGCTGACCTTCCAGGACTTCTTGTGTACATCTATGCCAACAAAAATAGTTTGTCCGCTAAAATCTAATTGTGTACCTTGTTTCATGAGTTCTTGGTTTAAAGTGTTTGTTAATGGTTCACTATTAAGCTACAACCTTTTTTTCAAGAACTCTTTTACATCATCTATCGAACCATTTCATACATACGACCTTTTGCGCGCGATAAGTATGCAGCCATATGAGGTGCACTGATTATCAATGTGTTATCTTTGCTCCGACAACCAGTATTCTTAACTTAGAACATCGGCCCGCTCAATCGCCGCGCGAAGGGCTTTGTTCTTTTTGTCTTGACACAAAAAGAACCAAAAAAGTCAAGACTGCCCGATCCTTCCGCCCGCGGGGCCAGCTCCCGGCCCGGCGTGCAGTCTGGCTTTTGCGCGCTTTCTTTCTGCGCTTGGTAATCTATAAGGTTCAAACGTCATCCCTGTTTTTTTCCGGTTGGCCGGGTCCATTACTTGTAATGACGTTCTTTTTCTGTGCGCGAAAGCTGTCCTCCTGAGCCTGTCGAAGGACGTGCGGCATGGCCCCGTACGAGGTGTTTTTCGATGCGGCTTATTATTTCGCTTGCTTAAGTTGCTGATTGTCAATTTGTATGTCATTACTCGTATAATCAGTATTCTTAATTTATAGCATCGTCCCGCTCAAACGCCGCGGGAAGGGGCTTGTCACGTTTGTCTTGATACAAAAAGTAAGCAAAAACCGACCGTAGGGAGCTCATGAAGAGTCAAACGTCATCACTATTTTTTCCGGACGGCAGGTTCCGTTACTCTGAATAACATAAGAATCTTTACATAAATGAAGCAACCAATAACTCAATAACCAAGTAGCCAATAACTACTTCAACCCTTCCCACTCGGCATAAAACTGCTCCAGGTATTGCTCCATAAAGGCATGGCGTTGTTGCGCAATCATTTTCCCGGTAGAAGTATTCATGCGGTCTTTGAGCAAGAGTAATTTTTCGTGAAAATGGTTGATGGTGGGTGCCGAGGTGTTTTTGTATTCCTCTTTGCTCATATTGAGGTTAGGGGCTATATCCGGATTATGCATTTCGCGGTTTTTGAAACCACCATAGGTAAATGCCCGGGCAATGCCAATGGCGCCAATGGCATCAAGCCGGTCGGCGTCTTGTACTACCTGTAGTTCCGGGGAGGTAAAGCTGAGCTTTTCGAAACTTGCCTTGAACGACATGTTGCGGATAATTTGCTGTACATGCTCAACAATAGCGGCATCAGTGTCAATACTTCGCAAAAACAGACCTGCCATTTCGGGGCCTATTTCTTCATCGCCTCCATAAAACTTACTATCGGCAATATCGTGCAGTAAAGCGGCCAGTTCAACAACCAGCATATCAACGGCCTCTTGCCGCCCAATTAGTTTGGCATTGTTCCAAACCCGCTGAATGTGCCACCAATCGTGTCCGGCTTCGGCGCCTTGCAAGGTTTGGCGTACATATTCGGCAGTTTTATCAATCAATTGCCCATCCTCTATCAGCATAAATCAATTATTCGTAGTTTACAATAATGGTTGGCAGCAGGGTAGCGTAGTTTAACGGAACTTGGTCGGTAGCGTTAATCGGCGAATGGTGCTGATAATAATCCAAAATGGCTTTTAAAGCAGCGGGCCGGATAGACGTATCCGGCTTATAATTAAAGGAAAACTGAACAATAAAATCGTAAGAACTTACTTCGCTGGGTATCACCCATTTGCCATTCGTTCTTCTTAACGCGTCAATAGCCGGTTGTGTAAGCAGGTAGTCATCAGCATAATAAACTACAATGCTGGTTATCATGCCCTTGCTATCCACTGTTAATTTAAACATGGCTAAGCCGGTAGCTTTGGCTTTAATTATTTGCGGGCTTACCGTTAAGTTATCCTTAAAAAACTGAAATAGCGTATCAATGCCGCCTTTAAATGGAGCAGGCAGTTCTCTTTTAGGTTGTGCTTTAGTACCCGCATCCTTTTTCTGAGCAAATGCACAACTGTATAATGATATTAAAGCTATTATAAAAATTATCCTTTTCATTTTTACTCCAATTTGGGTTCCCTTTTACTGCCGTCATACAATTCGTACTCTAACAGGCGGCAATCTAATTTACCGTTATAAAACTCAATTTTGCGCGATGCCTTTAGCCCTATTTTCTTAGCCAGATCGGGGTTTCCGGTAAAAATATAGCCTTTATAGCCTTTGCATTCCTGCTTCATAAAGTCGCCTATGCGTTTGTAGGTGGCTTCCAGCTTGCTATGCACGCCCAGGCGTTCGCCATATTCCGGGTTAAAAAATACCACACCCGCTTGCTCAGGTACTACGGTTTCAGCAAAATCGCAAACGGCAAAATCAATTAAATGGTCAACCCCGGCAGTTTTGGCATTTTTACGGGCTATATCAACTGCATCGTCAGACAGATCAGTGGCTACGATTTTAAAATCGAGTTGTTTAATCGCTTTGTCTTTGATTATCCTGCGCTCGTTAAAAAATATCTGCTCGTCGTAACCTAAAATGTGCATAAAGGCATAGTTCATCCTGAAAAAGCCCGGTGGCTTATCGGTAGCCAGCAAAGCAGCTTCGATGGCCAAGGTGCCCGATCCGCACATGGGGTTTACAAACGGACTTTTTTTATCCCAGCCCGTAGCCATAATGGTTGACGCTGCCAGGGCCTCGAGCATAGGTGCCTTGCCCGGAATTTTGCGGTAACTGTGTTTGGCCAGTGTTTCGCCCGATGTATCGATGAAGATTTCGGCCTGATCTTCCTGCCAGTACAGGTGAACCACTGTTTTATTAAGCTCGGGGCCAGAGTTGGGGCGGATGCCCTTAATACTCTTTATCCTATCTGCAATGGCATCTTTAACCTTTACGTTGGCAAACAAGGGGGTTAAGATGTGCTCGTTATTAACGTTGGACGTTACCGAGAAGTAGCCCGAAAAATCAATCAGCTTTTCCCATTCAATGGTAACCAGGTGATCGTACAGCTCCTTGGGGTTTTCGGCCTTAAAGGTGCCAAGCGAATAAAGTATCTGGCTTACACAGCGCAGGTTGATGTTAAGGGGGATACAATCGTTTACGGTGCCCAGCAGCTCAAGGCCGGTAGGGAATATCCGTTTGATCTCGAAGCCCAGCGCTTCTACCTCATCCTTTAAATAGGGTGATAACCTTTTATTACAGGTTAGGATGATTTTACTTGGAGTGTGGAAAACTTGCATAGTTAAGTTTGCGAATTTAAGGATTAAATACTCCCGTTTTTATTTGATATCGCTTAACTTTACATTTTTAATTTAATAATTATGGAGATCAAAGGTAAAGTACACGAAGTATCTGCAACTATGCAGGTTACAGAATCGCTTAAAAAGAGAGAACTGATACTTGAATATATAGAAAATCCTCAATATCCCGAATATTTAAAGTTCGAAGCTATTCAGGATCGCTGCGCGTTGTTAGATAATGTGAAGACTGGCGACGATGTGGAAGTATTTTTTAACCTGAAGGGCAGGCCCTGGACGGACAAAACCGGGAAGAAAACTTATTTTAACTCGCTACAACTGTGGAAAGTTAACGCTTTAAGCGCCGGTACATCAGCAACAGCGCCCGAGTATGCTGCGCCTGTTAACCTGAGCGCTGCGCCAGGTGAGGATGATGACCTGCCGTTTTAATAGCCCCACCCAAACCCTCCCCGGTAGGGAGGGCTTTTAAAAAGTTATTTTTAAGTCTACCCGTTCAAGTCTCCCCTACCGGGGGAGATTTAGAGGGGGCTTGCTTTGCTTAAAAAACAATCTTGCCGAAAGAGGTTACCAGCGATGCGATACGCACGGCATCAAAAATACGCTCTTCGGTAGTTGCCATTTTAATTAACGAATCTTCGTGCGCGTTTACGCACATCTCGCAGCCGTTAACGGCCGATACGGCCAGGCTCATCAGTTCAAAAAATTCTTTTCCGGTTACAGGTTTAGCCATAATTTGCATGCGGATGCGGGCAGGTATCTGGGTATACTTTTCTTTTTGGGTAAAGTGCCTGAAACGGTAAAATATATTGTTTGATGCCAGTAACGATGCACAAGCCACGGCTTCGGCAATATCAGCGGCGCTTGCACCGTGCTGTTCGGCATATTGGGTAAAAAAAGCGGTTAGCGGTTTGTTATTGTTATTAACAGCTGTACTTAAACCTAATAAAGCACACTCTTTTTCGCTCAGATGAGCGGATGTTAGGGTGCTGGTAAAGTTCAGTTTTAAATCGCGCAGGTAGCGTGACTCGCCGCTTTCAAGCAAGCTCAGGCTGGCTGTTCTGTAATCGGCGCCAAGGCCAACACTTTCAAGTATTTCGGTTATGATATCAGTAGTTTCGCTCATGGTGTAGTTAATGAGTTATTGGTTATTGAGTTGTTAAGTTACTACCAGGTAGATTACCAGGTATACTTCTTAAAAGAAGCCCTCACAATCGCAATGGACTGTGAGGGCTATATAAGCTATTATGCAGGGCAATTATGCAGTTAAAGTTTCTTGTCCTTTTTCCCAGTTGCAAGGGCAAAGTTCGTCGGTTTGTAAACCATCCAGTACACGTAAAACTTCTTTAACGTTACGGCCAACGCTTAAATCGTTAACACATACCCAACGGATAATACCTGTAGGGTCGATAATAAAAGTAGCACGGTAAGCAATTTTTTCTGTAGGCTCTAAAATACCCAGGTCTTCGGCCAATGATTTTGAAGTATCAGCCAGCATCGGGAATTTTAAATCGCGCAAATCGTCGTGATCTCTTCTCCAGGCAGCGTGTACAAATTCAGAATCGGTAGATGCGCCAATTAAACGTGCATCACGATCGCGGAATTCGCCGTAGCTTCTGTTAAATTCAGCAATTTCTGTAGGGCAAACAAAGGTAAAATCCTTTGGCCACCAAAACATTACTGTCCAAACGTTATCGTCGTTCACCAGGAAATCAGAAGTTAATGTTTCAAACTCTTTTCCTTTTTCGATACTTACTACCGCTGTTTTAGAGAATGCAGGGAATTTTTGTCCTATAGTTAACATAATTGTATTTTTTTAAGTTTTTGTTGATACAAATATAGTTATAATGCTTTTAGGATATAAATTCTAATAATTGATAGGATATAGAATTTGTCTATAATGATGATTGTTGATTATTGTTTTTATGAATAACTTGTTTTGTTGTTCCGAATAGAATAATTAATATATTGCATCATAATGAAAAAGAAACCTATCCTTATTATTGCAAGCATTTTAGTAGCCGTTGTATGTGTTTTTGCTTTTGTCCGGAGCAAATACTTAGTTAAACCTGATAAAAAAGATGTGATTGTTTTTTTAGATCGCTTTAATGCCGATCTGAAAAAAGGCAATACCGATACCTTACTCGATTATTTTGATGGCAGACAAAACGTTAAGCAGATAAAAAAATTATTGGGTTTAATTTCCAACAAAACCAGTTTGAATGGCAAGGATAAACCATTATTTGATGTTAATTTGTTAAGTGACGATAGCGAAATTAAAATAATTAATGCTGAGTTAACTGATGCTCAGGTGCCTGTTCAGTTTAAAGAGAACGGCGCTAACCTGAAACAAACTACTCTGCTGATTAAGCTGCGTAAAGTATCCGCTGGTCAGTTTAAGATTGTGCAAATAGATGCCCGTAAATTTGCAGGCGATTTTATGGTTTATGAGAACAATATCAGAACGAGAAATCGACGGCCTGAAGATATTTATGCGCCTATTACACTTAAGGCTTTTGCTACAGCCGAGCAATTAAAAACCAGGTATGATAGTGTGATATGGTTTGCGCATATTGACAATCAAACTTATTTTTATGTAGTGAAAGGCAAGTGGGGTAATGAAAGTGATCGCCCTGGTGCAAAAGACTCTGCCACTACTCCATATAAAATGGGCCTGCTGAACCCCCAATTGAAAGAGATTATATCGCCTCAATATGACTTGATCCATACCATTGGAGCCACTTTCCCCGGCATGATAGAAGTGGAAAAAGAACACAAAAGAGGATTTTATGATATTAACGGAAAAATTATTGTGCCTGTTAGTTATGATCAGATATTCCCAATTAACGATGATACCAATGCAGCGGTTTTAAAAAATGGAGCAGATTATTTTTATCTGAAAAAGGATATGAGTATATCTGAAAAGGTAGAGCTCAAACTAAATGATTTTTTTTCGAAGATTAAATATTTAAATTCTTCTTTTGATTTGTACCCCAAGGCTCTGTCATTGCCCGTACTTACCGAATATAACTCCCATGAGCAGCACGGGGCCATTTATATCGGCCCATCTTATCTCTCGGATTTGAATATTATTCACGGCGCACAAATAGATTTTCAAAACCCTTTGCGCAAAGTTGAATATTTTGATGTGCATAAAAATTATGAAATACGGTTTTCGGATAAAGACAGAATAGATACAGGCGACTGGTTGACAGCCAGCTTTTATTCAATAAGGGATTATTTTTTGGGAGGAAGAGCTGAATTTTACGACACAAAAAATGTTGTTATGTTAGATAAGAAAAACGATAGGATATTGACTCAACAGTTTGGTACCGACTACGGTAAAGACGAAGGCGATTCATATTCCGGTTCTTGTGACATCAACAATGTCAAGATATTAGCTGACTCCCTAATTGAAATAAAAACCGGGGCGACACTTAGCATCGAATTATATGATTCCACAAAAAGTATTGTAGGTGGCCCTTACTATCATTATTTAACGATTAAGGATAATCAATTTGTTGAATTACCCAATAGGCGCAGCTTTGGTTTTACCAAATATGTTAAGATGGATGATTCATATTTATACGGGTGTTTCGAAATGTGGAGGCCCAATTCTAAAACAAAAACTTTTGACCACCTTACGCCAGAAATACTTCGTTACATGAAAAACGAAATATATGCCGATTATCGATATGCATTTAAAGATAAGCGATGGCAAGATATTTTTCTGTACCTCACATCAGAATTTGATGCTAAAACATCAGACTTAAAACCCAATAACGCTAATGTAGACGATTCTTTAACGGTTATTGATAAATATAACATCAACTGGATTAATCAAAAACTAAAGGCGCAAAAGCCCAATACGCTGGCCGCCAAATGAGTATTGCTGGTAAACTGCTGAGGTACCTGGCATTGTTCTGGATTTTAGTGCTGAGCCTGGGTACCTTTTATTTATACGGCAACTTTAAAACCAACGAAGGTTTTTTACAGTTAAAGCAATTTGCTATCCAAACGGGAACATATCTGCCTGCTTTTTACAGCCACATTTTTGGCAGCAGCGTGATATTGCTGGTTGGTTTTGCGCAATTTTCAAAAAGGATATATAATAACAGGCCCCTGCACCGGCGCTTAGGGAAGATATATGTGTTTGGTGTATTACTGTTTGCGGCTCCCGGCGCCTATGTAATGACGTTTTTTATTCATCGTGGCAACGGGGTATTGATTTCTTTTTTGCTGCAAAATACCTTGTGGATAATTGCTACTATTACAGCCTGGCGCTTTGCAATAAACGGGCGTGTTAAGCTACATGTTTGCATGATGCGCCGCAGCTATGCGCTGGCATTTGCCGCGGTTACGCTGCGGTTATATATATGGCTGTTCACGGTTTTAGGCAACGGAGTTGCCTTTGAAAACAACTATTTGATTATCGCTTTTTTGAGCTGGGTACCTAATTTAATATTGGTTGAAATAATAAATTATTATGACAGAGGAAGCTATTTATAAATTGCTGTTGGCAATTATGTTTTTGGTGAGCACAATTTTGGGTGTATGGCCCCAACTAATGGCTAATAACATTTTCAAAAAGAATCCTTCGCAAAAGTATTCCGATCTGATTCAGGCCGGGCCCATGAGCGAACCGAGATCGGGCAAAAACGAGAAGTTTCAATATCTGCATTTTTTGATCTTAATGGTGATTGTATGTCTTACAGGGATCTATCTTAAATTGTTTGATAATGCCGAGGCGAGCCCAATCTTTTTTTTCGCTTTCGTTATTTTGATGATGGGGAATGCAGGCTTATATTTTTTTAAGGATAAAACGTATGTTAATTATCCCGAGGTGAGATATGCCGTTAGATCATGGTTTAGCTCCGTACTTATAGCTCCACTAATTATCACCCTCATTATCCTGTTCAGGAATATTCATAATTTTAACACACAGTTCCTTCTGGATACTTACAAATTTATTTTGTTTACCGGCTTCGGCTATAGTGCGCCTGTATTTGGAATTTTGGCAATAGCGGCCTATCGTATCAACAAGCACCACTGGACGTTAAAGCAAAAGCGTTACCTGATCCTGATTTTAGCCGAACTATTATTAGGGTGTACCGTGTTTTTTTTATTGGTTAGCGCACACATGCTTTCTGACTGCTATACGCTATGGCCACCTTACGCTATTACTATAGGCTTGGCATTAATGTATTATAAACTGCCGCCTTCGCCTTTTAACGAGCCTGATGATGAATCATCTGCCATAGCCGATACTACGGAAATCACAACTACCCCTTAATCCCTTTAACATTCACCATAATTTTGGTAGCATGGGGTATGCCCAGCGTTGTTCCGGGCGTAACGTCAAGGTAATGTTTAAGGTAGCCATCAGTAATAGCCTTCATTACCCGGTTTTGAGGTTCGGCAAACTCTGGCGACATCGACATATCGATGGATGATTTACTAAAGTGTAGCTGACCTTTAGAATCTACCAGTATCACAAATGGATAATTGAAGTCATCATAAGCTTTACGGATCACGATATTGAACCGGGGGGTTAAATAATCATCGGCAATGGTGATATTGTTGGCTACATCCTTGGTAACGCTTGTTTTTTGCACGGTGAGCATCGGGCTTTTGCTTTTTAATGATGCCGGGATGCGTGCCGAAAAAGCATACTTTGGATCGCTATCTGCCAGTTGCGTTTTATGTTTGATAAACAAAGTATCCTGACGGCTGGGTTTTACTAAAGTGGCCGAGTCGGAATGTAAAACATCCTTAATGTAATGATCGGAATAGAGGGTCATGTAAACTACCGACTTATCATCCATAATCGCCTTGTCCTCAACTTCCAATACCTGGAATTTGATACTGTCTTTAGTTACCTTTTTTAAGCGCATCCATGCCCAGGCTACGTTAAAAATAGAATCGTGATCAAAAATAACCGGGCAATTAAAAAACTTCTTTTTCTCGGGACTATAAATATTCACCGAATCGTCCGACAGGAAGGTTAACCGCCAGTCGGGTTCCAGTTGAAAACCCTGGTCGCTAAAAGATATGCCCGATTTAAATGCACGCCTAACTTCGGTAAAGCCAATGCCATGCACTAATTTAAACGATGGCTTTTGCTTAACGGGTGCAGGTTTGGGTTTGCAGGCCGCATAGGCTAAGGCAATTAAACCAAGCAATAAAAACCGGGGTACTTGTTTTATAGATCTGTTAAAATGCATACCCGCTAAAAATAATCAAAAAATTGAAATCAGTTTCTCAAAGTTTAATCAATTTAGCGGGTGATATATAGTTTGGAAAATTATTTAGCCCATTTTTACGCTATGATTCAAATTAAAGGTTCGGGGTTTTGCTTACGCGAATGGTTATTGAGCGATGAGGCCTCACTGATCAGGTATGCCGACAACCCCAAGGTATCGCAATTTTTGAGCGACCGTTTCGCGTACCCTTATACTGCGGAGTATGCGCAGCAATGGCTTAACCACCAAACGCAAAAAACGGTAATTGATAATTTGGTTATCGATATTGATGGCGAATTGGTTGGCGGTATCGGTATCGAATTTAGGCAGGATATTTTTCGTAAAACGGCACTACTTGGTTATTGGCTTGGTGAGCCCTTCTGGGGAAAAGGTATCATGACGGAAGTTGTGCGCCTGATGGTGGATTACAGTTTTGAAAACTTTGACCTGGCGCGGATCCAGGCCGGTGTATTTGATAGCAACCCGGCATCAATGCGGGTGTTAGAGAAAGCCGGATTTATAAAAGAAGGGATAGCGAAAAAAGCTTTATATAAGTTTGGCCAATTTTCGGACGAACATATATACGCCCTGACACGATAAAAATTAATCGTTAGTTTTTCGATGCAAAACGTAATACCAGGTTAAGTTAACTGCAATAATGCCATGATTAAACAGCGTAGGCAAAAGGCCGTAATGCCTGCGCATAATATGGAAACGCTCAGCTAAACTTTGCTTATGCTTTTTTTTCGACATACCGCCAAACAGATATTTGGCAACATATTGACGGGTGTTCACTATTTTTTTTGCCTTTTTTGCGGCGCTGATAATCCAGTCGATATCGGCACTTAACTGATACCGGCTATCATACGGCTCAATGATACTCTTTTTAATGTAAATGGCCTGGTGGCTGATACTCATGCCGAGATTAAAACCCCGCCAGGTAAATTTTTCGGGAGCTTTGTGTCGGCGCCGGCCCATACTTTCGCCGTCATCGTTAATAACCTCTGTTTCGCCGTAATAAATATCGGCATCCGGTTCGGTGGCAAAAACTTTCTCGACAGTATCTGCAGCGAACAACTCATCCCCCGAATTCATAAACAGGATATAGTCGCCTGTGGCGATTTCAATACCCTTATTCATGGCATCGTAAATGCCTTTATCCTTTTCGCTTACAACCACCGCTATGCTGTCCCGGTATCTATTGATCACATCGAGCGTGCCATCGGTTGAGAGTCCATCAATCACGATGTATTCAATATTTTTATAGGTTTGGTTCAGCACGCTTAGTATGGTGCGCTCAATATGCCGAACGTTGTTATATACGATAGTAATGATGCTTAACCTTGGTTTGAACATGCTTATTGTTTTTTAACCAATTGCTGATAAACTTCCAGATGTTTTTGGGCGATTATCTCTTCCGAAAAATTGTCCATTACGGTTTGCCTGGCCTGCTCGCGTAAACTGTGATGATCGGGATGGTTAATGATCCATTCCATACCATCGGTAAAACTTTCGGCAGAGCGGTATGTAGCTAAGTAACCATTGTGTTGATGTTGTACCATATCCGGAATACCACCTGTGGTAAACGCTACTACCGGTGTGCCGCAGGCCAAACTTTCCATCACGGTATAAGGCAAATTGTCTTCCAACGATGGTATTAAAAAGGCATCGGCGGCGGCATAGCATTGCGCCAGCTTTTCATCGTTGCTAATGGTACCTAAAAAAGTGGTTTTAAACGGAAATACAGGGACATCCTTTTCGTTGCGGTTACCAAAAACAACCAACTCTATCTGGCCGGTATTTATGCCCTGCCGTTGTGCCAACAGCTCCAGGCTTTGCATTAAGTAGCCGGTACCTTTGTGCATATCCTTGCGCGATGGCATAAAGCCCGTTAAAAATATCAGTTTATCCGTTGGCAAGCCCAATTGCTCACGGGCCGACTGCTGTTCCATCGGCCTGAAGAGGTCTGTTTCAAGCGTGTTGGGTATTTGTATAATGCTTTTACCCTTCATCAGGCTGCTTTCCGATACCGATTTACGCATCCATCCGCTTGGCGATATGATCGAAAAATTCAGTTGGTTGTAAGCATTTTGCTTCTCTTTCCAGATCTGGTGCGATACATCGTGAGGCCCCGGCTTGCTTAGCAATGGGCAATCGCCGCACTCGCGGTGAAAATGATCGCAGGTGTAACGCACATGGCATCCTCCCGTAAAGGCATTACTGTCATGAAATGTCCATACCACGGGTTTATTTAGCCGGGCAATTTCGGCCAGGTGCTTAGGGTTTAAAAAACTGTGGTTTACCCAGTGTAAATGGATAATGTCGGCATTCTTAACATCCGGATGATGAATTACCGATCGGCCGAACCACGCGAACGAAAACGGCGTTTTTACTGGTTTTAAATAACGTTTGGCTAAAATGCGTTCCAATACAATGGTTGCCGCCGTATAGGCCTTTTGTATCAGGTTGGTGTTAAAGGTTAGTATCCGGGCATCGCTGCCAAACTTGTAATGCACAACTATTTTAGAATCAATACCCTTTGACAGCAAAGCCCGGTTAAGCCTGATACAGGCACGCCCCGCGCCGCCGTTGCCATCGTAAGTATTTAAATGCACCACTTTTAACATGGCCCAAAAATACATTAATATTTAGTGTGCTAACAAGTATGATGCAAGTATGTTGAATTGGATAGTTTAAGTTACCAGCAAATTTTTCTTCTGATGCCGCTCCGCGGCAATTACACACAGGCGTGTTATTTAGCTATAATGTAAGTATTAGAGTGTTGATAGTCAGTGGTTTTACTTGTTTAGCTTTTGTTGCAATTGTTTTAAATAACGTATACCTCTTTGCCATAGACTGCCTTTCCGATGTTTTAAAAAATGCTTAATAGCACGGTATGCTGTTTGGTGTTCACTGATCTCCGTAGGGAATTGCGTTACAGCTTGTTTTGATATTTGCACTTTGTAAATATCTTCGTTATTAGAGTGAATTCCACTACCATCGTTGCCAATGTTTTCTATTAGCGATTTGGCTGGATTTAGTGTTAATCCGTTACGTAAAAATATGGAGGCATACCAACGTATCGCCCACGAATTGTTTTTTCCGGATTTAAATTCCTGTATCTGTTTCCAGAAATTCATATTACCTTCTATAGAAAATTGAAGAATACTGGCTTGATCAAATTCAGCTATTAATTTATTCACGTCCGGTTCAAAATACTTCCAGGCTCTGGCCCATGTGGCCCAACCCCAACTTGAGGCTGCGCGATAAAAAAAGGTTTCTGGTAAGTCGGCGGCTTCTTTTAAAGGATACATATAGGCACCGATATGCATTACTTGCTCATCGAGTGCGTAACGATCAAGGGCCTGGTTGAAATAGGTTAAGGTATAAGGCGAGGTAAGTAAATCGTCCTCAAAAACTATAACCTTGCCATATTCATTAACCAGTTGTGTAACCCCTGCTATGATAGAATTTGCCAGGCCAAGGTTTTGTTTGCGCTCAATAACTTTAATGGATTTAAAGCCATCTGCCTGTTTAATTAATTGCCTTACTTCGTCCACCTTAGCGGCATCGGCATTATTTTTTGGAGCATCCGAAAAAATATATAAACGGGACTCATCAGCCAAATGGTTTTTTTTAAGATAAACCAGTGTACGGCGGGTGTGCTCTGGGCGATTATATACAAAAAGGGCAATGGGAGCAAGATGCTGCATTAAGTTTTTATAATTAATGATAATTAAATATCAGCCAAACCTGATTTATTTTACCAAAACAAAAGTAAAATAATTCTTAAACTAAAGGTCTGCTACTTCTTCTGTTTTGTTATAACCAGAGTTGATGAGTTGCCGGTACGGATTCAGAAGAGGTATTTAATCGTTACCTGTTCCCCGGACTAATTGGCACCTGGTGCCCTTTTCCAAAAATAAAGGTCAACATAATTTCGTGTGTAGCATTGCTTAACTGGCCGATGTTGGCGGCTGATGTACCGAATTGGTAACTATAGCCTACATGAAATAAATCCAGATCAAGCGAAAATAGTGCGGCTACTTCTTTGGTGGTCCGGTAATTTACGCCTAAGCCCAAAGTCTCTTTAATATATAATTTGCTGGAAACATCCGCCGTGAAAGGCACCCCTCTTGAATAATAAAGCAAGGTAGCCGGTTTGAGTTTAAAGTCTTCATCAAGTTGGGTACTAAACCCGGCCGAGAGGTAATAATGATTTCTGAAATTGTTGTTATCGAGTAAAGAGCCGTTACCTAAATTACGGATAGTTAGTTGAGGTAGTGATAGGCCAACAAAATAGTCATCGCTATACAGCATTACGCCGAAGCCAACATTGGGTTTAAATTCCCGCACATCGGTTTGAATGGCCGGATCGTTCGGGTCTAGCGAGGCGTAGTCGCTTGTATAATACCTGAAGCCTGCATTTAAAGACACGCCCAGGTTCAATGTTTCGTTGAGTTGGATAGCCTTTGCAAAAAAGCCGTTAAATTCGGTGGCTTGCTCAACACCCAGTTCGTTATCAGAGGCAATTATTCCTGCGGATGCGTTGATGCTTTTTAATGGGACGCTCCCATTGAAAAGGAACAGAATAGGAGAGCCCTTTATGCCAATCCACTGGTTGCGCGCCATTATATTGGCGGTGCCGTCAGTACGGGTTAAAGAGGCCGCGGGGTTTATTGGAGTAAGGTTATCCATGTATTGCGTATACGTTAAAGCTGGCTGCGCCTTGGCTATAAACGTTATAACTGTCAACAAAACGGAAAATATATATTTAGTGCTTTTACGCTTCAACATAATTAATTCAGGTCTGAGTGTATTTAGTATTTGAGCACCACGTATCCTACTTTTCTTTTCGACTGTCCATTCTCATGGTACTGCAACGAATAAAAATAAGTGCCTTGCGGCTGGAACGCCCCGGTAATATTTGAATGGCCATCGAAAACATTTTTCACATTATCATAGCCGCTGGCCTCAAAAACTTTGATGCCGTTCACGTTAACAAGGGTTAGTTTATTGTCAGGATATTTTTTGATTCCATCAATACGCAGCACATCATTGATGCCATCGCCATTTGGTGTTACCACTGGGTGAATAGCTAAATCATTATTATTGATGTCTGTAACAAGTAATTGCTGCGCCTTGGGTGAAACATCCTGGTAATTAGCTTTTGCTGCTACACTGGCCGTAATGGTGACAGAGCCCACGCCGGTGATATGGATTTTACCGTTCACAATAGTTGCCACCGATGGATTTGAACTGGCATAAGTGATAGCATCGTTTGTATTGATGGTGGCGCCCGGATCAAAATCAATATCTCCTGATACTTTATCAGGTATCGGGTTAAACGTTAATATGCGGGGCGCTACGGTTATAGTGAGCGTGCCTGGCAGGTAGCTGATATTGTAGTTGGCATTGCTTGCGCCTGATACCGTGATGGGATATGTGCCGATTGCGGATGTCGCCGTGGCTATCGTACTAACCGTTGGTTGAGCAGTAAGCTTGCTGGCATCATCGCCGTTTACAAAACTGGTATAGGTTAATGACAATGCAGGGTTGGCAATACCATAAATGCGTGTTTGGTTATTTGCTGTGATGATTAAGGGAGCAGGCAAAATAGTTAAAGTTCCGGAGATGTAGGTTAAAGTATAATTGGCGGACGCCGCGTTGCCACCAGTAACTGTATAAACACCTACAGGCGAAGATGCGGAAGCAGTGGTTACAACGCCGGGCTGCGCGCTTAGTTTAGTGGCATCATCACCATTAACAAAGCCAGCATAGGTAAAAGTGAAATTTGGATTAGCCGCGCCGTAAGTTTTAGTTTGATTGCTGATAGTAACAATTAAAGCAGCAGGTGTGACCGTTAATGTTTGACTTACTGGTGTAGCCGCGTTGTAAATTGAATTTCCGGCCTGTAATGCTGTGATGGTAGTTTGCCCAACGCCAACAACATGCACCTTGCCGTCAGCAGACACGGTAGCTACCGCCGGGTTGCTGCTGGTATAGGTTATAGGTATGGTATTATTGGTGCTGGTGGCGCCTGCGCTAAAATCGGCAGCGCCGTAAATAACAGAGTTTAGAGGAGGGAAGGTAATAGTTTGGGGCGTTGCGAGGCTAACGCTGATGGTTACCGTTGTTGTGCTACTTCCGGCAGTGTTATAGGCTGTTATGGTATATATGGTTGACGGAGATGTTGCAGTCGGTGTACCGCTGATAATGCCAGTTGTTGGATCAAAGGTTAATCCAGGGGGTAATGTTTTATCAATAGCATAGCCGGTAGTTAATATTTTACGGATGACGTTGTTACCATAATCGGTTACATAAATAAAACCGGATTGGTCTGCCTGAACGTCATTGGGTCGCCTAAAACTTGCTGCGGTACCAATGCCATTGGCTGATCCTGCTACATTACTGCCTGCCAGGATGGTTACGTTACCCGAAGGGTCTACTTTCCGGATGCAGTTACCATCCAGTTCTGCCACATAAACGATGCCTGCTATATCAATTGTTGCACCGGTTGGGGTATTTAAGCTTGCTGATGTGCCGTTACCATTAATAGTTGCCCTTGTGCCATTACCTGCTACGGTTGTTACTACTCCCAATGGCGTTACTTTCCTTACCCTATTATTGACGCCATCGGCAATATATAAATTACCCATAGCATCCAATGTTCCGCCGCAGGGACCGTAAAAGCTCGCGGCAGTGCCTGTGCCATCGGCAAATGCGGCCATTCCACTTCCTGCAAGTGTTGTTACTGCTCCAGCAAGGTCAATCTTCCTGATCAAGTTGTTGCCATTGTCGGATACATATAAATTGCCTGCGCCATCAACCGTAACGCTGAACGGATAATAAAAGCTGGCAGCCGAACCTATACCATTATTACTACCCATAGACCCGTTACCTGCAACTACTGTTACCGATCCGGTAGGTGTTATTTTCTTGATGGAGTTAGTAGCCGCATCGGCGACGTATACGTTTCCATTTAAATCCACAGTAACGCCGTTAGGCTGGTTAAAGCCACTGGCAAATGTTGTTACAAGGCCGCCGGATGAGATTTTCCGTATTAAATTATTATCTCTGTCCGCCACATATAAATTGCCCGATAGATCTGCTGCTACCCTGGTAGGACTGTAAAAAGTTGAAGTAAGAGCTGAACCATTTGTTGAGCCAGAATTTCCGGTGCCGGCATAAGTACTGGTTTGCCCATAGATAGTTGCCGGTACTGGCCCTCCACTGTTAGCAGGTGCTAAAGGCGTAATAGCTATGCCAACACCATAGTTTTGAGGTGTATTGTAGGAGATATTAGGCGCATTGATATAAGTAAAGCCCTGAAGTACAGCCGTGCCCGACGGGGTAGTAACGGCTATATTGCCAGAGGCGCCAGCATCTACGGTTGCTACTATAGTTGTTGAAGAAACTATGGTGAACCGCATGGCTGCTGTTCCGCCGAAGCTTACCGATGTGGCATCGGAAAAATTTGTGCCGTTAATAGTAATTCTGGCACCTTTGCTCGCCTGTGTCGGCGTGAAGCTTGTAATACCGGGCGCTAAAGCCGCCGCGGTATTAAAATTTAAACAAAATAAAAAAATGATAAGGTAGATGTATTTCATTAAAGATATTAAAGGCCTAATATAATTATAAAAGTTCTTAATATTTGAATTAGTCGAAATTTCCGTTCTTTAATGGCAACCTGAAAAAATTTAATAATTTGTTGTAATTATATTTGAATTTTTTTGCGATGCTCAACTTACCCTGACCCTTTTTAAAAGGTATTTCAATAGTACCCGTTCTGGAAGAAAAGGGTTTTGGAGTGGGGCGCTTCTCGATCACCAGCATGCTGTCATAATAATGCAAAGAGTTTACCGATGTTGTGAACGAGCTAACTTGCAAAGATTTTTGATGTGAGTTATACGCGTTTATATAATCAATAAAGTTTTTGGAATATTCCACAAAGGTGCCTCGCCTTTTGTAGCCGCCACCATAATCTAACCAGTAAGAAGTATGCATATCTTCACATAGATAAACTCCGTCAGGCTTGATATGATCAAAGAGTTCTTCAAAAGAAACGATTTGCTGCAACATCGTGTGTCCCCCATCATCAATCAGGATGTCGATCGGAGGGATTTCGCTTTTTACTTTTTTCAAAAATGTACGATCTGATTGAGAGCCGATAAAAATTTGAATATTGTCTTCCTCCACTTCCTTACAGTTGGGGTTGATGTCTATTCCGTAAATTTTAGCTTTGTCGCCAAAATATTCCTTCCACATTTGCAAACTGCCTCCATGAAAGGTCCCAATTTCTAACAAAACAATTTCCTTGCCCCTGTATTTGCTGAAATGCCGGTCATAAACCTCAAAATATTGGCTCCATTTAGTTATTACTCTTGACGTGTTTTTTTTAAAATACTCCTCTAAATCGTTCATTGGACTTCTTTGTATGATATATTATTTGAAAATAATCTGTTTTTTTAAGTGTTGATGTGGTTCTTTAATTGCCGGTGATGCTTCTCTTGAGTGCTTTATTCAATTTAGCAATACTGTAACTAATATCATAATTTTTAAGGATGTGCTCACGCCCTGCACTGCCAACCTGTTCGGCAAATTTGGCATTGGCCGCAAATAACATCATCTTTTCTGCCATGCCTTCAATATCGTGCTCCGCAACCAGATATCCGGTTTTTCCGTTTACTACCGCTTCTTTAATGCCAGCGTGTAGGGTGCTAACAATAGGGAGGCCTGATGAGCCAGCCTCCAGAATGGTTACCGGGGTGCCCTCCATGTCTCCATTTTTAGCCGTTACAGAGTGTTGTACAAAGCAACGCGATTTTGCCATCAGTTCTCTGATTTGTTCTGTTTTCAAAACCCCGGTTAAGTTGACGCTTTGATTTAGCCCCAATTGCTCAACCATAGTTTGGATTGCTTCAAACAATGGCCCTTGCCCAACCATGGTTAACGTAGCATCCGGGAATTTTTGATGCACCAATTTAAAAGCTTTAACTACAGAATCAGGGGATTTTTTTTCTACAAAGCGACCAATTGCTAAAAAAGCAGGGCCTGCGTTTAAAACATCAACCTGAGTGAATTTGGTGGTATCAACTCCGCATGGCGCCAGGATTATTTTATCGGGAGGCGCGCCTAATTGTTTTAATGCTTCAACCATATCTGTTGATACAGCAACAAAATAACTGGCGTATTTAAATGCCTTTTGATAGAGGGCAAAATAAGATGCTACGGTGGCTCGATGGTGCACATCGGCGCCGTGAAAATGTATGACCAGCGGAACCCCGGCCAATTGGCAAGCTTCGGTAACCATTGCGCCGACCATGCCGTATTCGGCAAGCACAACGTCGGTTTTTTGAGTTTTAAAATAAGTTACCAGTGCATCGGTCCGCACCTTAATGCTGGTTTTTTTTAATATTCTTTTTTGAATCAGATAGCTTAAGATGCCAAGTTTTGACTTGATTAAAAATTTACCTTCGTTATCATATACAGGAAAGGCACCGCCGTATAAAACTGTCTTATTGCCAGCCAATCGGTTGATATGTTCCTGAATAAATGTTTCGGAAAAAGCATTTTTATTGGGCTTAATAATGCAGAGATTGTACATTCTTACCTTTGCCGTTAAAATTTATCTTCAGTTGCTTTTCCGAGCTTCCCGTTCAATCCATCGTTTACAGCAACTACCAATTTCTTGTATTCTTTTTGTTTAGAACTGATGATACTGATTAACCGTAACTTGTTAAGAAATATGGATTTGTTTAATTTAAACAGAAAAGGGCTCTTTACGGAAGTTTTTGAATTAAAATAGACCATGTTTCGTACGCGGTAAAACATCCTGAAATTCCAAAGGTCTAAAATAATTGAAGAGAAATTGCTGTACTTGTAGTCTGTGCCTTGTGAGGTTTCAATGTCGGCAATCCTTGCCCCCGGTATCAGCCAAATTTTACCGCCCGATTGCGTAACACGGTAAGTATAATCAGCATCGTCTATATATAAAAAATATTTCTCATCCGGATAGCCGATAATAGCAACCATGGCTTTAGGAAAAAAAAAACCCCCATAAGGAACAAAGGGCATTGTGGCCAATTTTTTGAATTCTTTAGGCTTGCCGAATTTATCTTTAAGTTTCCGTAGTTGAAAGTAGCCTAAACGAAAAATTGAAAATCCCAGGATACTGTCCGGAATGAGAAAATAGTTGCCAGGCGAGTCGCCCTGTGCAATCCTCAAATCCGTATTTCTGTCTGGCCTTAAGCAATACAGTGCTGTTTTATGCTGATCTCCGTTTAACTCGTTCCAGCTTTCCAGTAAAACATCAAGGCTCTTTTCATCAGGTAGGTTATCATCGTCCAACAGCCATATAAAGTCGGTATCGGTATGCTGATAGGCATGGGCTATACCTATTTTATAACCTACAGCTGAGCCTGTATTATAGCCCTCGCCAACTAAAATTAAACGTTCATCGGCTAACTCGGTTATCTTGGATTTTAAATCATATGACGAGCCGTTATCAACAATTACAATCCGGTATATCAAATCAAAACTTAATAACCTTTTAATCACCTGGCTTAAAAACTCCCAACGCTCACCATAAGTAACAGTAACAACACTAACTTTGTATTTTGCTTTTGTCATGATTTTTGCCAAAAATATACTTTATTTTACAAACATTTAAATATCCGGCCCGATAGCCAAACTAAAATGGGGATTATACAACAACAGACTTTAAAAGGTACTTTTTATTCATATTTAGGTGTTCTTATTGGTTTTATCACAATTAGCGTTTTGCAGCCCCATGCTTTAACCACCGAGCAAGTGGGGCTTACTAGAATATTACTCTCTTTTTCTTTGTTATTCGCCCAGTTTGCAGCACTCGGTTTTAACGGAACAGCCCGATATTTTCCTTATTTCCGTGATAAGGAAAAAGAACATCACGGATATTTGTTTCTCTCTTGCCTGGTATCCGGCGTTGGTATGCTTCTATTTGCCATAGGCGCTTACGTATTTAAGGATGAGGTGATAGGGTCGGACTCGAGTTCAGAAATACTCTTTAATAGGTATTACTGGTGCCTGATTCCCCTTACTTTTTTTACTCTTTATTTTAACGTGTTTGAACTATATGCCCGTGTTTTATACAATGCAATCTCGGGGAAGATATTGAGGGAGTTTACCAAGCGGCTTTTTGTTTTAATTGCCGTCCTGGCAATTTATTTTAAGCTTGTTGATTTTCACACCTTTATAATCATTTGGTTATTTGCTAATATCGTCCCAACTTTTATTATGTTATGGGTACTAATTCGTGATAAGCATTTCTTTTTTAAGCCTAATTTTAAATTTATCGATAAACCGCTGAGGAGCAAACTGGTTAATATCTCCTTTTTCTTCATCCTGGCAGGCTCAGCATCTATATTGGTAGATAATATTGATGTTTATATTGTTAATTTGAAATTAGGTTTGAGTGATACGGGTATTTACGCCATTGCATCGTATTTTGCCACTTTAATTTCGCTGCCAGCAAGGTCGTTGTATGGTATCAGTGGCGTTATTATTACCGATGCCTGGAAAGATAACGATCTTGATACGATCAAATCAATCTATAAAAAGAGCTGTATAACGCAAATAATAACTTCCCTGTTCCTGTTTATCATGATATGGGCCAATATCGATAACATTTTTCATTTGTTACCAGCTAAGTATGCTAGCGGGAGATACGTCATCTTTTTTATCGGGTTGGGATACTTAATTGATTCAGCAGCCGGGGTAAACAACGTCATCATTTCTGGCTCGAAGTATTTCAGGTTCGATTTTTACTCGTACCTGGTTTTGATTGTAATTGTAGTGATAAGCAACCTGATATTTATACCGTTGTATGGTATTACCGGGACAGCTATAGCCAGCGGTATGTCGCTATTGATTTTTAACCTGTTTAGGTTTGTATTTTTACTAATTGTATACAAAATGCAGCCCTTTACTATTCAAAGTGCTTACACTCTGTTAATGGGTGTGTCCATCTATTTCTTGTCTGTGTGGATAGTGCCTCATTTTGATAATTTTATTGTTGACTTGCTGGTACGCAGTGCTTTTATTACCATCCTGTACGGTGGGTGTACGTATCTATTTAACCTGTCTGACGATATTACTTATCTGCTAAAAGGTTATGCTAATAAGCTGCTGCCCCCAAAATAAGCAAGGCTATTTAAATTATAGGCTTTGTGCGATAGTAACGTGCAAAGAAGCACTCCTGTTGCGTTTTGAAAGGCATGCATCTGGTAATCAAAAGAACGCGCTCCGTTGGACAGAATTATCTCATCAAAATATTGAATTTTTAATGTATCTGTCTCGGGTAAAGGGATAAGTATTAAGATAAAGTTGGCTATGATCAATTATTGGTATAAAGGCGGCAATTGCTCATCATCAACTGCCGCCTTTAATCATATACCTATGTCGGGGTTAATATTTACAACCTAATTTATTGTATTGTGCAGCTGCGTAATTGCGGTTGCATCAAGAGCTCTGTTATAAATTCTGATATCATCCATTGCGCCGTTAAAGAAGTATCCCGGACTTGAAATGATGGGATTGTCGCATCCAATATATAATGTGGCATTGTTGGTTGAAAGTGGTGATGCTATGGAGCTTGTGGTATTATTATAAACACCATCTTTGTAAAGTTTTACCTCTTGGGTTGCTACAGTGTATACAGCTGTAACCATGTGCCATTGAGTTGTATCAAGTGCAACTGTGCTTGTTCCACCCCAACCAAACGTGCCCAGGGGCGATACTGTGTTAGCATAACCATTAATGGAAAAAGTGTAACCCGTATTACCGCCCGGCAATCGCTTATCAACAACCTCGGATCCATATGAGGCGTTGTAATCATCAAGTTTAACCCATGCGTTAATAGTGAAGTCTGTACCGCTTAGCCGCAACGCAGTATTATCAGCTACAGAAATAAAACTGTTTGATCCATTAAAATGATAAGCGCTGTTAGCATTTCCGTTTCTGTCGGCAACCGGGGTTACATTGTGTAGCGTACCATTATTGTTATTGCCTGAGAAGTCATTGGCATTGCCATCAAATGCCCAATAGGCAATTAGTCCAGTATTAACATTCGGTGCACCATATATATCACCAATTGTATTTGCATCAAGGGCTTTGCCGTAAATCCTGATGTCATCCATTGAGCCGTTAAAGAAATACCCCGGACTCGAAATTGTGGGATTGTCGCAGCCAATGTATAGCGTAGCGTTATTAGTTGAAAGTGGTGATGCCATAGAGCTTGTGGTGTTATTATAAACACCATCTTTGTAAAGTTTTATCTCTTGGCTTGATGCCGTGTATACAACCGTAATCATATGCCATTGAGCTGTATCAATCGCAACTGTGCTTGTTGCGCCTCCGCCCCAACCAAATGTGCCTAAAGGCGATACTGTATTAGCATAACCGTTAATGGAAAAAGTGTAGCCTGTATTACCACCCGGAAGCCGCTTATCAACCACCTCGGATCCAAAAGATGAATTGTAAGTGTCAAGTTTAACCCATGCGTTAATGGTGAAGTCGGTGCCGTTTAAGCGTAGTGCGGCATTATCAGCTACAGAAATATAGCTTGTTGATCCATTAAAATGATAAGCACTATTGGCATTTCCAAATCTATCGGCAACGGATGTTACGTTATACGTAGTTCCGTTGTGGCCGTTGCCCGAAACATCCGATGCATTGCCGTCTAATGGCCAATAGGCTATTAACCCGTTGGTAAGGCTTTGGGTTGTTAAGGTATTAGACTTGGTTCCGTCAGCCGAAGTAGAAGGATTTAGTTTAGCCGGTTTTTGGCAAGCTGTGAAAGCGGTAGCCAGAATGGCAATCGCCCATAAAGTAATGGGTTTGTTTTGTTTTTTCATTTGGTAAAAGGTTAAGTTTTTAGATATTGATGTAAAGCTATTTCTTTTATTGTTCTATATTTTTAGTTGTTTTTAAATAATGACATATTGGTATGAATTTAAAATTACCTATGTTTAGATATTGATAATTTGTTTTTTTACTATAACTTTATGTGTTAATCAATTGATGTATAATCAATTGTTTGCGGAAAAGCGCTTGGGGTTAAATGGGGTGCTTTTATTGATTATTAACAATTTTTTATAATAATAATTGTTATAATATATTGATGCCGTATGCCGGGATGCCGCATCTATATATCAAGCCTAACTCCATCCCAAATTGCATTAGCTTGGTGCCCTGTCAACGATAAAATGTTGTGAAGCCTAAACTTTAGCTTTATGATGCGGTTAGAATCGTAAAATGGAAAGTGCTACACTCATCCAGAAAGAGATGACAACGAAGCTGTGGCAACTAAGATAGAGCCATACAAACCCATTACCGCTACTTAATAATTTGCATTGGTCGGGGGCTCTTGGTTTTTAGCTGAGTTTTATTTCATCAAGCCACTATAGTAACATTTACGCCTTTATCCTCCAGTATCTTAACGGTAGCTGCGGCTATACCGCCATCGGTTATAATATGCTGCACATGTTCCAGTCCGCATATTTTACCCAATCCGCGGCGGCCAAATTTCGAGCTGTCGGCCAGTACAACTGTGATCTGCGCGGCATCGATCATTTTCTGATTTAGGCGTGCCTCCATCAGGTTTGTGGTGGTAAGCCCGGTTTCCAGGTCAATCCCATCCACACCCAAAAAAAGTATACTACACGATACGTCGTTTAAAATCTGCTCGGCATACGGGCCCATAACCGACGATGAGCTCGGCCTTATTTGGCCGCCAAGCTGCAGTACCTCTACATGCTGACGGTGCGAGAGTTCGAGCGCTACGTTTAATGCCGAAGTAATTACGGTAAGGTGATGAATTTTCGGGTGGATGGCCCTGGCCAGCGCCAGCATGGTGGTGCCGGATGCGATGATGATCGAATCGTTATCGCCTATCATTTTTGCCGCAGCTTGGGCAATCAGTTGTTTTTCGCTGGCATGCAATTGTTCTTTCTCTTCAACCGGCTGATCGCTGATATACGGATTGGTTTTTGATCCGCCGCCATGCGTACGGAAAAGTAGTTTTTTATCCTCAAGTAATTTTAAATCCTTGCGAATGGTAACGTGCGAAACTTTCATTTCGTCACTCAGTTCCTGCACATTCACATAGCCTGCTTCATTTAGCTTTTTTAAAATGTGCTGATGTCTTTCGGTTATACTTCTCATATGCTGATGCAAAACGGTTTACTGTGGAGTCAAAAGTACCAATAAAGCAAAATTTTTCGGCTGATTTTTTAAATAGGTATATCAACGAAATTAAAAAATGGTTTCAGTTGCTTGCTTATTTGTTACGTTGACTTTGTTTTTATTAAAATAATGAAATAAAATGAATGTTACAATGAATATCTGATAAAAATCACTTTTAGTTAGTTTCGATATTGTTTCGTTATATTTCGTTTTGTAATTTTGATTAACAAAGCGAAACAAATTTATATGTTAAGCTAAATATTTGAAAAGATCATGACAACAATCGAAAGAAATAAAATAGTAACTGCATTAGTCGACCCGGATAAAGTGTGGGATATCATTGTGATAGGCGGTGGCGCTACCGGACTGGGTACCGCCGTTGATGCGGCCTCACGCGGATATCAAACCCTGTTGCTTGAACAGGCCGATTTTGCAAAGGGTACCTCAAGCCGCAGTACCAAGCTGGTGCATGGCGGTGTACGTTACCTGGCGCAGGGCGATATTGCATTGGTTAGGGAAGCTTTATACGAGAGAGGCCTGCTTCTGAAAAACGCGGCCCATTTGGTAAAAAACGAATCGTTTATTATCCCTAATTACGAGTGGTGGGGTGGAGCGTTCTATACCATAGGCTTAACCATGTACGATTTGCTGGCCGGCAAATTAGGTTTTGGCCGCGCCAAACATATCTCAAAAAAACAGGTGATCAGCAAACTGGCTACTATTCAGCAAAAAAGCTTGTATGGAGGCGTAGTTTACCACGATGGGCAGTTTGATGATGCCCGTTTGGCCATAAACCTGGCCCAAACCGCTTTAGAGCAGGGTGCAACGGTACTTAACTATTTTAAAGTATCTAAACTTTTAAAAAGCGTTAAGGATAAAATTACCGGAGTTACTGCAACTGATATAGAAACCGGGGTAAGCTACGCCATCAAAGGCAAAACTGTAATTAACGCTACAGGGGTTTTTGTTGATGATATTTTAAACATGGATAAACCCGAAAGAAAGCCCATGGTTAAGCCCAGCCAGGGTGTGCACATTGTGCTCGACAGATCGTTTATGCCGGGCGAAGATGCCTTAATGATTCCTAAAACGGATGATGGCCGTGTACTTTTTGCTGTGCCATGGCATGATAAGCTGGTGGTAGGTACTACCGATACGCCTATTGATGAGCATAGCCTTGAACCAAAGGCTTTGCCCGAAGAAATTGATTTTATTATGCGTACCGCTGCCAAATATTTAACCAAAGCGCCTACCCGTAAAGATGTGCTCAGTGTATTTGCGGGCCTGCGCCCGCTGGCTGCTCCGGAAAGCGGATCCTCAAAAACCAAAGAGATCTCCCGCAGCCATAAACTGATTGTTTCTGATTCTGGTTTGGTTACCATAACTGGCGGCAAATGGACCACCTACCGCCGCATGGGCGAGGATACCGTTGATAAAGCTATTGCGGTTGGCGGTTTAAGCCCCCGGGCAACCAAAACCAAAACATTGCAGATACACGGCAGCAAAACTGATGTTGACCGCAACAACCACCTGTATGTTTACGGTAGTGATGAGGCTGCATTACTTGCTTTAGCCAACGAAAACCCCGAATGGAAACAGAAGCTGCACCCCCGCATGCCATACATCAAGGCCGAAGTAATTTGGGGCGTAAGATATGAAATGGCCCGCAACGTGGAGGATATTTTAGCCAGAAGAGTGCGTGCCCTGTTTTTAGATGCCCGCGCGGCTATTGACATGGCACCGCTGATTGCTGATTTGATGGCGCCTGAATTAAATAAAGACGATACCTGGAAAAAAGAACAGGTAAACAGTTTTATTAAAATGGCGCAAACCTATTTGTTAGAGCCATACCAACCAACAACCTGAACTAAACCTATTATATAAAACACACTAATAAACGTTAAAATTATGGAAGAGTACATTTTAGCCCTCGATCAGGGCACTACGAGCAGCCGTGCTATTGTATTTGATCATACCGGGAAAATAAGATCTGTTGCTCAAAAGGAATTTACACAGATTTTTCCGCAATCCGGATGGGTGGAACACGATCCGAACGAGATCTGGTCAACCCAGGCTGGGGTAGCGGCCGAAGCTACTGTTAAGATGGGAATTAACGGTACCAATATCAAAGCCATAGGCATCACCAATCAGCGCGAAACAACAATAGTTTGGGACAGAGCCACCGGCGAGCCGGTTTACAATGCCATTGTTTGGCAAGACAGGCGAACCGCAGCCTTTTGCGATGAATTGAAGAAAGATGGAAAAGAAGATTTGATCCGCTCAAAAACCGGGCTGGTGATTGATTCTTATTTCTCGGGTACCAAAATCAAATGGATACTGGACAATGTAGAAGGCGCACGTGCAAGGGCCGAAGCAGGGGAACTGGCGTTTGGCACCGTGGATAGCTGGTTGGTTTGGAAATTTACCCGTGGCCATGTACATGTTACCGATATTACCAACGCCAGCCGTACCATGCTTTTTAATATCCGTACCCAGCAATGGGACGATGAATTATTGGCCCTGCTGGATGTTCCGAAAAGTATGCTGCCCGAAGTAAAGCAATCAAGTGAAATATACGGCGAAACAGCCACCACTATATTTGCCTCAAAAATACCTATCGCAGGCATAGCCGGCGATCAATCGGCCGCACTTTTTGGCCAGATGTGTATTGAAAAGGCCATGGTTAAAAATACCTACGGTACAGGCTGTTTTATGCTGATGAACATCGGCGACGAGTTTATCGAATCAAAAAACAATTTATTGACCACTGTTGCCTGGAAAATAAACGGAAAGATTCAGTACGCTTTTGAGGGAAGCATATTTATTGGAGGCGCTGTGGTGCAATGGCTACGTGATGGTTTGGGGATTATCAAATCATCATCGGAAGTTGAAGATTTGGCATTAAGCGTGCCAGATACGCAAGGGGTTTATTTTGTGCCGGCTTTTGCGGGCCTGGGTGCCCCTTACTGGAAGCCCGATGTACGTGGTACCATTGTAGGTTTAAGCCGCGGTACCACCTCGGGCCATATCGCCCGCGCGGCAACAGAATCTATCGCTTACCAAACCATGGATGTTTTAAAAGCCATGGAAGCAGATTCGGGTATGGAAATTAAAGAGTTAAGGGTTGATGGCGGTGCTACAGCTAACGATCTGTTGATGCAGTTTCAATCCAATATACTAAATTGTAAAGTAATACGGCCCACCATTGTTGAAACAACAGCTCTGGGTGCCGCTTACCTGGCCGGACTGGCCGTTGGATTCTGGAAAAATGTGGAGGAGATACAGCAGCTTTGGAAAACAGAAAAGGAATTTGTTCCGAAGGATGATCTTTCAAACATTAAAAAGGGGATACACGGATGGAAAAAGGCCATCCATGCTGCCCAAAGCTGGACCGACGACGTTCCGGAAGATGACCTGGTTTAATTTCCACTTTTAATTTTATTAACATGACTCCATTTATTGCAGAGTTGATTGGCACCATGCTAATGATACTCTTAGGCGATGGCGTAGTAGCCAACGTGGTTTTGAATGATACCAAAGGGAATAACAGCGGCTGGATGGTGATTACCACCGCCTGGGGTTTGGCCGTTTTTGTAGGAGTAACCGTTGCCGGCCCTTACAGCGGTGCGCACTTAAACCCAGCCATTACCATAGGGCTGGCCATTGCAGGCAAGTTTGCCTGGGCACAAGTAATACCGTATATTATAGCCCAGTTTTTGGGCGCTTTTCTGGGTGCGTTTTTGGTATGGGTAATGTATTACGATCATTTTAAACGTACTAATAACCCGGCTTCTATTTTAGCCGTTTTTTGTACAGGGCCCGCAGTTCGCAATTATGTATCAAACATAGCCAGCGAAATTATAGGTGCCTTTGTACTGATATTTACCGTTTTTTACATTACCGGTGCCGAGATAACGCCAACCAAAACCGCCATAGGCCTGGGTTCGGTTGGGGCCTTGCCGGTAGCTTTGCTGGTATGGGTAATAGGTTTATCATTAGGTGGTACAACAGGTTATGCCATCAACCCCGCCCGTGATTTAGGGCCGCGCATTATCCATGCCCTTTTACCGATGAAAAACAAAGGTAGCAGCGACTGGGCCTACTCGTGGATCCCCATTCTGGGGCCGCTTGTTGGGGTAACACTTGCAGCTTTACTTTATCTCCAGATCCATATTTAACTAAATAGAAAAATAGCATGAAAAATATAGGTAAGGTTAGCCTTTTGGCTATACTCGGGCTATGCCTTTGTATGCATGGCTGGGCCCAGGACACTACAGCAAGAAAAACGGACACTTTAAATGCGAAAAAGTATAAACCCTTTGATGTTAACTTACAGGTACGTAACCTGTATATATGGCGGGGTTTCAGGGTTTCAGATAGCCCAATTTCAGATGCCGACCTGCATTTCAGTACCCGCGACGGCAAATTGGCTATCGGGCTGTGGGGCGGCGAAAGTTTCGACGGTGTTTACAAGGAGTTTGACTACTATATAAGCTATAAAACATCGGGGTTCAATTTCTCGGTTTGGGATATTAATAATTTCACCAATTACCCTGATGCCAATTTGTTTAATTATAACCCGGCAAGCACTTCGCATTTTATTGATGTAACTGCCGGTTACCAGTTTGGAAATAAGTTCCCTTTAAGCATTAATTGGAGCACTATTGTACAGGGCCGCGATACTTATACCAAAAGCGATGGCCAGCTGGCTAATGCGTATTCAAATTACGTAGCGCTCGACTACCGGCTTTGGAAAGACGGCCTATCGGATCTGCATATTTTTGCAGGCGGTGGTTTTGCTTTTGGCCGCGATGTTAATTTTTACGGCTCAAAACCTAACATCGTGAATACAGGTATAACGTTGAACAAGGATTTAAAGATCTTTAGCTATCATTTACCGGTTGCGGCAACAGCCATGTTTAGCCCCGAGCATAAATATGGAGCATTGCAATTGGTTTTTAACGTTTTTTAGTTACACCGCTAAAAATAATTCTGGTTATTAAATTTAACTATTGGGCAATATGGCATCATCATTGATATCAATTGCTTAAAAAAAGCAATGGGACTAATCAGATCATTAATAATAGGTGCAGCAGTAACCTACGGAATTAAAAAGATAACCAAGCCAAGAGCAGACGGAAGTTCAATATTGAGTGATATCAAGAACAATCCTAACGATCTGGTACAGAAAGCTAAGGACTTTATTTCAGGTAAAGCATCTGCGAAAACAGATCCTCAGCGAGAACCTTACACTTTATAAAAAAGTTGTAGAAAAACAAAATGCTAAGCCCAAAAGCCTGGCGTTTTGTTTTTTACATTCTTAAACGTAATGAAACCGAACGTCCCAATGCCTGAACCAATTCGGGATCCAGCGGTGTTTCGCCTCCATCCTGCACCCAACTCATTTTCAAATCTTTTTTTAATTTAACCGTCTCCCCGTTTACTAATAGTTCAAGTTGGGTTGTATTTTGATTGATTTGATTACTGTCGTTAATCTGATAAACGTAATCTTCGTCTTTAAATGTAATTCTTAATGGTAGCCCCATGTCACAATATCTTAGGCCATAAAGATAAACTAATAAACATAGCATGGGCAATCCCTGCGATGAATAATAAAGGTCGGCAAACGATATAACGGCGTTTTTACCCAGTTACGACAGCTGTATCATCTGTTTCTGATTCGTTATTTATTTTAGGGTTCAATTTATAAATCAAAATGCCACAGCCAATTACGAGGCAAACGCACCACATCATAATCAGTGTTGAGGGTTGTGGCATTAACATAAAGAAAATACCAAATGTAAGTACTGTTAGTATTTCGCCAATAACGAACACCCAAATTAAACGCTTAATCTTAGTGAGATTTAACTTGGCCAAACGCAGTGTAATAAGCCAAAAAATAATGAATGTGATGATGGACATCACTCCGCACAGGATGACTGCTATCAGGTACATATCGAAAAAACGCTCACGAGCTAACATGTTGCGACCTAATATTTCGGTCACCTTAAAAAATAAAAGTGGAGCCACAAGTACACTTGTGAGCCAAACTTTAAAGCAATAGGCAAAAACACTAAGTTTCATTTTTTGATCGGAATGGCATAGTGATATCAAATGTTCCTGTGAACTATATTTTAAATCCGCTTGAGCTTCAGTTATTTTTACTTTTAGCCCTCATAATGTTTTCCAGTTTTTCTTTTAAATTCTCTGGCTCAAATGGCTTAAACAGGTAATCATCCAGGTATGGGTTGCTACTCAATCGTTCAACATCCGTCCCTATCGATGCGGTTACGGCAATAATAGGGATAGGGTCCCTTTTATCAAGGTGCATCTCTTTAATTGTTTTGGCCGCCTCAAAGCCGTCCATCACGGGCATGTTGATGTCCATCAGGATCACATCATAATCGCTATGCCTGTAGGCATCTACGGCTTGCTGTCCATTATCGGCAACATCCGGAAAAATATCCCAGTTTTTTAACAGTTTTTTTAATACTATAACATTAATGGCATTATCTTCTGCTATCAAAATCTTCATACGCGCAATGGAGATGCTGTTTTTTTCAGTTTGAACGATGCCGTTAATTTCGGGGATAACTATAGGATAATTCAGCTCAAAACTAAAAGTAGTACCCTGGCCTTCCTGGCTTGTAAAATTGAGTTTGCTGTTATGCAGTGCTAACAATCTGTTTACAATAGTTAGCCCCAGTCCTGTTCCATGATATTGCCTGCTGGTTTCTGAAGATTCCTGCACAAAAGGATCGAAAATTTTGGCCTGTTTATCAAGTGGTATGCCTATGCCGGTATCTGCAACCACAAAACGGATGGTGGCTATAGCTGGCTTGTTATAACTGCTTTCAACCTGAAAGCTAATGTAACCGCTCTGAGTAAATTTCACCGCGTTTTCGAGCAGGTTGAAAAGAATTTGAGTTAAGCGAATGGCGTCGCCTTTTAAAATGATGGTGTTGAGTGTTAAATCGGGTAAATAATTAAAACCAATTTCCTTAGCTACAGCCTTGGCCCTAAATGCGCCAAATACATTTTTAAGTAATTCGCCCGGGCTAAATTCGTGGTTTTCAAGCTTCACGCTTCCGGCGTCAATCTTATTAAAATCCAGTATGTCGTTAATAATGGCCATCAGGTTGGCCGCCGAAAAACGTAGGATCTCCAGGTTCTCAATTTGCTCAGGCTGTCTATTTTCGATAGATAAAATGTTGGTCATTCCAATTACAGCATTCAAAGGTGTGCGCAACTCATGCGACATCGTGGAGAGGAAATTGGTTTTGGCGGCCGCCAGTTCTTCTGCCGCTTTTAGTGCCTGCTCCAGGTGTTGTTTTAATTTTTGCTCCCGAAGGTTGCTTTTTCTGAATGCCTTAAAAAAATGATAATGAATAAATACCAACAGTATAAAATTAAACACCAGTACAAAAACGAATGCATACTGGTTAGAATTTATGGTTTGTGTGGGAAACCGGTAATCAAGAAAATACTGGAGGATGATGAGTACTATAACAGGGATAATGCTGGCTAACGAATAAATAAGTCCCCATTTTGCGTCAAGAATGTAATAGCCACCGGTGATAACGAGGATAGTATATTGCACGGTTATGAGCGTAACTCCCTGGCGAAAAATGAGCGCGTTAGACCAAATGAGCAAAGTAATACAAACCAAAAACAAATGCCCGGTTATTCGCCAGTGTACTTTGGATAACAGGAGGCCCAAAGTGGTGGCAAAAAGAATTAAAAAGATAGCCATCCGTATAGCCACGGTGATACGGTGTGTTATCAAACTGAAGATGATGATAGCCACGCATAAAAACATGAACGCTAATATGGCTTGAGCCAATATGCGGATCCTCGCTTTGGAGAGCGTATCCTGTTCTCGGGATAATACCCCTTGAAACTTATTGTTGAAATAACGGGTAATATTCATGGAAATGGTAGAATGTTTGCTAAAATAACAGATTTACAATGGATGTGAAAGCTCTATTGAGGCCGTAGGAAATAAAAAACTACTTTACAGGGGAATTTGCCGTTTTTAATTTGATTTGTTGACGTGCCTTTATGAAATAGACGCATTATTGCACTGTTAGTTTGATAGAGCGTGCTATGGTGACTATGCAAGTGAACACAAAAGCCATGAGTGCTTTTTTGCCAGATAAGCTCACTGTTTACTTTGGCTTATAAAACAGTGGGTTGAATAATAGGATTGAGATGAAGTTGTGTGCTATAAAAAAGGCGACCGTAAGCATAGCGAAACCCATGAAGGTATTACGTGATTATGCACTAAATATGACTTTGAGAGGTATAGCTTTTGGTACTGTGTTTCCCTATAGAATATCGCAAGATATATTGGCAAACAGGGATGGCATCAGCAGGCCAGCAAATGTATTTGAAATGGACCGGAATTATTTGGGTGAATAGTGTCCACAATTCCTACTTGAGCAAATATTCCAGGTCAGTCATCGTCAGGTTTTTCACAAAGCTGTCTTCGCCACCAATTAAACTATCCGACAGCGATTTTTTCTTTTCCTGCAGGTTGATGATTTTCTCTTCAA